>QYPX01000187.1 GCA_007280205.1 Comamonadaceae bacterium
CGCCCAGCAGGACGATCAGCCAGGCGGTGTAAATCCAGATCAACAGAATCGGCACGGTGGCAAAAGCGCCATAGAGCACCGAGTAGGTCGGCACTTTGGCCAGGTACAAGGTCAGCAACTTCTTGGCGAGTTCCAGAGCGGCCGATACAAACAGGCCACCGGCCCAGGCGTGCGCCCAGCGCACCCTGACATTGGGCACGTAAAAGTAAAGCGCCGCAATGCCACCCTCCAGCATGAAACAATGCAGCAGATCAAGCAACAGTTCGACGCCTCCCGGCAATACCGAGACCACGCCCCGGGAAGCAGATATGGCGTAGGAACTCAGACTCAGACTGAAACCCAGCAAGAGCGGCCCCAGCGTGAGACCCGCCCAGTAAATCAGAATCCGCTGGCCGAGCGGGCGCGGCGTACGCACACGCCAGATGCTGTTCAGCGTGTGGTCAATGGTCAGAATCAGCGCCAGTGCAGTGACAAACAGCAGCGCCACCCCGGCCCCGCCGAGCCTGGAGGAATGGCTGGCAAACTGGGTCAGGTAAGCCATGACCTGGCGCGCGATGTTGTCCGGGATCAGGCTCTCCATCAACCATTTCTGCAGTACCTCCTGAAACTTCGAAAACATCGGGAAAGCGGTAAACACCGCCAGCGCGACGGTGATCAGGGGGACCAGCGCCATGGTGCTGGTAAAGGTCAGGCTGCTGGCCGTGACGCCCAGGCGATCCTCGCGAAAGCGCTCGCGCAACGTGCGCGCCGTGCTCTTCCATGGGAAACGCAGAATTTCTTGAATCATGGCCGCTATGATGCCATTGCCATGCAGCAAGTCCAAAAAACACCTTCCGGCGGGGGCGCCAGCACCCGCGTTGTCGCCGTCGCCAGCTTGCTGGGCCTGATCCTCCTGGGTCTGGCCTGGGAGCTTTACCTGGCGCCGCTGCGCCCCGGCGGCTCCTGGCTGGCGCTCAAGGTGATGCCTCTGTGCATTCCGCTGGCCGGGCTGCTGAAGAACCGCATGTACACCTACCGCTGGGTCAGCCTGATGGTCTGGCTCTATTTCACCGAAGGCGTGGTGCGCGCCTACAGCGACAAGGCACCGGGCAACTTGCTCGGGCTGCTCGAAGTGCTGCTCTGCCTGAGCCTGTTTGCCGCCTGCGTGCTGCACGTTCGCTTGCGCCAGAGAACCCAAGTTGCAAGGAATTCCTGACATGCAAACCCTGCTCGACACCCTGCGCCAGATCGTCGGCAGTACCCACGTACTCACCGATGGCGACCTGAGCGCCTGGACGCAGGACTGGCGCAAGCGTTCAAGCGGCAAGGCACTGGCCGTGCTGCGCCCGGCGTCCACCGATGAAGTGGCGCAAATCGTCAAGGTCTGCGTCGCCTATCTCAGCCAACATCCGGACTGTGGCCTCAGTCTGGTGCCACAGGGTGGCAATACCGGACTGGTGGTGGGCAGCACTCCCGACGCGTCGGGGCAGCAGATTCTGCTGAGCCTGCAACGCATGAGCGCGGTGCTCAGCGTCGATGCAGCAAACCTGACGATGACGGTGCAGGCCGGTTGCATTTTGCAGAACCTGCAACAGCGCGCCGAGGATTCTGACCTGCTGTTTCCGCTGAGCATGGCCTCCGAGGGTACCTGCACCATCGGTGGCAATCTGGCCTGCAACGCCGGCGGCACGCAAGTGCTGCGCTACGGCAACACCCGCGATCTCTGCTTGGGACTCGAAGTGGTCACAGCGCAGGGTGAGATCTGGCACGGGCTGTCGGGTCTGCGCAAAGACAACACCGGCTACGACCTGCGCGATCTGATGATTGGCTCCGAGGGCACGCTGGGCATCATCACTGCCGCCACGCTCAAGCTCTACCCGCAACCTGCCGCCCGGTTGACCGCGTGGGCCGCCGTGCCGTCGCTGGAGCAGGCCATAGCGTTGCTGACGTTGGCACGGCGTCACTTTGATGCCGGTCTGACCGGCTTTGAAGTCATGGGCAGATTTGCGCTCGGCCTGGTTGCAAAACACTTCTCGCAGCTGCACATGCCACCGCAGATGGATGCCCCCTACTGTGTGCTGCTGGAGATCTCGGACCATGTGTCAGAGGCGCATGCACGAGAGCAGTTTGAGGCGCTGCTGGAGGTTGCGCTGGAGCAAGGCCTTGTCACCGATGCCGTCGTGGCCGAGAGCCTGTCGCAGGCCAATCAGCTCTGGCACATCCGCGAGAGCATTCCGCTGGCGCAACCCCTGGAAGGCCTGAACATCAAACACGACATCTCGGTGCCCATCTCCAGCATCGCTGAATTTGTTCGCAGCACGGATGCGCTGCTGCAGCAAGCCATCCCCGGCGTGCGCATGGTCAACTTCGGCCACCTGGGCGACGGCAACCTGCACTACAACGTGCAGGCGCCCGAGGCCATGGACCCGGCGCGCTTCCTGGCTGAGCATGAGGAGCAGGTCAACACCCTGGTCTACGACAGCGTCACGGCTTTCAAAGGATCGATCTCGGCCGAACACGGCGTCGGCAGCCTGAAAGTCGAACAACTGGAAAAGTACAAGTCGCCCGTCGCACTGGACCTGATGCGCGCCGTCAAGCGCGCGCTGGACCCGCAAAATCTGCTGAACCCGGGACGGGTGGTGCTTAGTTAGGTATCGACGTCGGGTTTTGTCGCAAGGTCTGCGTATCGCGGAAGGGTCTCAACTACCTTCCTGGTGACCTGCATGCCCGGTACTTCAGAGTTCGTCACTTTTCTCAGCGAAAGTGATCGTCTCTTGCGGCTTGTCGGTCCCGCCCTGCTGTGGCCAGAGTCGATGCGGCTGGCGCTTTTTGCAAACTTTTCAAAAGAAATCCTTAGGTCAGCACATGGCAGGTAACGGCTGAACCACGTTTTTATGCACATGCTATATTGCGCATAAATAATGCACTTTCAGAAAGCGAACCCCATGCGCACAGCTGCTGACACTCAAAAGCGCCCGGTCAACCTGTCGATTGGCGCGCATACGCTGGACCAGGCGAAGAAATTGGGTATAAATCTGTCGAAAACCGTCGATGCCTTTTTGCAGGACGAAGTGAAACGGCGTTATTGGGAGAAATGGCGCGACGACAACAAGGACGCATTTGCTGCCTACAACGAGCGCATCCGCCGTGAGGGTTTGCCGCTGGCCAAATACCGCAGCTTTGGAAAAAGCCTGGGCGACGGCCGCGAGCAGGGCTGACGCATGGCACGCTTTGATGTGTACCAGAACCCCGATGCCAGTGAGCGCGCCAGAGTCCCGTATTGGCTCGATGTGCAAAACACTTTCATTGAAGTTGAGACACGCGTGGTTGTCCCGCTTCATTCCGCTAGTCGCTTTATCGGACGGATTCGGGATCTGAACCCTGAGTTGGTCGTTCAAGGCAAGAATGTTGTCATGAACACTTCAGCTTTGGGTGCCGTTCCCGCAACCGATTTACGAAGTCCGATTACCAATCTCATCACGCAACAAAGTGTCATCCTGGAAGCCATCGATACGCTGTTTGGGGGGTACTGAATGACCCACCCGATTCGCTCCCAGTACGAAGACTTTCTGCGCCATGTCGATACGCACGGCGTGTTCAAACCCGACCGAACCGGCACCGGCACCAAGAGCGTGTTTGGCTACCAGATGCGCTTTGATTTGAAACAGGGCTTTCCACTGGTGACCACCAAGAAGGTCCACGTGCGCTCCATCATTCAGGAACTGCTGTGGTTTCTGACAGGTTCGAGCAACAACAACTGGTTGAAGGAGCGCGGTGTCTCGATCTGGGACGAGTGGGCTGGCCCCGACGGCGACCTGGGTCCGGTCTACGGTGTTCAGTGGCGCAGCTGGCCCACACCCGACGGCGGCCATATCGACCAGATTGCCGAAGTCGTCAATACGCTCAAGACCAACCCGGATTCACGCCGCATCATCGTCAGCGCCTGGAACGTCGCCGAGCTCAGCAAGATGGCCTTGATGCCCTGCCACGCCTTCTTTCAGTTCTACGTCGCACCCGCTGCGGCCCCGGGCGAAAAGGGAAAGCTCAGCTGCCAGTTGTACCAGCGCAGTGCCGACATCTTCTTGGGCGTACCTTTCAACATTGCCAGCTACGCGCTGCTGACACACATGCTGGCGCAGCAGTGCGACCTGGACGTGGGAGACTTCATCTGGACCGGTGGTGATTGCCACATCTACAGCAACCACGCCGAGCAGGTGGCGCTGCAGCTCAGCCGCGCACCCTATTCGTATCCAACGCTGGCCATCAAGCGCCGCCCCGCAACGCTTTTTGACTACGAGTTTGAGGACTTCGAGCTCCAGGGATACCAGTGCCACCCACCCATCAAAGCGCCGGTGGCCGTGTGATCCGGCGCAGAGACCTTTTGGCCCTGGCGGCGCTCACACTCATGTGGGGCGTCAACTGGCCGATGATGAAGCTCTCGCTGCGCGAACTCACACCGCTCTACTTTCGCGCCGTCACCATGAGCTGCGGCGCGCTCTGGCTCTGGCTGTTTTATCACTGGCGGGGTGTGCGCATGCGCCCTGTGGGTGGCGAATGGCGCTCGGTCCTCACACTGGGTCTGCCCAATATGCTGGGCTGGCACACGGTGTCCATACTCGGTGTGAAAGAGCTGGCGTCGGGTCGCGCTGCCATCCTGGGTTTTACGATGCCAATCTGGACGGTTTTGATCAGTGTGCTGTTTCTGGGCGAAAGACTCACCGGCCGCGTCGCCGTGGCCGCAGTCTCGGCGGCGCTCGCCATCGGGCTACTGAGCTCAGTGGAGTTCAATGCCCTGTCAGGCCATCCGATGGGGATTGTCTGGATGGAAATCGCCGCCGTGCTGTGGGCCATAGGTACCCTGATGATGCGCCGCGCCCAGCTGACGCTGCCACTGGAAGCGCTGACCGTCTGGATGATGGTTCTCGCCAGTGCCTGCCTGTGGGTCATCGCCTTCGTCACGGAGCCCTGGCCACAGTGGCAGTTCTCAGACTCCATGTGGATCAGTCTTGGCTACAGCATTTTTATCAACTACGGCTTTGCCCAGATCTTCTGGACCACTCTGGCGCGCAATCTGCCCCCCGCGACCAGCGCCATGAGCGTGATGGCCGTACCCATGGTCGGCATTCTCTCTGCGACGGTGATCGTTGGCGAATGGCCGCACTGGCAAGACCTGGCTGCCCTTGTCTTCGTTGCAGCAGCGATTGCGTCGGTGCTGTTGCCGGCGCGACGAATTGCAGGGAACGCATGAAGCTGCATCTGATCTTTGCCCGCGCCGCCAATGGTGTGATTGGTAAGGACAATGCCCTGCCCTGGCATCTGCCGGAAGACATGGCGCACTTCAAACGCAGCACGCTGGGCTGCCCGGTGATCATGGGACGCAAGACCTGGGACTCGCTGCCGGCGAAGTTTCGCCCCTTGCCAGGGCGCCTCAACGTGGTGCTGACGCGCCAGCCAGGCTGGAGCGCGCCGGGTGCGCTGTGCGCCCCTTCCCTCGCTGAAGCCTGTGCCCTGTGCCCGCCTGACATTGACGCCTGGGTCATCGGCGGCGCCGAGATCTACGCCCAGGCCTTGCCGCTGGCCAGCAGCGCTGTCGTTACCGAAATTGACGCAAGCTTCGACGGCGACGCCTTTGCGCCACAATTCGGGCCAGAATGGACTGAAACCGCACGCGAACAGCAGCTCGCGACCAATGGGTTGTGTTTCAGTTTTGTCACCTATCGCAGGAATACAGGAGTTTGAAATGTCAGGACATGGTTTTCACGTGCACGGTCCGCACGACCACGAGTTGGAACACGCGCAACAGGGTGGTCATGGCGGCGAGCATGGTGAGCACGGCGGCATGATCAACCAGATCGCGATGTTCACCGCCATCATCGCCACCGTCGGTGCCATCTTTGGCTACATGGCTGGCGCGACGCAGGCCAACGCGGGCCTCTTCAAGAACAATGCCGCCATAAAAAAGACCGAAGCCTCCAACCAGTGGAACTACTTCCAGTCCAAGAGCACCAAGCAGTCGCTGGCTGAACTGGCACGCGATCTGTCAAGCGACGACAAAAAACCCAAGTACCAGGACAAGATTGACCGCTACGAAAAGGAAAAGAACGAAATCAAGGTCGGTGCGGAAAAGCTCGAAGCCGAAGCAACGCAGTGGGACAAGCAAAGTGACCAGCAAATGCACCAGCATCACCGCTGGGCACAGTCGACCACCGTGCTGCAGGTCTGCATCGCGCTGGCGGCTATAGCCCTGCTGACAAAGAAGAAGTGGCTTGAATACGCCATGTTTGGCGCCGGCGCACTGGGTGTTCTGGTCGGCGCGCTGGCCGCATTGCACATTTAGCCACTCGACCAACAGTCAGAACTCACCGTGAAGCCCTCGCCGCCTAGTGCGCACCTCTCCGGGCTGTTGCGCGGCACGGCGCTGCTGCTGCTGGTGCATCTGATCGGCACGGTCGGCTACATGTACATCGGCCGCCCTGAGGCGACCTGGATCGATAGCTTTTACATGACCTTCATCACCGTCGCCACGATTGGCTATGGTGAAACGGTGGATCTGGCTCATCATCCGATGGGGCGACTGTTTACCGTTTTCATTGCGGTGATCGGCATTGGAACGATGAGCTACCTGTTTTCCACCTTCGTCGCCCTGTTGCTTGAATCCGATCTGAATGCCACGCTAAGGAAGAAACGCATGAAAAAGGAAATTTCCAGGCTCACCGGGCACTACATCGTCTGCGGTATTGGCCGCGTTGGCAGCAACGTCGCCAACGAACTGCTGCAGACGCAGCGCACGCTGGTCATCGTCGAGAGCGACCGCGAGGCGCTTGACCACTGGCTCGAAGAGCATCCGGACACGCCGCATCTGCATGCCGACGCGGCTGACGATGAAGCCCTGCGCGCCGCCGGTGTGATGACCGCTGCCGGTGTCTTTGCCGTGACCGGAGACGACAGCCATAACCTGATGATTTCGCTCTCGGTCAAATTGCTCAACTCCAAGGCGCGCGTGGTGGCCCGTCTGCACGACATCCGCAACGCCGACAAGGCGCGGCGCGCTGGTGCGGATGAAATCGTCTCGCCCGACTTTACCGGCGGCATGCGCATTGCGTCGGCCATGGTACGACCGCACGTGGTCAATTTCATGGACCAGATGCTGCGCACGGATGACCAGTTGCGGGTCGAGGAAGTGCAGGTTCCGCCGGATTTCGCGGATACACCAATCGGCCAGCTGATTCAAAAATCGCGAGACTACATCCTGCTGGCCACGCACGAGCAGGGTCAGTGGGTGTTCAATCCGGCCGACGAGCATGTGATCAAAGCCTGCACGACGCTGGTCCTGATGGCCACGCCGGACGGCCGCTCGAAAATCGAGAAGTTGCTGGGGGCTTGAGAGCGTCATGAAGCTTGCCACCTGGAACGTGAACTCGCTGACCGTGCGCCTGCCGCAAGTGCTGGATTGGCTGCGGCTGAATCAAGTCGATGTGTTGGTGCTGCAGGAACTGAAGATGACGGATGAAAAATTCCCGTTTCAGGCTTTTCAGCAGGCCGGTTATGAGGCACATTGCTTCGGTCAGAAAACGTACAACGGTGTGGCACTTCTGTCGCGCTCGCCAGCCACGGGAGTGGTTCGAAATATTCCCGGTTTTTCCGACGATATGGCACGGGTCATCAGTGCCGACGTCCATGGCGTGCGTGTCATCGGCGGCTATTTTCCCAATGGGCAGGAGCCCGGCAGCGAGAAGTTCGAATACAAGATGAACTGGCTGAAGGGCTTGCGCAACTGGATTCGCGAGGAACTGGCCAAACACCCGCAGCTCGTGCTGATGGGTGACTACAACATCACTTTTGACGACGCCGACGTCTGGGACCCGGTGGGCCTGAAGGACAGCATCCATTGCACCGAAGAAGAGCGCTATCAGCTGCGTGCACTGCTGGCGCTCGGGCTGCACGACGCCTACCGGCTGTTCCCGCAAGCGCCCAAGAGCTATTCCTGGTGGGACTACCGCGACTTTGGTTTTCGGCGCAACCGGGGCCTGCGCATTGACCACATCCTGATCAGCAACGCGCTCAAGCCGCTGGTGACTTCCTGCGTGATCGACAAGACACCACGCGGCAACGAGCGCCCGAGCGATCACGCGCCAGTGGTCGTGGAGCTTGATTCATTGCCACTGGGGCTTTGACTTGTCTGGGGTATAAATTGTCATTGCGACTTTGAATTGTCATTGCGACTTTGAATTGTCATTGCGGACTGGATCCGCAATCCGGGGTTCGCACGGCACAGTCATAAGGCATGGTTCCCGGGTCAAGCCCGGGATGACAATTAAGGCGGCCAGGATGACAGTTTAGGTGTCGGGGATGACAGCTGAGGCGTCGGGGATGACAGTTGAGGCGTCGGGGATGACAATTACTCTAGGCCCAACTCCTGGATCTTGCGTGTGATGGTGTTGCGGCCAATGCCGAGCTTTTGTGCCGCCTCGATGCGCCGCCCGCGTGTTGCCATCAGCGCCGCCATGATCAGGCGCGACTCAACGCGACGCGTCAAGGCATCCCAGACGTCGGTTCGTCCACTGGCCAGCAAAACGGCTGCGGCAGCCTCCAGATCCCGCTCCCAATGGTCCAAACCAGCTTGCGGCACGACTGCTGGTGCCACAGTGGCCAACTGAACGGGAGTCGGCGCAGGCAGCACGGGCGAGCGCTCCTGCGAAGAAGACTCGATGGTCTGACTCTCGCCGGGCGTAACACCCACTTCGGGCGGCAAGTCCTTGGACTCAATCAGCTGCGCCGGCGTCATCACGGTCAGCCAGTGACAGATATTCTCCAACTGCCGCACATTGCCCGGAAAAGCAAAACTGCCGAGCCAGGCCAATGCTGCATCAGAAATCCGCTTGGGCTCGACACCGAGTTGGAGCGCGCTGTGTTGCAAGAAGTGACGCGTCAGCATGGGCACATCTTCCCTGCGCTCGCGCAAGGCCGGCAGGCGCAGCCGGATCACATTGAGACGGTGAAACAGGTCCTCGCGAAACGCCCCCTCCTTGACCCGCTGCTCCAGATTCTGGTGCGTGGCGGCAATGATGCGCACATTGGTCTTGACCGCGCTGTGTCCGCCAACGCGATAGAAATGGCCATCGCTGAGAACGCGCAGCAACCGGGTTTGCAGGTCAAATGGCATGTCGCCAATTTCGTCGAGAAACAGTGTGCCGCCGTCGGCCTGCTCAAAGCGGCCACGGCGCATGGTCTGCGCACCGGTGAAGGCACCACGCTCGTGGCCGAACAACTCGGACTCGAGCAGGTCCTTCGGAATCGCCGCCGTGTTGATCGCAACAAAGGGTCCGGCGGCGCGCGTCGAGTGCTTGTGCAGGGCGCATGCCACCAGCTCTTTGCCCGAACCGGATTCCCCCGTGATCATGACCGTCACGTTGCTTTGACTCAGGCGCCCGATGGCACGAAACACGTCCTGCATCGCCGGTGCCTGGCCCAGCATTTCAGGCGTGTCGGCCATGCTGACCTCGCTGACCTCCTCGCGCTGACTCTCTTCCACAGCGCGCCGGATCAACTCAACCGCTTTGGGCAAGTCAAAGGGTTTGGGCAGATACTCAAAGGCGCCACCCTGAAAAGCTGAAACGGCGCTATCCAGATCGGAATAGGCGGTCATGATGATCACAGGCAGTGCCGGAAACCGCTCCTTCACCTTGCCCAGCAAGTCCAGACCCGAGCCGCCGGGCATCCGGATGTCGCTCACCAGCACTTGCGGACTGTTGTCCTCCGTCGCAGCCTCCAGCGCAGCCAGCACGTCACGCGCGTTGTTGAAGCTGCGGGTTGGCAGGCTCTCACGCAGCAGCGCTTTTTCCAGCACGAAGCGGATGGACTGGTCATCATCTACGATCCAAATCGGCTTCATATATTCCTCATTTTGTGGGACAGACCGCAGCTACGCGCAGCGAGCCAGCTCTGTCCCCTACTGACTAAGGCAACGGAATCAGTATCTTGAAATCCGTATGGCCTGGCACACTGTCGCACTCGATCAAGCCGTGGTGTTGCTGGACAAAAGTCTGTGCCAGCGTCAACCCCAAACCAGAACCCCCTTCACGCCCGGATACCAGCGGATAGAAGATGCGATCCTTGATCGAGTCTGGTACACCAGGCCCGTTATCTATCACATGCAATTCCAGTGCCAACCGGTAACGTTGTTTGCCAAATGTGGTCTGCCGCGCAATTCGCGTATGAAATGTGAGCGTCGCTGTGGCCTGTGCAATCTGTTCGGTCAGCGCCTGGCAGGCATTGTGCGCGATATTGAGCACGGTCTGTATCAACTGCTCGCGGTCCCCCCGGAACTCCGGAATCGAGGTATCAAAGTCGCGCACCACGGTCAGCCCCTTCGGGAACTCGGCCAGGATCAGCAGGCGCACCCGTTCGCAAACCTCATGAATGTTCACGTCTCCCACCAGATGCGGACGCCGGTGTGGTGCCAGCAGCCGGTCCACCAGCGACTGCAGGCGGTCCGCTTCATGAATGATGACCTGTGTGTATTCGGTCAGTTCCACCGATTCGATTTCCATCTCCAGCAATTGCGCTGCACCCCGAATGCCTCCCAGCGGATTCTTGATCTCATGCGCCAGATTGCGAATCAGCTCCTTGTTGGCCTGGGCCTGCTCGGCGAGCCGCTCTTCACGATCCTGACGTGCCTGCAGTTCCAGCGGCAACAACTCGACAATGATCTCATCGGCCCGCTCGGTCGGCGTCACGATCACATGCACCGGCAAGGGATCGCGGTTCAGGCGCTTGAGCCAGGCGTCATAGCGCAGGGCTGCAAACTCATTGCCACCGAGGCCCTGCAAGGCTTTGTTCAGCGCTGTGGCGTCGGTAAAGCTGTCAGCGAAGGCCGAGCCTACGATGGCACGCCGTGACAGTCCCCGCGCATCTTCCAGCCCCGCATTGGCAAACAACACTGCCCCATTGCTGTGCACGACGGCGACCAGCATGGCCAACAGGTCGAACGACTGAAAGCGCAATGCTGAGGCGGCGACCGTCGGCAGATCAAGTGAAGGAGAAGGCGGATTCAAATTGTTTTATTTGGTCGCAGAGACGGAGGAAGCCCGCCCCAGTTCGCGGCGAATACCGGCCATGTCGGCTTCATTGCGCGCCAGACTGGCTTTCAGCGCCGCCACCCGGTCCAGGTACTTTTGCGTGCTGCGCAACTCGTCAGCGCGCTTTTCGGGTTCGCCGTTGTTGTATTCCTTTTGCAGCTCCAACTGGCGCTCCTGCGCCTTCTTGAGTTCGGATTCGAGTATTTGCACCGCATCGGCGTCACGCGCCTTCTGCTCGGCTGCGTCCACACGCTGCCCGGCTGACGCTGCCGGCGAGCGCACCGGTGCCAGGGCGGCCGTGCGCGTGCCCTGCACCACCGTGACGTTGCCACCCTCAAGCAGTTTGCAACCCTTGGTTTGCGGGCTGGGCACCGTATTGGTGTATTCATTGCCGCAGCGGTAGATGCGGTCCTCGCAATAGCCGTTGCTTGCCAGCACAGCGGCAAGCAACGCAGCGATCAAAACATGTTTCATAGCCATCAGTATGCGCCAGTTGCAGCAGAAATGAAAAAGGACGGCATCGGCCGTCCTTCTTTGTCACAGACAGCAAGCAATTACAGCGAGTAGTACATGTCGAATTCGATCGGGTGCGTTGCCATGCGCAGGCGCGTCACTTCGGTCATCTTGAGTTCAATGTAGGCATCAAGCATGCTGTCGGTAAAGACCCCGCCCTTGGTCAGGAAACTGCGGTCGGCGTCCAGACAATCGAGCGCCTGGTCCAGACTGTGGCAGACCGTCGGAATCTTTGCGTTTTCCTCGGGCGGCAAATGGTACAGATCCTTGGTCGCTGCTTCGCCCGGGTGAATCTTGTTCTCGATGCCGTCCAGACCGGCCATCATCAGGGCCGCAAAGCCGAGGTAGGGGTTCATCAGCGGATCCGGGAAACGCGCCTCAATGCGGCGCGCCTTCGGGTTGGCGACATACGGAATGCGGATCGAGGCCGAGCGGTTCTTCGCCGAATAAGCCAGCTTCACCGGGGCTTCGTAGCCTGGAACCAGGCGCTTGTAGCTGTTGGTGCCGGGGTTGGTGATGGCGTTCAGGGCACGTGCGTGCTTGATGATGCCACCGACGTAGTACAGGGCAAAGTCGGATAGACCGGCATAGCCGTCTCCGGCAAACAGGTTCTTGCCGTCTTTCCAGATCGACTGGTGCACGTGCATGCCCGAACCGTTGTCACCAACAATGGGCTTGGGCATGAAGGTGGCTGTCTTGCCATAGGCGTGAGCCACGTTTTGCACCACGTACTTGAGAATTTGTGTCCAGTCGGCGCGCTGCACCAGCGTGCTGAACTTGGTGCCGAGCTCGTTTTGACCCGCGCCCGCCACCTCGTGGTGGAACACTTCGACCGGGATGCCCAGCGATTCAAGAATCAGCGACATTTCAGCCCGCATGTCCTGCGTGCTGTCAACTGGCGGCACAGGGAAATAGCCACCCTTGACTGTCGGACGATGGCCCTTGTTACCGCCTTCCATCTTCTTGCCCGAATTCCAGGGTGCTTCGCCTTCATCGATCTTGTAGAAGGTGCCCGACATATCGGTATTCCAGCGCACATCATCAAAAATGAAGAATTCCGGCTCCGGGCCGAAGAACGCAGTGTCGCCCATGCCGGAAGCTTTGAGGTAGGCCTCAGCACGCTTGGCAACCGAGCGCGGGTCCCGGTCATACGCCTTGCCATCGCTGGGTTCAACGACGTCGCAGCTCATGAACATTGTGGTCTCTTCAAAGAACGGGTCGATGTTGGCGGTGTTCGGATCCGGCATGAGTTGCATGTCGGACGCTTCGATGCCCTTCCAGCCCGCGATGGACGAGCCGTCGAACGCATGACCGGAGCTGAACTTGTCTTCATCAAAATGGGAAACCGGCACGGTCACGTGCTGCTCTTTGCCCCGGGTATCGGTGAAACGGAAGTCAACAAACTTGACCTCGTTGTCTTTCACCATCTTCATGACGTCTGCGACGGTCTTGGCCATCAAATACTCCTGGTTGAATCGTTGTTGAAAAGCTTACATGGAAGCGGATGCAGTTTCTGTGCCAAGGCTGGCAATAAGACAAATCTGCTCAAGCGCCGATTTTGCCCTGAGTTTGTGAAATTCTGGTCGGCTGGAACGAACAATGCAGCGCTTTACGGAAAACCGATGCACCAATCAAGTGCATTCTATTGGTGCACCAAAATGGCTAGCTTAGTTTTGCACCACTTCAGGGCCTAATTTCGCATCAAAGGCCTTCAGCCCGCTCAACAAGGCCGGGTAAGCCTGCTCCACCAGATCTGGCTCACCCTTGACCCCCAGTTCGATATGTCGACCATATTGCGGGTGATCGACGCTGGGCAGACTGAAGACCTTGACCCCCGCGTAGCGTTGCTCGATGCGTTCCATCAGCGGCGTCAGCGTGGCCTCCATGGCACCGTACACGATGACCGACTTTTCGATCCAGGCGGCGACCCGGTGCAGATGCGCATAGTGATGATCAAGCACCCACTCGATCATCGGCCAGGCCATCACCGGGAACCCCGGCACGAAGTGAACGGAGCCGCAACTGAAGCCGGCAATCTTGTTGAAAGGGTTGGGGATGATCGAAGCGCCCACCGGAAACATGCCCATATTGAGGCGATGAATGTTGTCACTGCGATCGGGCTCATAGGGGACGCCCTGCTCTTTGGCCATGTCCTGCATACGCTCACGGATCAGGGCTTCAGCCTGCGGGTGCAATGCCAGTTCGACACCCAGAGCGCGCGCTGCGCACTGCCGCGTGTGGTCATCCGGTGTAGCGCCGATGCCGCCGCACGAAAACACCACATCGCCTGAGGCAAAGGCACGCTGCAAGGTGGCCGTGATCCGATCCGGCGAATCACCGACGTAGTCGGCGTAAGCCAGTTGCAGACCGCGCGCCTTGAGCAACTCTATGACCTTGGACAGGTGTTTGTCGGCCCGCTTGCCCGAGAGAATTTCATCGCCGATGATGACCAGGCCGAAAGAAGGCGCGGCGCTGACTGGAATTTCAGGTGTTGATCGATTTGTCATGCGGCAATGTTAGCGTGTCGCTCCCAGGCAGCGCGGGCGCCAACGGCACGCCCTGACTCTGTTCCAGCGTCTGCTCTGCGCGCAAAGACTGCAGAGCGGCCAGACAGTAATGGGCAAACCAGAGCGAGGAAAAAGCGAAAACCAGGGTGTAAATCCAGATCGCCAGTGGCAGCAGAATCACAAACGCCGCGGCCAGCCAGGCGCCTGAGGCCCAGATCACACTGGGCGCCGCACCAAGATAGCCCGACAGCACACCCATACCGAGCAGCCAGCCGCGATGGCGCCGGAAAATTTCCTTGCGCTCCTCCTTGCTGGCATGCTCGGCCAGCGCATCGAAGGCCATCACGCGGTAGGTCAGCCAACCCCAGATCAGGGGCGGCAACAGCAGAATCAGGGGCGGCAGCAGCCACAAGGGAACTGAAATCAGCAGCGCCAGCAAGGCCAGCAGGGTCGAACCCAAAGACCACCAAGCGCTCAAAACGAGCGAAGCACCGCGCTTGCGCTCCAGCCCCGGAAAGCGTCGATCAGCCACCAGCGAAGTCAACGCGGGTGTCATCAACAGCGCCACCGTCAACAGCGACAGCACAACGATCACCGGCGTCACGGCAAAGATCACAATCAGGGGCGCCAACACCATCTTCAGGCTACCCATGCCAGCGTCGTGCAACCAGGCCCAAACCCGGTTCACCAGCATGGAGCTCTCCAGTGCCTGGCGCACCCCATCGAGCGCAGCGTCCCAATAAAAATAGCCCAAGCCCAGGGCCAGGCCGACGGTCAACAGCAAGGGGAAAAATGACAGCGCAACAACCCGTGGGCGAAGGCAGTAAGCCACGGCCCGCCAGAAGGAATCAAGAAACAGGTTCATGAGGCGATGCTGGCCAGATCGGCCTGACTCAGCCAGCGCCACTGACCCGGAGCCAGGCCATCGGGCAGGCGCAAGCCGCCGATCTGCGAGCGGTGCAAACCTTCAACCCGGTTGCTGACCGCGGCCACCATGCGCTTGACCTGGTGGTACTTTCCTTCGGTCAGCGTGAGCCGCAGATGATGCTCGGCCACCCTTTCGGCGGCGGCGGCCTTCACCGGCTTGGGGTCGTCGTCGAGCACCACGCCGGCG
>QYPX01000186.1 GCA_007280205.1 Comamonadaceae bacterium
GAGACCGAGCCCAACAGCGCACTGCGCAGCGTGCTGGTGCCGCTGGCACCCATCACGACCAGATCGCACGCGTGGCGTTCCAGGACGTCGATCAGGGTGTGCGCCGGGTCGCCCGAGGCAACTTCGCTCTCGAAGTCGATGTCGGCCTCGGCCAGCAGCGCCTGCGCCACCTCCAGCGTATGAGCGCCGGCGCTGGCGCTGACGCGCTCCAGCACCAGCGGATCGTGCGCCACCACCAATTCATACAAATTGGCCGGTTCCTGAACATTGGCCAGCACCACCCTGGTCTCCAGGCCGGCATGCGCCATGCGAATGGCAAAGCGGACTGCCTCCAAAGAAACAGCGGACCCATCAACTGGCAGTAGTATCTTCATTTCAATTTCTCCAAGATGTCTCAATATACGCCAGTCTGCCAAAGGATTATTTTCAAATGACTCAACTTGTGTTTCTTCCGGGTCTGGCCGCTGACGCCGCAATGTGGCAGCAGCAACTCGAGGCCATGCCGGCACAACTCCGTGCGGTGGTCAGTGATGCACACAGCCGCCACGCCAGCCTCCCCGCGATGGCCGAGGGTCTGCTGCAGGAACATGCCGGAGAGCTGATCCTGTGCGGCGCCTCCATGGGCGGCATGCTGGCCATGGAGGTGGTGCGCCAGGCACCGCAACGCATCCGCGGTCTGGCGCTGCTGGGCACCAGCGCCAGGCCGGAAACCGAGGCCATGCGCGCGCTGCGCGAGGCCGCCATCGTCCTGTTTGAAGAGGGTCGCATTGACGAGGTGCTGCAGGCCAATCTGCCGCTGGCTTTTCATCCGGGTCGCGCCGAAGACACGAGACTGCAACAAAGCTATCTTGACTTGGTGCTGCGCGCCGGCGCCGGGCAACTGATACGGCAAAACCGCGCTGTGATGGCGCGAGCCGATGCCCGACTCCATCTGGCTGCTGTTGCCTGCCCGACCCTGGTGATGTGCGGCGACGCCGACCAGTTGACGCCGCCAGAATGCTCGCGCGAGATTGCGCAACTGATCCAGGGCGCCGAGTTCGTGCTGCTGCGCCAATGCGGCCACATGCTGACCATGGAGCGACCGGCCGAGGTGAACGCTGCGCTCTTGCGCTGGCTGGCCGCCCAGGGGCTGACTTAGTCGCTTTGTTCTTGCGCGCGCAAACGCACTTTTTCGATCAAGCGCTCATTGACCACGCCGGATACAAATTTATTCACCTCGCCGCCCAGCGATGCGATCTCGCGCACGAAAGTGCTGGAGATGAACTGGTAGCGGTCACTGGGTGTCAGGAAAACCGTTTCCACATGCGGCATCAGGCTGCGATTCATGCCGGCCAATTGAAACTCGTAGTCAAAGTCGGTCACGGCGCGCAAGCCGCGCACCATGGCCTTGGCGCCGCGCGCCACCACAAAGTCGCGCAGCAGGCCGGAAAAACTCTCGACCTCGACCTGCGGATAGGCCTTCACCACTTCGCGCGCCATGTCGATGCGCTCCTGCAGTGAAAACATGGCCTTCTTGTGGTGTCCGGCGGCAACCGCCAGAATGACACGGTCAAACAACTGGGTAGCCCGTCGCACCACGTCTTCGTGGCCAAGGGTAATCGGGTCAAAAGTGCCGGGATAAACTGCAATCACTTTCTGCACCATCCTCTTTCTGTGGGTCGATCAGGGCTGAAGCTTCACGCTCTTCTTTTCCCCATTTACTCTCCTGCGCCGCATTATGCAGCCTGTGCCGGCGCCGGCGGCAACCGTCTGAGCAAGTGCGCGTGCACGGCGCCGGCCCTGAGATGCCGATACAGCGTCAACCCGCTCGGTTCGAGCGCCGCCTGACTCCACAGAATCGGTGCTTCCAGATAGACAAATCCGTCTGGCGTCAGGGCGTGGGCGGCTGCCAGCAGAGCAGGCTCAAAAAGCACCGAATCAAAGGGCGGGTCCAAAAATACAGCGTCCATGCTGGCAGCGCCAAGCTGGCGCAGCGCCGCCACCCCGTCGCCGCGCACGATCTGTGTGGCGCTGGCCTGTAACTGCAGTTGTACGCGCTTGAGCTGCGCCACCAGGGCCGTGTCCTGCTCCACCAGCAGCACTTCCCTGGCGCCGCGCGAAGCGGCCTCGAAACCCAGCGCACCGGTACCGGCGAATGCGTCGATGCAGCGCCAGCCCGTCAGGTCCTGACCAAGCCAGTTAAAGAGCGTCTCGCGCACCCGGTCCGGCGTCGGTCGCAAGCCTGGCTTGTCGGCCACGGCCAGCTTGCTGCGCTTCCACTGCCCGCCAATGATGCGGACCTCGTGGCTCTGTTTCGTGACCGCCGCTTTTTGCTTCATGGCCACAGCTTAACGCAGTTAATGCCAGTTGCATCGGCGCCGCGCAAGGTCTATACTCGCGTTGTATTTCACCCCAAGCTGCATCTTCTGGAGGGCACCATGTACAAGAAAATTCTGCTCGCTTACGACGGCTCCGAAAGTGGCCAAAAGGCTTTGCTGGACTGCCAGGATCTGGCGCAGTGGTCGCATTCCGAGCTGATGCTGGTAGCGGTGATGCCGCTGAACATGGACGTGATGGGCATGGGTGTAGGCGTTTACGACCCGCAACTGATGGAGCGTGAAAAGCAGGCGCTGCAGGACGTGCTGGACGAAGGCATGCAACGCCTGCGCGCGGCCGGCCACGCCGCCAGCGGCGAAGTGCTGGCCGGCGAGACGGTCGACGAGATCACCAAATACGCGCGAAAAATCTCGGCTGACCTGATTGTGGTCGGCCACCGGCATCTCGACAGCTGGGCCGCGCGCTGGTGGCGCGGCTCGATTTCCAAGGCCTTGATTGAGCACGCCCCCTGCAGCGTGTTGGTAGCCATCACACAATGATGCGCCGGGGTTTTCGGAGTCGTTTCATAGAATGGGGCGATTCCAAGAACCCAAGCCATGTTCAGTTTTTTCAAAAAAAAGCCCTCACCCGACCCTGCCACTGAAACCAGCGACGCGAGCGCAGTAGCCCGGCAGGACGCGCCCGCACGCAAAACCTGGCTGGTCAAACTCAAAGCGGGTCTGCGCAAGACCGGCACCAGCATTGCCACGGTCTTTACCGGCACGCGCATCGATGAGGCACTGTACGAAGATCTGGAAGCCGCGCTGCTGATGGCCGACAGCGGCGTCAAGGCGACGCAATACCTGCTCGATGACCTGAAAAAGCGTGTCAAGGACAGCAAGACGAGCGAGCCGGCAGCGGTCAAGGAACTGCTGGTGGAATCGATTGCGAGTCTGCTGCAGGTGCTGGAAAAGCCGCTGGTCATCGGGCAGCACAAGCCCACCGTGATCATGGTGACAGGCGTCAACGGTGCCGGCAAGACCACCTCGATTGGCAAGCTCACGCGGCATCTGGCAGACCAGGGCCGCAGCGTGCTGCTGGCTGCGGCTGACACCTTTCGGGCTGCGGCGCGCGAGCAGCTTGGGGTCTGGGCCGAGCGCAGCACGGTTGAGATCATCAGCCAGCAAGGTGGCGATCCGGCGGCCGTCAGCTTTGATGCCGTGAGCGCCGGCAAGGCCAGGGGCAAGGACGTGGTGCTGGTTGACACCGCCGGGCGCTTGCCAACGCAGCTGCATCTGATGGAGGAACTGCGCAAGATCAAGCGGGTCATACAAAAGGCCGACGCCACGGCACCGCACGAAATTCTGTTGGTCATCGACGGCAACACCGGACAAAACGCGCTGAGTCAGGTCAAGGCTTTCGATGACGCCCTGCAGCTCACGGGCCTGATCATCACCAAGCTCGACGGCACCGCCAAAGGCGGTGTGCTGGCGGCGATTGCGCGCGAGCGCCCCTTGCCGGTTTACTTCGTCGGCGTCGGTGAAAAGCTCGAAGACCTGGAGACCTTCAACGCCCGCGAATTTGCGCAGGCGCTGCTGTCCTGAAGCAAGTTACTTGCTGGCAGCTTTGGCAGGCGCTTTGGCGGGCTTGGGAGCGGCGGCTGCTGGCGCTGCAGCCGGTGCGGCCTGGGCCAGGCGCTTGCCGATGGCCTGCTCAAGCGCCCTGACTTTCGGTTCAATCACTGCCTGGGTCTCAGCCACGAGCTTGTCGATCAGCACATTTTGCATTTCAATGCCGAGTTGCAGGAACTTGCGGTTCACCGGCGACTCGATGATCGCGATCAGCTGTTTGAGTTCGTCCTCGCTGAACTTTTCTTCCAGCAGGGCGCCCACCGTCGATGGCGCGAGCTTGACGGCACGCTCGCGCACCAGGGGCACAGCCTCGTCTGCATACTTTTTCGCTTCAGCCTGAATCTCCTTGGCAACAGCCTCGCGCTTGTCAGCCGGAAGCTGCGACTGCAAGGCCATCCCGGCCTGCTGCAACATCTGCAAGGCGGGCCGCTCTGCCAGCGCCTGCGCTGCCTGCTCGATGGCGGGCTGCTGCAACAGCAGGACTTTGGCTACCAGTTCCTTCTTGGCCGTTGTCTGCGCCTGCACGCTGCTTGCCACTACCAGCAGGGTTACCATCATCCATCTTTTCATTGCAATCTTTCTTGGAAAAACACAGAATTACCGACCGGAATCCAGGCCCGACCGCGGGCCCATTATCAACCAGCCCGTGACCGGATAATCAGCGCCCATGCACACGCTCAGCATGCCAGACACGCTCCCCGCATCGCAGCCATGAGAAAACTGGTGCTGCTGGGGACTGGCCAGACCCATCTCGATCTGTTGTCCACACTGGCCAGCAAGCAGCCTGCGGGCATGCAGCTGACCTTGATCGCGCATTATCCGCTGCACCTTTGCACCAGCAGGGTGCCAGGCTTTGTGGCCGGCCGGCACGCGCTGGAAGACTGCGTGATCGGTCTGGAGACCCTGCTGCAAAAAGCGGGGGCGCGCTGGCTCAAAGGCAGCGTTTCGGAGCTTGACCTCAAAGAAAATGCGCTGCGCCTGGCCGACGGCAGCACCTTTGGCTTTGACTGGCTTTCCATCGACACCGGAGCGCTGCAAAACCGGCAGCAAATCGAAGCCCTCATGCCCGGTGCCCGTGAACACGGACTTTTTGTGCGGCCGCTGCAAGCCTTCTGCGCTTTGTGGCCCAAGGTGACTGAACTGGCAACAGGCCGCTCGCTGCGCATCGCAGTCATGGGCGACGACCCGATGAGCATCGAATTGGCGCTGGCCATGCGACAAGGCCTGCCGGGCTCTTCTGTCACCCTGCTTGCGGGTAGCGCCGGGCTGGCTGCCACGATGGCACCCGACCATAGGCAACACATCCTCAAACTCTTGAAAGAGCAAAAAATCACAGTACTGGCAGAGCAGGCGGTCGGCATTGAGGCCGAGCAGGTTCTGCTCGGCAACGGCGCCCGGCTGGCCTGTGATGTCCCCGTCATCGCCAGCGCCGGTCAAGCCCCGGCCTGGCTTGCTGGCAGCGCTTTGACGCTGGACTTTCATGGCCAGGTTGCGGTGGATGCCTTCGGACGCTCGGTCAGCCACCCCCAGGTGTTTGCCGCCAGCACGACGCCAAGCCGCGCCAGGCCGGCCCTGGCCGAAAACCTGTTGGCCCTGCTGGCCGGCACACCAGCGCGCCGGCGCCAGCCAGGACCGGACCGTTTGAATTTTTTAGCGTATGGCCAAGGCCGCGCGCTGCTGATCTGGCGCGGCTTCACAACGCAGGGCCGCTGGGCCGGCTGGCTCAAGGACTGGCTGGACAGGCGCTACCTGCGCCGTTATCGGCGCGACTGAAGGCGCAGTTTGCCAGTCAACGGACCGGCAGCAATCTGCCCGATCTCGGTGGCGGCGAGAAAACCATGCCGCCGGAAAACAGCCAGCACGGCGTCCACCGCGCCGGGCGCGCAGGACACCAGCAGACCGCCACTGGTTTGCGGATCGCTCAGCAAGTCCTGATCCACTCGGGCAAAGTCGGCCGGCAATTCGACGTCTTTTCCATAGGCAGCCCAGTTGCGTCCCGAGGCACCTGTCACCATGCCCTGCAGGGCGAGTTCTCGCACGCCCGACAGCAGCGGTACGCTGGGCCAGTCAATTTCAACCGTGCAGGCGGCACCGCGGGCCAGTTCCAGCGCATGACCGGCCAGACCAAAACCGGTGACGTCGGTCAGGGCATGCACGCCGGGCAGCGCCGCCAGTTCCGGTCCCGGCGTGTTGAGCTGCGTGGTCAGGTCGATCATCCGGGCATAGCCAGCAGCATCAAGGTTTTCCTTTTTCAGCGCCGCCGACAGGATGCCAACCCCCAGCGGTTTGCCCAGAATCAGGCGGTCGCCCGGCCTGGCATCGGCATTGCGCTTGACCAGGCTGGGGTGCACCAGACCCAGGGCCACCAGTCCGTAGATCGGCTCTACCGAGTCAATCGTATGGCCGCCGGCAATCGGAATACCGGCCGCGCGGCAAACGCTGGCGCCGCCTTCCAGGATCCTGCCTATGGTCCGGGTTGACAGCACATTGATCGGCATGCCGACCAGCGCCAGCGCCAAAATTGGCTTGCCCCCCATGGCGTAGACGTCCGAAATCGCGTTGGTGGCGGCAATTCGACCGAAATCGAAGGGGTCGTCCACAATCGGCATGAAGAAGTCCGTGGTCGCAATCAGCGCCTGCTCGTCGTTGAGCCGGTAAACCGCAGCGTCGTCGGAGGTCTCGATGCCAACCAGCAATTCCTTGGGCAAGGGCATGGCGCTGACGTTTTTCAGGATATCCGACAGCACACCGGGAGCAATCTTGCAGCCGCAGCCGCCGCCGTGGGACAGACTGGTCAGACGGGGCTCAGGCGCCGCGCCGCCAGGGGAGTTTGGGCTTGCAGTGGTCATAGACTGGCTATTTTCCCTTGAAATGCCCCACCCGCGCTCCATTTTGACGACTATCGCTTCGATTGAACCCTTCAATTAGCACTCGATCCAAGAGAGTGCTAATATTGAGGACATGACAAAGAGGAGGTCTGCTATGGCTCATCCAACTGGAGTTTCAGGTTCCGCATTGACACTGGTCAACCCGTGGGCGATGGTGCCCTCGCTGGGCAACCTCGAAGCCTATATTTCGGCAGCCAATCGCCTGCCCATGCTGACGCTTGAACAGGAGCAGGAGTTCTCACGCAAGTACCGCCTGGACAACGATCTGGATGCCGCCGGGAAGCTGGTGCTCTCGCACCTGCGCCTGGTGGTTTCGATTTCGCGCCAGTATCTGGGCTACGGTCTGCCGCACGGCGACCTGATTCAGGAAGGCAATGTGGGCCTGATGAAAGCCGTCAAGCGCTTCGACCCGAACCAGGGCGTGCGTCTGGTGAGCTACGCCATGCACTGGATCAAGGCCGAGATTCACGAATACATCCTGAAGAACTGGCGCATGGTCAAGGTCGCCACGACCAAAGCCCAGCGCAAGCTGTTTTTCAACCTGCGCTCCATGAAGCAGCGCTACAAGTCGGACGACGCAGCCGCCGACAGCGGCACGCATCGCGAAACCCTGAACGAAGAGCAGATTGACGCCATGGCGGCTGAACTCAAGGTGAAGCGCGAGGAAGTGATCGAAATGGAAACCCGGCTGGCCGGCGGCGATGTGCTGCTCGACCCGAGCCCGTCCGACGAGGGCGACAACGCCTTCGGTCCGATTGCCTATCTGACCGAGACCCGGCACGAGCCCACCGCCATGATCGAGGCGCACCAGCGCGACATCCTGGCCAGCGACGGCATTGCCAGCGCACTCGAAGCACTCGACGCGCGCAGCCGGCGCATCGTTGAGGAACGCTGGCTCAAGGTCAACGACGATAATTCGGGCGGCATGACGCTGCATGAACTGGCAGCAGAATATGGCGTCAGTGCCGAGCGGATCCGCCAGATCGAAGTGGCGGCCATGAAAAAAATGAAGAAAACCCTAAGCGAGTACGCCTGATGATCCGTCGCACCACCCTCTTCCTTGCCATCGCCGCGCTGTCCACCTGGGCTGCTGCGCAGAACCCGGTCAAGGAGGCTGCTGCCGCAGCGTCCTGGCCCAGCAAGACGGTCCGAATCATCGTTGGTTTCCCGGCCGGCTCCTCACCGGACCTGACGGCACGCACCCTGGCAGAGCCGCTGTCGCGCGCCCTGGGTCAGAGCATCATCGTCGAAAACAAGGTCGGTGCCGGTGGCAATATTGCCGCTGACTATGTGGCCAAGGCGAGCGATGACCACACCATCGGCCTGATGATCAATGGCAACATGACGATTGCCAAGCTGCTCAACCCGAAGCTCAACTACGATCCGCTGAAGGATCTGACCCCGATCAGCCTGATTGGCGTGTCACCGCTGGTGCTGACGGCTCCGGTGGGTGCAGCTGGCGCCACGGCGCAGGAATTTCTTGCAGCCGCACGCAGCGCGGGTGACAAGTGGAGTTACGGCACCCCCGGTGTGGGCACGGTCGGACACATCGGCATGGAGTGGCTCAAGAGCAAGGCCGGCATCAATCCGGTTCATGTGCCCTACCCGGGCTATCCCCAGGTAGCCAACGCCATGCTGGGTGGACAGTTGCAATTGGCCATGCTGCCGCCGGCACTGGCACTCGCCCAGATCAAGGCCGGCAAGCTGCGCGCCATTGGCGTCACCTCCAGCGGACGCAGCACCCTGGTGCCCGAACTGCCGAGCATGAGTGAAGCCGGCGTGCAGGGTTTCAGTCTCGAAATCTGGAATGCCGTCGCAGCACCGAACTCCATGCCCAAACCGGTGGTAGCCAAGCTGTCCGAACTCTTCAGCGACATTGCCCGCTCACCCGAGATGCGGCAAAAACTGTTCCAGCAGGGCTGGCAGGTGCAAGGCACATCCGCCGAAGGTCTGGCCAACCGCGTCAAAGCAGATACCGCGCTGCTGGGCGGAGTGATTACGATGCGCAACATCAAGGTCGAATAAGCAGCCTGTCCAACTGGACTTTGAGGGCATCAAAGCGGGAAAACAGCGGATCGAGCTGATCTGCCTGCAGGGGTCGTCTTCCCAACTCCTCTATGGCCGCCTCCAGAAACTCGCTGGTCTGCTGCAAGCTGTTGACGCCGGCGCGTTGTGAATTGCTCTGCAGGATGTGCAGCAGTCGCAAGGCTTCGTTGCGGGCGCTTGCATTGTCGGGACGTGCGCGCCATTGGCGCAGCGCCCCGCCGAGTTGCTCCAGCAGGGACGAGGTCTCCTGCGTGAATGAGAGACTGCCAGGCGCCAATTCGGAAAATTCAAAGCGCGCAGTCTCCTGCAAGGACAGCAACAAGCCGGCGGCCGGTTGCTTGAGAAATCCAGCAGCAAACTGATGCAACAAGCGACGCAGCTCTTCTGCCGCCTCAAGAAACACGCTGGCATGCTGTGGCAGACCGGGCGGGTGGTCTTGCACGTGGCGCAGTGCCAGTTCGAGTGCTTGCGCGATCCCGGACAAGGCCAGCAGTCCGATGCGCGCTGAACTCGCGGCCAGTGAATGCGCCCATCCCAGTGTGCTCTGCGAAAGTGGCCGGTGCAGTTCGAGTGCCCACTCGCTGAGTTCCTGGTGCAGGCAGCGCGACCACTCATCGGCCTCGTTCAGATAGGCATTGAATTCGGCGATGCCAATGCGCAGGTCGCCAATCACCTTGACCTGGTCTTGCCGGTCCGGCGCGGACAACTCGTAGGCCAGCCAGACCGCGCCGAGCAGCGGCAGTTGCGCTGCGCGCTGCGCATCGACCTGTGACAGCAGGAACAACAACTCACGCGCTAGCCGTGGCAAGACTTCGGCTTCGCCGCGCGCCAGTGCCCGGTACTGCAACAGAATTTGCGCTAGAGCGCGTTTACCCGCCGCGTCGGGCGCACACAGACTGCTCGCCATGGCCTCAAAATAGGCGGCACAAATCTGCCAGAAAACGCGCGGCTTGAGATCGCTCTGGGCGCTGACCAGGCCGAGGCTGATGTCGGACATGGCCTGGGCACAAGCGGCGTCACCAGAGCGGATCAGTTTGAGGATGCAGCCGTCGATCCGCAACTGCAGCTCGCGCTCGTAGGCCAGCGCCGGCTGTCGCAGCGGCAGTACCAAATCGATCCAGCGCCACTCGAAGGGCCACTGGTCGGCCGAGGTCAAAGCTGCACCATTTCGAAATCTTCCTTGCGTGCGCCACATTCGGGGCAGGTCCAGTTGATAGGCACCTCGCTCCAGGGTGTACCGGCCGCCAGACCATGCTCGGGCGCACCGCTGGCTTCATCATATAGCCAGCCACAAATCAGACACATCCAGGTGTTGGTCGAGCTCACAGCAAACTGCCTTCCAATAGAATGGCTTGATTGTAAAACCAGGCTTGCAGCTGAAGGCGCCCTCGCACATGACACACTCCACCGACCACAACCAAGCCCTGTTCGATCGCGCCAAGCGGGTGATCCCCGGCGGCGTCAATTCACCCGTCAGGGCTTTCAAGGCCGTCGGTGGCACACCGCGCTTTGTCACGCGGGCCCAGGGTGCCTATTTCTGGGACGCCAACGGGCAGCGCTACATCGACTACATCGGCTCCTGGGGACCCATGATTCTGGGGCACGGTCATCCGGCGGTGGTCAAGGCGGTTCAGGAAGCGGTGCTGGAGGGTTTTTCCTACGGCGCGCCGACCGAGCGCGAAGTGCAGCTGGCCGAAGAAATCCTCAAGCTCATGCCCTCGATGGACATGGTGCGTCTGGTCAGTTCCGGCACCGAAGCGGCCATGAGTGCCATCCGCCTGGCGCGCGGTGCCACCGGCCGCAGCAAGCTGATCAAGTTCGAGGGCTGCTATCACGGTCATGCGGATGCGCTGCTGGTGAAAGCCGGCTCGGGTCTGGCAACCTTTGGCAACGCCACCAGCGCTGGCGTGCCAGCCGAAGTGGTGCAGCACACCATGGTCCTCGAATACAACAACGTGGCGCAGCTCGAACAGGCCTTCAGTCTTTACGGCAAGGAACTTGCCTGCCTGATGATTGAGCCGATTGCCGGCAACATGAACTTTGTGCGCGCTTCCGTGCCCTTTGTAAAGCGCTGCCGCGAGTTGTGTACCGAGTACGGGGCGCTGCTGGTGTTTGACGAAGTCATGAACGGTTTTCGGGTCGCCCTGGGCGGCGCGCAAAGCGTCTATGCGCGACAGCTTGCGGGCTTTGAGCCTGACATGACAGTGATGGGCAAGGTCATTGGCGGCGGCATGCCGCTGGCGGCCTTTGGCGCCAAACGTGCCGTCATGGAGCAGCTGGCGCCCTTGGGCGCCGTCTACCAGGCCGGCACGCTTTCGGGCAACCCGGTGGCCACCGCCTGTGGTCTGGCCACTTTGCAGGAGATCAGCAAGCCCGGCTTCTTTGAAGCGTTGTCGAGAAAGACACGCTTGCTCGTCACCGGCCTGGCGGCGGCGGCCAAAGCCGAGGGCGTGCCATTCAGCGCCGACAGCGAAGGCGGCATGTTCGGTTTCTTCCTGTTGCCCGAGTTGCCGCAGAACTATCCCCAGGTGATGAAGACCGACAGCGCGCGCTTCAACCAGTTGTTCCACGGTCTGCTGGACGGCGGCGTCTACATTGCACCAGCGCTGTACGAAGCCGGCTTTGTCAGCGCCGCGCACACTGACGAAGACATCGCCGCGACGGTGGCGCTGGCGCGCCAGGTTTTCAAACAGATGTAGAGCGTCCGCCAAATGACTGCGCTGACGACCCGACTGACGCGCGCGCTGCACCTCAGGCACCCGATCATTTCGGCGCCAATGGCCTTTGCCGGTGGCGGCCTGCTGGCCGCAGCAGTGAGCCGCGCTGGCGGCCTGGGCTTGATCGGAGGCGGCTATGGCGACCCGGCCTGGTTGAGTGAACAATTCTCGGCGGCAGCGGGTCAGCGGGTCGGTGTCGGCTTCATTTCGTGGTCGCTGCGCAAGTCACCCTCGGTGCTCAGCGACATCCTGAAATACCGGCCCGCCGCGGTGATGCTTTCCTTCGGCGACCCGCGTCCCTTCGTCGACGACATCCGCAGTGTCGGCGCGACCCTGATTTGCCAGTGCCAGGATATGGACCATGTGATGGACGCGCTGGACGCCGGCGCCGACATCATCGTGGCGCAGGGGAGCGAGGCCGGCGGCCATGGTGCCCTGCGTGGAACCCTGAGCTTCGTGCCCGAAGTGTCGGACTTTCTGACCCGGCAGTCACCCCAGACCCTGCTGCTTGCCGCAGGCGGCATCGCCGACGGACGCGGACTGGCTGCGGCCTTGCTGCTGGGTGCCGATGGGGTCCTGGTTGGCACACGCTTGTGGGCCTCCAGCGAAGCGCTGGTGAAGCCGGCTCACCACCGTGCCATCGTCGAGGCCAATGGCGACGGCACACTGCGCACGCAGGTTGCCGATATTGCACGACAGATTGCCTGGCCGCGCGGCTTTAGCGCGCGCATTGCCCGCAATGCCTTCACCAATCGATGGCACGGCCATGAGGACGCGCTGGAAAAGAACATCGCTGTGGAAGGCCCCAACTACCGGCAGGCTTTTGCCGAGGGTGATGCAGAGCATACCGGCGTCTGGTTTGGTGAGGCCGCCGGCCTGATCGATGCTATTGCGTCAGCGGCGGATATCGTCGAAACAATGGCGGCAGATGCTGCCCGCCATGTCGAGCGCCTTGGCCAGACGACACGGGCCTGACCATGCGCCAGCCAAGCAACAGTCAACAGCGTCGCGCCACCCTTGCGCTGGCCATCGTTGTCGCGACTTATGCGCTGTCGTTTTTTCAGCGTTTCGCGCCGGCCGGAATTGCAGCCGATCTGGTGGCCGCCTTCAATACCAGCGCTTCCTCGCTGGGCGCGCTGGCGGCAACCTACTTCTATGTTTACACCGTCATGCAGGTACCCACCGGCATCCTGGTCGACACCCTGGGGCCGCGCCGGATTCTGCTGATCGGCGGGCTGGTGGGCGGCGTCGGCAGTCTGCTGTTCGCGCTGGCCAGCGGTCTCGAACTGGCACTGGTCGGGCGCACCCTGATCGGGCTGGGCGTCTCGGTGACTTTTATTGCCATGCTCAAGATCATCGCGGTATCCTTTGATGAGCGTCGCTTCGCCACGCTGGTCGGACTGGCGATGCTGATTGGCAATCTCGGCTCGGTGCTGGCGGGCGCGCCGCTGTCCTGGTTGGCGCAGGTGGTCAGCTGGCGCCATATCTTTCTTGCACTGGCCGCTATGTCGCTGCTGCTGGGCGTTGCCTGCTGGGTGCTGCTGCGTGAGCAGTCCGTCGGCGCA
>QYPX01000231.1 GCA_007280205.1 Comamonadaceae bacterium
GAACTCTTCACCAAGCCCAAGGAATACAAGGTCGGCAAGGTCTATGTGCTGCCCAAGCACCTGGACGAAAAGGTGGCGCGCCTGCACCTGAAGAAGGTCGGTGCCATGCTGAGCGAACTGACCGACGAGCAGGCCGCCTACATTGGCGTGAGCAAGGCCGGCCCGTACAAGGCCGACACGTATCGCTATTGATGCGTGCTGATCAGCTTCTGGTGGTTCGTCACATGGCTAGCAGCCGGTCTCAGGCGCAGCGCCTGATTGGCGGCGGTTTGCAGTGGTTACAGGGCGAACAGTGGAAGACGGTTGGCAAGAACGGTGACGAGATTCCAGCAGACGCCGAGTTGCGGCTGCTGGACGACTCGGAGGCACGCTATGTTTCGCGCGGCGGGCTCAAGCTGGAAGCAGCGCTCAAGGAACTGGGCTTGTCTGTCACTGGCCTGGCGTGCCTGGATGTAGGCCAGTCCACCGGCGGCTTTACCGACTGCCTGCTGCAGCATGGCGCGGCATCGGTGGTGGGAGTCGACGTTGGCAGTGCCCAGTTGCATCCGCGTTTGCGTGAGGATCCACGCGTGCTGTGCATTGAAAATGTCAATGCTCGTTCGCTGATGGCGGCGGACCTGGTTGAGGCTTACGAGCGCAGTACCGGGTTGGCGGGCCAGTTTGCTGTGGAAGAGGGGAAAGCCTCGGAGATCGTGCCGGAGTTTGACCTGATCGTTGCGGACCTGTCCTTCATTTCGCAAACGCTGGTGCTGCCAGCGATTGTTCCTTTGCTGAAACCTGAAGGCATCTTGCTGACCCTGGTCAAGCCCCAGTTCGAATTGCAGCCGGGGCAGGTCGGTAAAGGCGGGGTCGTGAAGGACCCCTCCTTCTATCCTTTGATTGAAAAGCGCTTGCGTGATGCCTGCGCTGCGCTGGGTCTGACGGTAATGGCGTGGTTCGACTCCCCCATTGAAGGGGGCGACGGCAACCGCGAATTTTTTATTGCTGCTCGAAAGCAGGAGCCATCATGAGTGACAACGCAGCCAGGCACTTGAGTATTGAGTTCTTTCCGCCCAAAACCCCGGAGGGCGTGGAAAAGCTGCGTCTGGCACGCCAGCAGTTGTACGCGCTCAAGCCCGAATTCTGCTCGGTGACTTTTGGCGCAGGCGGCTCGACGCAGGAGGGCACCTTCAACACCGTGCGCGACATTCTTGCCGAAGGCCAGAGTGCGGCCTCGCATCTGTCCTGCATTGGCGCTACCCGGGCCAACGTGGCGACGCAGTTGGCGACGCTCAAGGCCATGGGAGTCAAGCGCCTGGTCGCGCTGCGCGGTGATCTGCCCAGTGGCTATGGAACCGGCGGCGAATTCCACTACGCCAGTGATCTTGTGAGCTTCATCCGCTCCGAGTCGGGCGACGATTTCCACATCGAGGTGGCGGCCTACCCGGAAGTGCATCCTCAGGCCAAATCGCCGGCGAGCGACCTGCAGGCGTTCGCGACCAAGGTGAGAGCCGGCGCCAATTCCGCCATCACGCAGTACTTCTATAACGCCGACGCCTACTTCCGCTTCGTCGAAGAGGTGGATGCGCTGGGCTTGAACGTTCCCGTGGTGCCAGGCATCATGCCGATCACCAGTTCGACCCAGTTGATGCGATTTTCCGATGCCTGCGGCGCCGAGATACCGCGCTGGATTCGACTGCGTCTGCAGAGCTTCGGTGACGATAGCGCATCCATCAAGTCCTTCGGTCTGGATGTGGTGACCGACCTGTGCCAGCAGTTGCTGGCCGGCGGTGCGCCCGGATTGCACTTTTACAGCATGAACCACAGCAACGCGGTGCTGCAAATCTGTAGCAGACTGGAATAAAAAAGGCCGCTAACGGTAGGTCGTTAGCGGCCTTTGTCAGACCTACTGGAATGAGCGGATTCCGGGCGTCCGCGAGGATGCAGTGGGCGCGGGACCGCGCTTGGAATCGCTCGTTTTCCACCGACTATGGGCAAAAGTGCGCGTAGTCGGTGGAATATTCCTATAATCAATATCGTATGGCATACCTGAAGTCTGATTTCATCCCTTTTCGGTCCGATTCGGGCCAAATCATTGCCAATCTCGAAGCGGCTTACGACCAATGGCATGAGGCGCGACGGACTTTGGCGTCTCTGCCCACCTCGATGTTCTGGCAGCCCAAAGGCGATGTTGAGTATCTCGCAGTAAAGAAAGGCGGCTACGGCAGCGCTACCACCAAGGGCGTGCGCTCGCCAGAGACCGAGGCTCTTTACGACTCGTTCGTCGCTGAAAAGGAGCTGACCAAAAAACGGGCTGCTGACGCCGACACCCTCATAGAGCAGCGCGCCCTTCAGTATCGAGCTCTTCGATTGCCGGTGATGCAGGACAAGCAGGGCGAACTGCTGCGCGCATTGGATGTTGCGGGGCTGCTTCGATACGACCTTCTTGTTGTTGGAACCAATGCATTTGCAGCCTATGAGACTCTATGTGGTGTGAAATTTCCAGCGGGCAATGAGCCGACCCAAGATTTTGACTTGGCCTGGTGTCGAGGCTCGTCCGTATCCCTTGCAATGCTGGTCCCGGACTCAGATGCAAAAGGTCGCAAGTCTCTGATGGCGGTGCTGCAGTCCATTGACTCCAGTTACCGTTTGAACCCCAAGAAGCCTTATCAAGCAGTTAACAGTGCAGGCTACGAGGTAGAGTTGTTGGCGGCGCCCAGTCGAGCGCCCCTGCCAAAAGAGGAGGCCTTCGAGCCGATGGTCTCGTTGGTGGAGCAAGAGTGGCTGTTGCGCGGAAAAGCGGCATTTGTGGTGCTTGCAACCCAGCGCCATAGAGCCTGCCCGCTCTATGTTCCGGACCCCCGGTGGATGGCCGTTCATAAGCTGTGGTTGGCCAAGAAGCCTGAACGAAATGCTCAAAAGAGGCCGAAAGACGCCAGGCAGGGCCAAGTGCTGCTCGATGCCTGCCGCTACTTCCTGACGGATGCATACCCACTAGACATTGACTTCGTGCTTGACCTCCCTGAAGAGCTCCGCGACCTGTTTAACGATTGGGCGCAAGGAGCCGGGTACGAGCCATCCAACACGTAAGCGCATCGCGGCACATCTGTCGCAAAAATGGAGCAATTCGCTCCTTTTTGCAGGTGGGACCTGCGCCAGTTTTTTCTAGACCATTGATTTCATTGAAGAAATTTGGTCGGAATGAGAGGATTCGAACCTCCGACCCCTTCGTCCCGAACGAAGTGCGCTACCAGGCTGCGCCACATTCCGAATTATGCTTTTTGCCGCCGAGGCGGACTCAATATTGACGCTCTAGGAGCTGTTCGGCCAATTGTATCAAACAGTCGGTGTAGGGGCCTGCCGGAAGCGCTCTGGCGGCAGCGATGGCACGCTGTGCTTCCTGCGTTGCGGCGAGTCGGGCGACGTCCAGTGCACCGGTTGCCTTGACGATCTCCACAACCTGATCCAGCATCGCAACGCCGCCGCTTTCAATCGCTGCTTTGATCAGTTCGCGCTGCTCTGCAGTGCCGCGCTGCATGGCTGCAATCAGTGGCAGCGTGGCCTTGCCTTCACGCAGATCGTCGCCGACGTTCTTGCCCATCACAGCCGCTTCGCCGGTGTAGTCGAGCACATCGTCAATCACCTGGAAGGCGGTGCCAATGGCTTGTCCGTAGGCAGCACAAAGTTCCTCCAACGCTGGGGAACTGCTGGCCAGAATGGCTCCGACTCTGGCACTGGCTTCGAACAGCTTGGCGGTCTTGGAGCGAATGACCGAGATATACCCAGCCTCGTCCAGTGCCGCGTTGTGCATGTTCATCAACTGCAGCACCTCGCCCTCAGCGATGACGTTGGTGGCGTCAGCCAGCACTTCCATGACACGCATGTTCTGGGCGTCAACCATCATCTGAAAGGCTCGCGAATACAGGAAATCACCGACCAGCACGCTGGCCGGGTTGCCGAAGGTCTCGTTGGCTGTGGCATTGCCGCGTCGCAGGGCGGAGTCGTCAACGACGTCATCGTGTAACAGGGTGGCGGTGTGAATGAACTCCACGACGGCGGCCAGATTGAAGCGCTGCTCGCCGCGGTAGTTCAGTGCGCCGCAGGTCAGCAGCAGCAGAGCAGGGCGCAGGCGCTTGCCGCCAGCAGCAATGATGTAGCGTGAAACCTGGCCGATCAGCGGCACGCCCGAGTCAAGACGACGGGCGATAACCTGATCCACTTCGCGCATATCCTGGGCGATGATGGACAGGGGGGTGGCTGAACTGGTTGAGTTGACTTGCAAGGCTAAAAGGCGGTTGTGTGCGGCGATTATAGAAAGCTGTTGGCGTGGAAGTCCGGGTTGGGCCGCCGGTCCGATCAAAAAATCCTGCTGTGTTATAGTACCGGGCTCTGTGAAAATTCGTTCACGGAGCTAAATTGAAGAGGTCAACATGTACGCGGTCATAAAAACCGGCGGCAAGCAATATCGGGTTGCAGCCGGCGAAAAAATTAAAGTAGAACAGATTGCTGCGGACGTAGGCCAAGAGATTGTGTTTGACCAGGTTTTGGCAGTCGGAAACGGCGCCGAAATCAAGGTCGGAACTCCCTTGGTGTCCGGCGCAACAGTGAGTGTCACGGTAGTGGCTCACGGGAAGCACGACAAGGTCAGCATTTTCAAAATGCGCCGTCGCAAGCATTACCAGAAACGTCAAGGACATCGTCAACAGTTCACAGAACTGCTGGTTGGTGCGATTACATCGTGATAATTTGCGGGACAGACCTTTAGCTCTGTCCTCAACTGACTAGAGAAGATCATGGCACAGAAAAAAGGCGGCGGCTCTACGCGAAACGGGCGCGATTCGATGCCCAAAATGCTGGGTGTGAAGAAGTTCGGCGGCGAACTCATCAGCGCTGGCTCCATCATCGTGCGCCAGCGTGGTACCCGGTTTCATCCTGGTACCAACGTCGGTATTGGCAAGGATCACACCTTGTTTGCACTGGTGGACGGCAACGTCCTGTTTGCCACCAAAGGCGCATTGAACAAGCAGACGGTGAGTGTCATCTCTGCTTGATTTGCTGGGAACTCCCGCCTGAAACCCTGCGCACTGCGCGGGGTTTTTTGTTTGTAAGACCTTGTGGGACAGACCGCAGCTACGCGCAGCGAGCCAGTTCTGTCCCCAACCGTTCATCGGATGTTGGCTGTTTGCCAGCTCTGTCCTCAACTGACCAATAGAATGAAATCATGAAGTTCGTTGACGAAGCCTTTATTGACATCTCTGCTGGAGATGGCGGCGCTGGCTGCGTCTCGTTCCGGCATGAAAAATACAAGGAGTTCGGCGGCCCCAACGGTGGCGACGGTGGTCGTGGCGGTCACGTTTTTGCCGTGGCCGATCCGAATCTCAATACTCTGGTTGATTTTCGCTTTTCCAGAAGGTACGACGCCAAGCGTGGTGAGCACGGCATGGGTTCGGACATGTTTGGCGCGGCGGGTGACGACATCACCCTGAAGATGCCTGTTGGCACGATCATCACGGACGCAGAGACTGGCGAGGTGCTATTCGAACTGTTGACCCCGGGCGAGGTCATCACCATTGCCAAAGGCGGTGACGGTGGTTTTGGCAATATGCGCTTCAAGAGCGCTATCAACCGCGCGCCACGCCAGAAAACACCGGGCTGGCCGGGTGAAAAGCGCAACCTCAAGCTGGAACTCAAGGTGCTGGCCGATGTCGGCCTGCTGGGTATGCCCAACGCCGGAAAATCGACCTTGATTACGGCGATCTCGAATGCACGTCCGCGCATTGCGGATTATCCTTTCACGACGCTGCACCCGAATCTGGGCGTCGTGCGGGTTGGTCCTGAGCAAAGTTTTGTGGTTGCGGATTTGCCAGGCCTGATTGAGGGAGCCTCCGAAGGCGCAGGACTCGGGCATCTGTTCTTGCGCCACCTGCAGCGGACCCGACTGCTGCTTCATGTGATTGACATGGCGCCGTTTGACGAAGCGGTTGACATCGTTGCGCAAGCCAAGGCCATTGTGAATGAGCTGAAGAAGTACGATCCCGCACTGCATGCCAAGCCGCGCTGGCTGGTGCTGAACAAGTTGGACATGGTGCCGCTCGATGAGCGCCCAGCGCGTGTCAAGGAATTGGTCAAGGGTCTTAGGTTCAAGGGACCGGTATTTGAAATTTCGGCCTTGACACGCGAGGGCTGCGAAGCGATGGTCAAGGTTGTCTATCAACAGGTGAAGGCGCAGCAGAAAGCTGAGCAGGCGCCCGAACCGGTGGATCGGCGCTTCGCGCCTGACCCGGAGTAAAGCATGGCGCCGATCGATGACACTTTTCAGGTATTGCGTGGCGCCAGGCGCATCGTGATCAAGGTCGGCTCCAGCCTCGTCACCAATGACGGACGCGGGCTGGACGAGGCCGCGATTGGTGAATGGTGCCGGCAGATGTCTTTGCTGGTGGGGGACAAACGCGAAGTGATCATGGTCTCCAGCGGTGCCATTGCCGAAGGCATGAAGCGCCTTGGCTGGGTTGAGCGACCGCGTGCAATCAATGAGTTGCAGGCTGCTGCTGCCGTCGGGCAGATGGGGCTGGCGCAGATGTACGAAACCAAGCTGCGCGAAAACGGCCTGCCCAGTGCCCAGGTTCTGCTGACCCACGCCGATCTGGCTGATCGGGAACGTTACCTCAATGCCCGCTCCACCCTTTTGACGCTGCTGAAACTGGGTGTGGTGCCGGTGATCAATGAGAACGACACCGTGGTCAACGACGAAATCAAGTTTGGTGACAACGACACGCTGGGTGCGTTGGTGGCCAACCTGGTGGAGGCCGATGCCCTGCTGATCCTGACCGACCAACAAGGGCTCTACAGTGCCGATCCGCGCAAGGATGCTGCCGCCAAGTTCGTCCGGCAGGGCAAGGCGGGTGACCCGGCGCTCGAAGCCATGGCCGGTGGTGCCGGCTCCAGTCTCGGGCGCGGCGGAATGATCACCAAGATACTGGCAGCCAAGCGGGCCGCCGGATCAGGTGCCTCCACCGTGATCGCTTGGGGCCGCGAGCCCGACGTGCTGGTGCGGCTGAGCCATGGGGAGGCTATCGGTACCTTGCTGGTGGCGCAGACGCAAAAGAACCAGGCGCGCAAGCAGTGGATCGCCGATCACCTGCAACTGCGCGGCTCGGTCACTGTCGATCCCGGGGCTGTGACCAAGTTGCGTGAAGACGGCAAGAGTCTGTTGCCGATTGGCATGACCAGTGTCGATGGGGACTTTTCACGCGGCGACGTGATCGCCATTCGCGATGCTGCGGGGGTGGAAATGGCACGTGGCCTGGCCAACTACGCCAGCTCCGAAGCGCGCCTGATATGCCGCAAACCTTCAAGCGAATTTGAAAAGCTCTTGGGTTACGTCGCAGAACCTGAAATGGTGCACCGGGACAATCTGGTTCTGACCCGTTCATGACGGGGTCGGGGGTCGTTCAGTTGTCCTGACCGTTGGCAGGGCTTTGCGAAAAGAGGCCGGCCTGCGGCACGGGCTCCAAAGTACCTCCCGGCGGCAGTTCCAGATGCATCGCTGGCATACCCGGCTGCTCCGGTCCCGACTCCTGCTCAAGCGGGCGCATACCCTGGCGCAGAAAACGGTTCCGGTATTCATTGCGCGGCAGATGGCGCGCTAATTCGGTCAGCGCCATTTCGTAGACGCCGCGTTTGAATTCGACCACCACGTCCAGCGGCACCCAGTAGTCGTTCCAGCGCCAGGCGTCGAATTCCGGATGGTCAGTGGCGCGCAGGTTCAAATCCCAGTCATTGCCCAGCAACTGCAGCAGAAACCAGATCTGCTTCTGGCCTTTGTAATGGCCGCGCGCATCGCGGCGGATGTATCTGTCCGGCACCTCGTAGCGCAACCAGTCCCGGGTCCGGGCCAATATGCGAATATGCTCCCGATGGAGCCCCACCTCTTCGTGCAGTTCACGGACCATGGCCTGCTCAGGGGTTTCGCCCCGATCAATGCCACCCTGCGGAAACTGCCACGAGTGGGTACGTATTCGCTTGCCCCAGAACACCTGGTTCTTCTGGTTGAGCAGGATGATGCCGACGTTGGGCCGAAAGCCGTCCCGGTCAAGCATAATCAAACCCCAATTCTTAAACTGCTTCCATTATGCACAGCAAGCGCCGCGCATCAAGAGGCCCAGCCCTTAGTTTTTTCAAAGTCCTGCCATGAAAGCCTCTCAATTCTTCATATCCACCCTCAAGGAAGCACCGGCTGACGCCGAAGTGGTCAGTCACCAGTTGATGACGCGTGCCGGCATGATCAAGAAGCTAGGCGCTGGCATTTACACCTTGATGCCCATGGGGCTGCGCGTTGTGCGCAAGATCGAGGCGATCGTGCGCGAGGAGATGAATCGTGCTGGCGCAGTGGAGCTGAGCATGCCGGTGGTGCAGCCAGCCGAACTGTGGCAGGAGACCGGGCGTTTTGAGACCAATGGACCGGAGCTGCTGCGTGTCAAGGATCGTCATGACCGCGACTTCGTGATTCAGCCGACCAGCGAGGAGGTGGTGACCGACATCGCACGGCAGGAAATCAAGAGTTACAAGCAGTTACCGAAGAATTTTTATCAGATTCAGACCAAGTTCCGCGATGAACGTCGGCCCCGCTTTGGACTGATGCGCGGGCGTGAGTTCATCATGAAGGACGCCTACAGTTTCGACCGTGATCAGACCAGTGCCAAGGCCAGTTACCAGGTCATGGCCAATGCCTACCGGCGGATCTTTGACCGCTTTGGTCTGACCTATCGCGCCGTGGCGGCGGACAGCGGCGCCATTGGCGGTGATTTGAGTGAAGAGTTTCAGGTGATTGCTGCTACCGGTGAGGATGCAATCGTCTATTGCCCGGGCAGCGACTACGCAGCCAACATGGAAAAGGCCGAGGCACTGGCGCCCACCGGGCCACGGCCGGCGCCGGCACAGCTTCTTGTCAAGACAGCGACACCGGGCCGGAGCACCTGTGCAGATGTCGCTGAGTTGCTGGCCGTGCCGCTGCAAAGCACAGTCAAGTCGCTGGTGTTGGCGACGGACCGCATCGATGCGGCCGGACAGGTGACAAAGACGGTGATCTGGCTGCTGCTGCTGCGCGGCGACCATGACATGAACGAGGTCAAGGTAGGCAAGCTCGAAGGTCTTGCCGGCTACCGCTTTGCCACGATCGCTGAAATCGTGGACTGTTTTGGTTGTGAGCCTGGCTATCTGGGCCCGATTGGCTTGAAGAAGCCGGTCAACATCGTGGTCGATCGGGAAGTGGCCGTCATGGGTGACTGGATTTGTGGTGCCAATGAGGCCGACTTCCACCTGACGGGCGTCAACTGGGGGCGTGACTTGCCGGAGCCGTCTCGTGTCGCGGACTTGCGCAACGTGGTGGCAGGTGATGCCTCACCCGATGGACAGGGCGCTTTGGCGATCGAACGGGGCATCGAGATCGGCCATGTCTTCTACCTTGGCACCAAGTACAGCAAGGCCATGAAAGCGAGTTACCTGGACCTCAACGGCAAACCGCAGTTGATGGAGATGGGCTGCTATGGCATCGGCATTACGCGCCTGCCAGCGGCGGCGATTGAACAAAATCACGATGCACGCGGCATCATCTGGCCCGATGCGCTGGCGCCTTTTACGGTCGTGCTCTGTCCTATCAGCCCGGATCGCTTCCCCGACGTCAAAGCCGCGACAGAGCGCCTGTATGAGCAACTGCTGGCAGCCGGTGTGGATGTGATCCTGGATGACCGGGGCGAGCGCCCGGGCGCCATGTTTGCCGATTGGGAACTGATTGGGGTGCCGCATCGCGTCACGATTGGCGACAGAGGTCTGAAGACCGGTGAAGTTGAATACCAGCATCGGCGTGACGCTGCGGCAACGCCGGTTGCGCTGACCGAAGTAGCCGGATTGATTCAGTCCAAGCTGAAGGCCTGAGCGCACGGCCGGGAATGCGGATGGTTTCACGGCGAAGCAGCCTTGTATCCCTGATGGCAGGGTTGGGGCTGCTGTCAGTTGGAGGCTGGGCGCTCGCCGGTGCCCAACTGGAGGAGCCGCTGGCAGATTCAGTGCGCAGTGCCTTGACGGCAGCCATCTCCAATAGCGCGCCACCGGTGCCGGAGTTTCCCGATACCGAGTCGCGCCTTGCCTACCTGCGCTGGCTGGGCCGCGTGAGCCCGCGCCTGCAAAAGCAAAAACCGGATTGGAATGTTCGCAGGGAATTTCTGCAGACGCTCTGGTATGAGAGTCGGCGCGCTGGACTGGAGCCCGCGCTGGTGTTGGGCTTGATTCAGGTCGAGAGCAACTTCCGCAAGTTCGCTGTGAGCAGCGCCGGTGCGCGCGGCTACATGCAGGTGATGCCGTTCTGGACTCGCCTGTTAGGCGATGGTGACACCGGTAAACTTTTTTATGTGCAGGCCAATTTGCGTTTTGGTTGCGTCATCCTTCGCCATTACCTGGATCTGGAAAAGGGCGACCTGTTCCTGGCGCTGGGGCGCTACAACGGCTCGCGCGGCAAGGCGCCTTACCCGAACGCCGTTCTTGGCGCCAAAAAACGCTGGGAATCCTGAAGCTGAGTCGGCTGCTCAGGCGACAAGTTTCTGCAACTCGCCGTTTTCGTACATCTCCAGCATGATGTCCGAGCCACCAATGAATTCTCCCTTGACGTAGAGTTGCGGAATGGTGGGCCAGTTGCTGTACTGCTTGATGCCCGAGCGAATTTCTTCATCTTCCAGCACATTGAGCGTCTTTACTGTCTTGAGATCGACGCCGCATGCCTGCAGTATCTGAATTGCGCGGCCCGAAAAACCGCATTGCGGGAAACTGGCGCTGCCTTTCATGAAAAGGACAACCGGATTGGATTTGACCAGTTCGTCAATGCGTTGCTGTGTATCAGTCATCTTTCAATTCCTTCTGCGTTAGTTTTTTCATTATCCCATCACCTAAACTCCCACGTCATGAACAATGAGATGCTGGTTCTGGGGTTTGAGTCTTCCTGCGATGAAACCGGTGTGGCGCTGGTTCAGTGGCGTGGTTCAGACTTGCCCGTGTTGCTGGGACAGGCTCTGCACAGCCAGATTGAAATGCATCAGGCCTATGGCGGGGTGGTGCCGGAGCTCGCCAGTCGCGATCATATTCGCCGCGTCTTGCCACTGACAGTCCAGGCGCTGGCAGCAGCGGGCCGGGAGTTGGCTGAGGTGGATGTGGTGGCCTTCACGCAAGGGCCGGGTCTGGCCGGAGCATTGCTGGTGGGTTCCGGTGTGGCTTGC
>QYPX01000049.1 GCA_007280205.1 Comamonadaceae bacterium
GCCGATGACTTTGTCTTTGGTATCCGCCGTTTTGTGGACCCCAAGACAGCGTCCACCTACGCCGCCACCTTCGGCATCTTCCTGCAGAACGGCCTCGCCGTGGTCAAGGGCAGCAAGCCGCCATCCGAGATTGGCGTGAAAGCCATCGACAAGACTACGCTGGAAGTCAAGACTGCCTTTCCCGTCACTTTCCTGCCCGAATTGATGAGCAACAACAACCTCGGTCCGGTACACAAGGCATCGCTCGAAAAGAATGGCAAGGACTGGACCAAGCCCGGCAACCTGGTCTCCAACGGCGCTTACCTGTTGAAGGAATGGCAGGTCAACAACCGCGTCGTGATCGAGAAGAACCCGCAGTACTGGGACGCCGCCAATGTGCAGCTGACGCGCGTGACCTACCTGCCGGTCGAGGACGGTTATGCCGATGTCAAACTTTATGAATCCGGCGAGAACGAATGGGTTTACCAGTTGCCTCCCGGCACTTACGACAAGTACAAGGCGCAATACCCCAAGGAAATCCGCAACGCGCCCATGATTGGTCTGCGTTATTACTCGTACCAGACACAGGATGCAGCGTTCAAGGATGTGCGGGTACGCAAGGCCCTGTCGATGGTGATCGACCGTGACATCCTGGCGCAGCGCGTGACGGCGGACGGCCAGGCGCCGGCCTACAGCGTCATGGTGGCAGGAACCAACGGCGCCGATGTCACGCCCTACGATTGGGCGACCTGGCCGATGGACAAGCGCGTTGCCGAGGCCAAGAACCTGCTGCAACAGGCCGGTGTGAAGCCTGGCAGCAAATTCTCGTTTTCCTACAACACCAGCGAGTACCACAAGAAGATGGCGGTCTTTGCTGCTTCTGAATGGAAGACCAAACTCGGTCTGAGCATCGAGACCGAAAGTATGGAGTTCAAGGTCTTGCTGAAAAAGCGCCACGACGGTACCTTCCAGATGGCGCGTAATGGCTGGCTGGCTGACTACAACGACGCCACCACCTTCCTGGCGCTTATCCGCTGCGACTCCGATCAAAACAACAACTTCAATTGCAACCGCCAGGCCGAAGAACTGATCATCCAGGGCTCCAACAGCACCGATGCCGCCAAGCGCCGCACGCTGCTGACCCAGGCCTCCAAAATGATCATGGACGACTACCCCATCATCCCGCTGCTGCAGTACTCGCTGCCGCGTCTGGTGAAGTCTTATGTCGGCGGCTACTCGCTGAAGAACGCGCAGGATCGTTTCCGCTCCAAAGACCTCTACATCATCAAGCACTGAGTTCTGATCGATGTGGTCTTACACCCTGCGCCGGGTGCTGGCGGCGATCCCGACCATGCTGGTCGTCATCACCGTGTGCTACCTGCTGCTGCACGCGACGCCGGGCGGACCTTTCGATAGTGAACGCAAGGTATCAGCCGCCGTGCTCGCCAATCTGCAGGCCAAATACCACCTGGACCTGCCGCTGTGGCAGCAGTACCTGCTGTACCTGAAAAGCGTGTTGCAGGGCGACCTGGGAGCGTCGTTTCGCTATGCCGATTGGTCGGTCAACGATCTGGTGGCCAGCGCGCTGCCGGTATCGGCCATCATCGGCGGCGGCTCGCTGCTGATCGCGCTCGTGCTGGGCGTGACCCTGGGCATCTTTGCCGCTCTGCGGCAAAACAGCATCGTCGATTACCTGGTCATGCTGCTGGGCAATATCGGCAGTGCGGTACCGAGTTTTGTCATCGGACCGGTACTGATCATCATTTTTGCCATCGGACTGCAGTGGCTGCCGGCCGGTGGCTGGAACAATTTCGAGCCGCGCTTCATGGTGCTGCCGATGGCGTTGCTGACCTTCATCAACGTCTCGACCATCGGCCGCGTGATGCGGGGCAGTTTGATCGAAGTGCTGCACAGCAACTTCATCCGCACGGCGCGCGCCAAAGGTCTGCCCACGCATGTCGTGGTGCTGCGTCACGCCCTCAAACCGGCGCTACTGCCGGTGGTCTCGCTGCTGGGCCCGCTCGCGATTTCCTCCATCACGTCAGCGCTGGTGACAGAGACCGTCTTTTCGCTGCCGGGGCTGGGCAAACTGATCGTCAACGGCGCCGGCAACCGCGACTACACGCTGGTACTGGGCCTGGTGGTGCTGATCACGGTCCTGACGGTGGCGCTGAACCTGCTGGTGGATCTGGCCTACGCCTGGCTCGACCCGAAAATCCGCTATTGAGTGCTGTATGGAAATGACAGCCCTTTCACTCCTTCGTCATCACCAGGCCGCCCCATTTCCTCGTCGTCGCGAGACAAGTCCCATCGTCATTGCCTTAGCACTACTTTCGTCATTGCGGGCCCGACCCGCAATCCATGCTTCGCGTGGCACTGGATCCCGGGTCGAGCCCGGGATGACAAACTACTGGCGCGGGATGACAAACTACTGGCGCGGGATGACAAACTACTGGCGCGGGATGACAAACTACTGGCGCGGGATGACAAACTACTGGCGCGGGATGACAAGCTGGGAACAGTACCCATGCTGAAGGCCAGTGAAATCGAAGCCCTGGTAAAGGGGCGCAGCCTGTGGAGTGATGCGCGCAGGCGCTTCATGCGCAACAAGGCGGCGCTGCTCAGCCTGGGCCTGCTGAGCTTCATCGCGCTGGCCTGCATCGCCGGACCCTGGCTGCTGCCACACGCTTTTGACAGCGCCGACTGGGACGCCATGAGCATCCCGCCGGGGTGGAAGAACAAGCACTTCTGGGGTACCGACGACGCCGGGCGCGACCTGCTGGTGCGCTGCCTGATCGGTGGCCGTGTCTCGCTCACCGTCGGGCTGCTGGCCACACTGGCCTCGGTCTCGATTGGCATTGTGTGGGGCGCCACGGCCGGCTTCATGGGTGGCAAGGTCGATACCCTGATGATGCGAGTGGTCGACATGATGTACGCCATCCCCTACCTGCTGATCGCCATTTTGCTGGTCACGATTCTGGGCCGCGAGTTTTATCTGGTGGTGCTGACGATCACCGCCTTTTCGTGGATGGACATGGCGCGTGTGGTGCGTGGCCAGACGCTGTCCCTGCGTTCCATGGAGTACGTGGAGGCGGCTCGTGCCATGGGCGTATCAAGCACACGCATCATCTTTCGCCACATCGTGCCCAATCTGCTGGGCGTGGTGGTGATCTACACCACCGTCACTGTGCCCGGGGTGATCCTGACCGAATCGGTGCTGTCGTTTCTGGGTCTGGGCATCCAGGAACCCATGACGAGCTGGGGTGTGCTGATCCAGGACGGTGCCAAGGCGATGGAAGTCACGCCCTGGATCTTGCTGTTTCCGGCCGGCCTGCTCTCGGTCACCCTGTACTGCTTCAACTTCATCGGCGACGGCTTGCGCGACGCGCTCGACCCCAAGGAGCGCTGACAAGATGGCACTGCTCGAAGTCAACGATCTCAACGTGCAATTTGACACGCCCGACGGCGTGGTGACCGCTGTCAATGGCTTGAGCTTTGCGCTGGAGCGCGGGCAGACGCTGGGCATTGTGGGTGAAAGCGGTTCCGGAAAAAGCCAGAGCGTGCTGGCCCTGATGGGCTTGCTCGCCAGCAACGGACGCGCCATCGGGCAGGCGCGCTTCGAGGGACAGGACTTGCTGGGTATGTCGCCCCGTTCGCTCAACAGCATTCGGGGCAACCGGGTGGCGATGATCTTTCAGGATCCGATGACCTCGCTCAACCCTTACCTGACAGTGGAGCGGCAGATGACGGAGGTGCTTGAGTTGCACAAGGGCATGAGCCGCGCTCAGGCGCGCGCGCGCGCCATCCAGGCCCTTGACGCCGTCAAGATCCCGGAGGCAGCACAGCGCGTGGGCCGCTATCCGCACGAGTTCTCGGGCGGTATGCGCCAGCGCGTCATGATCGCCATGGCCTTGCTGTGTGAACCCGATGTGCTGATTGCTGATGAACCCACCACGGCGCTGGACGTGACGGTGCAGGCTCAGATCATCGCCCTGCTGCGCGAACTGCAGCGCAACCACGGCACGGCCATCGTGATGATCACGCACGATCTGGGTGTGGTGGCAGGCATCTGCGACGAGGTCATGGTGCTCTACGGCGGTCGCGTCATGGAGCAAGGCAGCGCTGAATCGATCTTTTACCAGCCGACCCATCCCTACACGGTCGGTCTGCTCGGCGCCCTGCCCCGACTGGAACATGGCAGTCAGACCCTGACCGCGATTCCGGGTGCGCCGCCCAACATGGCACGGCTGCCGGTGGGCTGCCCCTTCAGCGAGCGTTGTGCGCATTCAGAAGCGCATTGCACCATGCAGCGACCGGCATTGTCCGCCGTAGCAGATCGGCCCGGCTTGCAACGCGCCTGCCACAAGAGTGCGGCCGAAGTCTCGCTTCTATCCCAGGCCTGTCGCCCATGAATTCGCGCACGCCCCTGCTGTCGGTACGGGACCTCAAGGTGCAATTCGAATTGCCAGCTGATTCACCCTGGCCGTGGGCACCGACGCAGACATTGAAGGCGGTCGATGGCCCGTCTTTTGATATCTTTGCCGGTGAAACCCTGGGTATCGTCGGTGAGTCCGGCTGCGGCAAGTCAACGCTGGCGCGCGCCCTGCTGAATCTGGTTCCCGCCAAGGCTGGCAGCGTGGTCTGGCAGGGCCAGGAAATGCTGGGCGCCAGCGCCCCCGTCTGGCAGCGCCTGCGCAAGAACGTGCAGATGATTTTTCAGGACCCGCTGGCCTCGCTGGATCCGCGCATGACGATTGGCCAGATCATTGCTGAACCGCTGCAAACCCATCTGCCCGAGTTGACGCAGCGCGAGGTGATGCAAAAGGTCCGCGCCATGATGGAAAAGGTCGGCCTCACCGAACAACAGATCAACCGCTACCCGCACGAATTCTCGGGCGGTCAGTGTCAGCGTATCGGCATTGCGCGCGCCCTGGTGCTGGAGCCCAAACTGGTGATTTGCGATGAACCGGTGTCAGCGCTCGATGTATCGATCCAGGCGCAAATCATCAACCTCTTGATGGAGTTGCAAGGTCAGATGGGGCTGGCGCTGATCTTCATCGCCCACGACCTGGCGGTGGTGCGCCACATCAGCCAGCGTGTGATGGTGATGTACCTGGGCCGCACCATGGA
>QYPX01000086.1 GCA_007280205.1 Comamonadaceae bacterium
GCATGAGCGAAAAGATACGCCGCATCGCGCACCTTGACATGGATGCCTTCTATGCCTCGGTCGAGTTGCTGCGCTATCCGCAGTTGCAGGGCTTGCCGGTGGTGATTGGTGGCGGCAGACGCAGCGTTGACGAAACCATTGATCCGGCGCAGGAGCGCCCCCTGCACAAGATTCCCGTCAGCGACTTCCCGCTCCTGAAAGACTATACCGGGCGTGGCGTCATCACGACAGCCACCTATGCTGCGCGTCAGTTCGGTGTCGGTTCGGCCATGGGGCTGATGAAAGCTGCCAAACTTTGCCCGCAGGCCTTGATGCTGCCAGTCGATTTTGCCCAGTACCGCAAATATTCCAAAGCGTTCAAAGCCATCATTACCGACATCGCCCCCCTGATGGAAGACCGGGGCGTGGACGAGGTGTACATCGACTTTACCGACGTGCCCGGCGGCCAGCGCGAGGGTGGCCGGGTGCTGGCACGCCTGATCCAGAAAACGATCTTTGAGCAGACCGGCTTGACCTGCTCGGTCGGCGTTGCACCCAACAAACTGTTGGCCAAGATGGCCAGCGAGTTCAACAAGCCCAAGGGTATTGCCGTCATTTACGCAGAAGATCTGCAAAGCCGTGTCTGGCCGCTGCAGTGTCGCAAGATCAACGGCATCGGCCCCAAGGCCGATGAAAAACTGCGCGCTCTGGGCGTTCAAACCATTGGCGATCTGGCGCAGCAGGAGCTCGACTGGCTGATCACCCACTTTGGCCAGAAGACCGGTGCCTGGATGCACAACGCAGCGCGCGGCCTTGACGTTCGGCCGGTGGTGCTGGAGAGCGAGCCGGTCTCCATCAGCCGCGAAACCACCTTCGAGCGCGACCTGCACGCCGTGCGCGACAAAGCGGAACTGGGCGCCATCTTCACCCGCTTGTGCGATCAGGTGGCCGATGATCTGCAGCGCAAAGGCTACGTCGGCAAGACCATCGGCATCAAGCTGCGCTACACCGACTTCCACAGCGTGACGCGCGACCAGACAATCGACCATTACACAGCTGACGCCAGGGCGATACGGCAGACCGCCGGACTCTGCCTGAAGCGCGTGCCGCTGAAGCAGGCGATGCGCCTGTTAGGCGTGCGCGTGGGGTCGCTGCTGAAGGCGGACGAGGTGAACGCCATCGAACAGGGTCGACCGGGCGCCGCATCACAAGACAGCACAGGTCAACTTTTTTGACCGCATGGCCTTACAGTACGGTCAGGAGAATCCCATCATGAACTGTTTTTCGCTCAGCACTGAAAACCATATTGCGCATCTGGTTCTGAACCAGGGCGCCACCTTCAACACCATGGGGCCGACCTTCTGGCGCGAGCTCGATGAGGTCCTGAGCACGCTGCACAAGGAGGCCGATGCCCGCGTCCTTGTGATCAGCAGCACCGGCAAGCATTTCAGCGCGGGCATGGCGCTCGAAACTTTTGCCGGCGCCATCACCATGGACGACCAGAGCCCGCAGGGCCGCGCCGCCATGTTCGACCTGCTGACCGATATGCAGGCCACTTTCACCAAGCTCGAAACGCTGCGCATACCCGTGATTGCGGCCATCCAGGGCGGCTGCATTGGCGGTGCCGTGGACATGGTGACCGCCTGCTGCCTGCGCTACGCCACGACTGACGCCTTCTTCTGCATCCAGGAAATCAACATCGGCATGGTGGCCGACGTTGGCACGCTGCAACGCCTGCCCAAGCTGATCCCGCTGGCGGTGGTGAAAGAACTGGCCTACACCGGGCGCCGCCTGAGCGCCCAAAAAGCGCTGGCCTACGGCTTGGTCAACGAGGTATTCGATACTGCCGAGGCCCTGCTCGCCGCTGCCATGCAATGCGCCAGCGAGATTGCCAGCAAACCACCTGTGGCGATCTGGGGCACCAAGCAGGCCGTGCACTACGCGCGCGATCACTCGGTGGACGAGTCACTCAAGCAGATGGGCTGGTTGCAGGGCGCCATCTGGAGCAACAAGAACGTGATGGAAGCCGTGGTGGCGCTCAAAAGCAAGCGCAGCGCCGAATTTGCGCCGCTGCAGGAATTGCGCGGTTTTCGAGACCTCGCATGAGCAAATTTAGTGATCCGTGTCAAAAAAAGTTTCAGTCTGCCTCAAAACCAAGGGTTTTCCCGTAGATACTTGAGGCACTATGAATTTTCCACTGAACACTGATCTGATCGAAAACGTCACCTTTGACGAAATCACCTTGGGCCAAAGTGCCCGCCTGCTGCGCACGCTGACGCTGGCCGACATCCAGGCCTTTGCCGCCGTCTCCGGCGACACCAATCCGGCGCACCTGGATGCCAAGTACGCCAACGACACCCTGTTTCATGGTGTCATTGCGCACGGCATGTGGGGCGGCGCGCTGATTTCTGCCCTGCTGGGGACGCAGTTTCCCGGTCCGGGCACGATTTATCTCGATCAGGTGTTGCACTTCACCAAGCCGGTGCGCGTTGGTGACACCTTGACCGTGACCGCCACCGTGGTCAGCAAGGACGAAGCCAAAAAGAGCGTCGAGCTCGACTGCCAGGTTCTCAATCAAAAAGGTGAACGTGTGCTGCACGGTACGGCGCGGGTGCTGGCTCCGACCGAAAAAGTGCGCCTGGCGCACGTTGCCGCGCCACAAATCCAGTTGTTTGACCCGGAGGCCCGCTTCAAGGAATTGCTGGCGCTCGGTGCCGGTCTGGCGCCAGTGCGCTGCGCCGTGGTGCATCCCTGCGACGCCGGCTCGCTCAGCGGCGCCATGGACTCGGCTCGCTACGGCTTGATTGAGCCGGTGCTGATCGGCCCGGAAAAGCGCATCCGCCATCTGGCAGAGGAAGCGGGACTTGACCTTCAGGGGGTCGAGATTATTTCGATGCCCCACAGTCACGCAGCGGCAGAACGAGCCGCGGACCTGGCAGTGAAGGGCCTGGTCAGCATCATCATGAAGGGCAGTCTGCATACCGATGAGCTGGTCCACGCGGTGCTGGCGCAACGCAGTCTGCGCACCGGCAGACGCATGTCGCACGTGTTTCGCTTTGACATTCCGCTCTACAGCAAGCCCTTGTTGATCACCGACGCCGCGCTCAACATCCATCCGACGCTGGAAGAGAAGGTTGACATCATCCAGAACGCCATCGACTTTGCCCGCATCATGGGTGTCAAGCTACCCAAGGTCGCCATCCTGTCAGCCGTGGAAACGGTCAATCCCAATATCCCTTCCACACTGGATGCTGCAGCGCTGTGCAAAATGGCCGAGCGCGGTCAGATCAAGGGCGGCGTACTCGACGGCCCGCTGGCTTTTGACAACGCCATCTCGGCCCACGCAGCACAGATCAAGGGCATCAAATCCTCGGTCGCGGGTGACGTCGATATTCTGGCGGTGCCCGATCTGGAATCAGGCAATATGCTGGCCAAGCAACTTGAATACCTGGCTGGCGCCAGTGGCGCCGGTCTGGTACTGGGAGCTCGCGTGCCGATTGCCCTGACCAGCCGCGCCGATGGCCCGATGAACCGCGTTGCCTCGGCGTTGTTGGCGCAATTGGCGGCGCACAGCGCGCAGCGCGACCAGCCACGCCAGGTCTGGTAGGGCATTGGCATGGCCATTCTTGCCGTCAATGCCGGCTCTTCGACGCTGAAATTTTCACTCTACCCCCTGCTTGGCGCTGTAGTTCAGAACAGCCTGCTCAGTGGCAGCATCCAGGGTCTGGAGCCGGGCGGCTCGCCGATGCTGGACTGGACTTTTGCAGGTCAGCGGCACAACCGGGCCTTGCCTGCCACACAGGAAGACCACTTTGCGCAGGCCTTGGGCTGCCTGGGCGAACTACTCGCAGCCAACGCCGCCCTGCCCGCATTAAAGGCGGTTGCGCACCGCGTGGTGCATGGCGGCGAGCACTTCAGTGCCAGCGTGCGGGTCACCGACGAGATTCTGGCGCAGCTCGCGCAACTGAACTCGCTGGCGCCCTTGCACCAGCCGCAAAACCTGCAAGGTATCCGTGCTTTTCAAAAAGCTTTTCCAGCGATACCGCAGATCGCCTGTTTTGACACCGCTTTTCACGCCACGCTGGACGCCGTAGATTACAACTTTGCCCTGCCGCCCTGGCTGGCCGAGCAAGGGGTGCGGCGCTACGGCTTTCATGGCCTGTCGTACCAGTATGTGATGGGCGTGTTGCAGCAGCGCAGTACGCTGGCCGCGGGTCGCGTGTTGATGGCGCATCTGGGCAACGGCGCCAGCCTGTGCGCAGCGCTGGATGGGCGCAGCTGTGCCACCACCATGGGCTTTTCTGCGCTGGACGGTCTGATGATGGGAACGCGCTGCGGCTCGCTCGATGCCGGCGTCGTGCTCTACCTGCTGCAACAGGGCTGGGACTTTGAGCGCTTGCAGACTCTGCTCTACAAACAAAGCGGCTTGCTCGGTGTCTCGGGTATCTCGGCCGACATGCGCACGCTGCGCGCGGATGGCAGTGCGCCAGCGCAGCGGGCCATTGACCAGTTCACGCACCGCATCGTGCGCGAATCGGGTGCGCTGGTGGCCTGTATGGGCGGTCTGGATGTGCTGAGTTTCAGCGGCGGTATTGGCGAGCACGACGCTGTGCTGCGCGCACAGGTTTGCCAGCGTCTGGCCTGGCTTGGCGTGCAACTCGATCCGGCGCTCAACCAGCAGGCTGGCGGGGACCAGGTGCTGGCCATTCACAGCCCGGCAAGCCGGGTCCAGGTCTGGCTGATCCCGACCGATGAAGGCTCGGTAGCGGCACGCGAAGCGGCAGCACTATTGCCGCGCAGTGCGGGTGTTTTGCGGTAGCGCCTGCGCAGCGCTGGTGCGAAACGGGTTGATGTCCAGGCCACCACGGCGCGTGTAGCGCGCATAGACCGCGAGCTTGAGGGGCCGGCAGCGCCTCCAGATGTCCATGAAGATGCGCTCGACGCACTGCTCGTGAAATTCGTTGTGATTGCGAAAACTCACCAGGTACTGCAGCAGGCCTTCCTGATCTATCGCAGCGCCGGTGTAGCTGATCTGCACACTGCCCCAGTCCGGTTGCCCTGTGACCAGACAGTTGCTCTTCAAAAGATTGCTGACCAGCACCTCGGTCACCGGCGCTTCATCGGGCAGCACCTTGAGCAACTCCGGCGCCGGCGTGAAGCGGGTGCACTCCACATCCAGCCGGTCCAGGCTCAAACCATCGAGCTCGTAAATCGGTTCCCGGTCAAACAGTTCGGGCGGCACGATTTTGAGGCCTATCGTCGCAGCGCGACCGGCGCCGCGCCAGAGCGCCTCACTGAGGTCGGCGCGCAGCCGTTCCTTGACGGCGTCCGTGCTGGCAAAGCGGCTGTTGTTGAAACTGTTGAGGTAGAGCTTGAGCGACTTGCTCTCGATGATGTTGTGGCTTTCACACGGCACCGTGAAGTGCGCCAACGCCACCTGCGGCTTGCCGCGCAGATTGAGCCAACTGAGCTCATAGGCCGTCCACATGTCTGCGCCCAAAAAAGGCGGTGCTCCCGACAGCCCCAACTCGGCGCGCTTGCCGGCGCGCGCTATCGGAAACAGCAGCGAGGCATCGTACTGGTCAACATAGGCTGAAGACTTGCCCAGCTGGGAATCTTCTGCCCGGTTCACGATACGGGACCGCCGCGTCGAAAGACCAGGCGCTGCGGACCTGAAACGGCTGTGCAATAGGCGTAGCCTTCGTCGTCGAATCCCTGCAACTGTTGCGGCGTCAAGGCCTTTTGCTGCGCTGCATGGCGTGCCATCAAACCTCGTGCGCGCTTGGCGTGCAGGGCAATCACCTTGTAACGGCCGGCGCGGTATTCTTCAAACACACAGTCAACCACGCGCGCCTTGAGTGCTTTCAGGTCCAGCGCCTTGAAATACTCCTGCGAAGCCAGATTGAGCACAACCGGTGCAAGCTCGGAGCGCAGACGCTGGTTCAGGTACATCGAAATGTGCGCGGCCCAAAACTGGTAGAGATTTTTGCCTTCGGCATTTTCCAGCGCGGTACCCATTTCAAGCCGGTAGGGCTGCATCCAGTCCAGCGGCCGCAAGACGCCGTACAGGCCACTGAGGATGCACAAGTGCTGCTGCAACCAGGCAAGCTCATCGGCGGCCAGGCTTCTGGCATCCATCCCGCCATACACATTGCCATTGAAGGCCAGCACCGCCGGCCTGGAATTGCTGGCATTGAAGCGCGGCCTCCAGGCCTCGTAGCGGGCCACATTGAGTTGGGCCAGCTTGTCGCTCAGGCCCATCAGGCTGGCAATCTGCTGCGGCGACTTCTCGCGCAGCAGTGCAATCAATTCAGCAGATTGCTTCACAAACAATGGCTGCGTGTGCGGCACTTCGGGCAGCGGACTTTGATAGTCCAGCGATTTGGCGGGGGAGAGAAGAATCAGCATGGCAAATGATTATGACTCGGTTGATAAAATCGAAGGCATCATGAATGACGCAACCCAACAACCCGGCTTGAACAGCCTGTCCAAATCGTTCGAGCCCGCCGCCATCGAGGCCCACTGGGGCCCCGAGTGGGAACGCCGAGGCTATGGCGAGGCCGGCTTTCGCGGCGGCAAGACGCCCAAAGAGGGCGCGCCCTCCTTTGCCATCCAGTTGCCACCGCCCAATGTGACGGGCACGCTGCACATGGGGCATGCGTTCAACCAGACCATCATGGACTCCCTGACCCGCATGCACCGCATGCTGGGCGCCAACACGGCCTGGATTCCGGGCACCGACCACGCCGGCATTGCCACGCAAATCGTGGTGGAACGCCAGTTGCAGGAGCAAAAAATCAGTCGCCACGACCTGGGGCGCAAGAACTTTGTCGCCAAGGTCTGGGAGTGGAAAGAAAAAAGCGGCAACACCATCACCACGCAGATGCGCCGCATGGGCGACAGCGTGGACTGGAGCCGCGAGTACTTCACGATGGACGACAAGCTGTCCAAGACCGTGACCGAGACCTTTGTCCAGCTCTATGAGCAGGGTCTGATCTACCGCGGCAAGCGCCTGGTCAACTGGGACCCAGTGCTGATGAGCGCCGTTAGCGACCTCGAAGTGGAGAGTGAAGAAGAAGACGGCTTTCTGTGGCACATCCGCTATCCGTTTGCTGACGGCCCGCAACTCGTCAACGGCGAGATGGCCGCGGGGCTGGTGGTGGCCACCACGCGGCCGGAGACCATGCTGGGCGACGTGGCTGCCATGGTGCATCCCGAGGATGAGCGCTATGTGCACCTGCTTGGCAAGCACGTCACCCTGCCGCTGTGCAATCGAACCATTCCGGTGATTGCCGACGATTACGTGGACAAGGCGTTTGGCACCGGCGTGGTCAAGGTCACGCCAGCGCACGACCAGAACGATTACGCCGTCGGTCAGCGCCACAAGTTACCCATCATTGGCGTGCTGACGCTGGACGCCAAGATCAACGATCAGGCGCCTGCTGCCTACCTGGGGCTGGACCGTTTTGTGGCGCGCAAGAAGGTGGTAGCCGACCTCGAAGCCCTGGGCTTGCTGGTCGAAGTCAAGAAACACAAGCTGATGGTGCCGCGCTGCGGCCGCACGGGACAGATCATTGAGCCCATGCTGACGGACCAGTGGTTCGTTGCGATGAACAAGGCCCCTACGGGCGGCCCGTCGGAGAATTGTGCAGCCTTCGATGGCCGCTCTATTGCGCAGAAAGCCATCGACGCCGTGCAGTCCGGCGCGGTGAAATTTGTGCCGGAGAACTGGGTCAACACCTACAACCAGTGGATGAACAACATCCAGGACTGGTGCATCAGCCGCCAGCTCTGGTGGGGCCATCAGATTCCGGCCTGGTACGACGAAGACGGCAAGGTCTATGTGGCGCGCGACGAAGCCGAAGCCCAGGCGCAGGCACCGGGAAAAACCCTGCGCCGCGACGAAGACGTGCTCGACACCTGGTACTCCTCGGCATTGGTCCCCTTCAGCACGATGGGCTGGCCTGAAAAAACCCAGGACTTCGACCTGTATCTACCGTCGAGCGTTCTGATCACCGGCTACGACATCATCTTTTTCTGGGTCGCGCGCATGATCATGATGACCACGCACTTCACCGGACAGGTGCCGTTCAGGCACGTTTACATCCACGGCCTGGTGCGCGATGCGCAGGGCCACAAGATGAGCAAGTCCGAGGGTAATGTGCTTGACCCGGTGGACCTGATCGATGGCATTGCGCTGCCTGAATTGCTGGTCAAGCGTTGCGAAGGCTTGCGCAAGCCCGAGACCGCACCGCAGGTGCGCAAGAACACCGAGAAAGAGTTCCCCACCGGCATTCCGGCCTTTGGCGCCGATGCGCTGCGCTTTACCTTTGCCTCGCTGGCCTCACTGGGGCGCAGCATCAACTTCGACGCCAAGCGCTGCGAGGGCTACCGCAATTTCTGCAACAAGCTGTGGAACGCCAGCCGCTTTGTGCTGATGAACTGCGAAGGCCAGGACTGCGGCCTGCGCGAGCACAGCAAGGAAGAGTGTGCAGTGGGCGGCAGTGCGCACGGCTACCTTGAGTTCAGCGCGGCGGACCGCTGGATCACATCGCTGCTGCAGCGCGCCGAATCCGACGTGGCCACCGGCTTTGCCGAGTACCGTCTGGACAATGTGGCGAACACGATTTACGACTTTGCCTGGAACGAGTTCTGCGACTGGTATCTGGAAATCGCCAAGGTTCAGTTGCAGCGCGGCGATGCAGCCCAGCAGCGTGCCACACGCCGTACCCTGATTCGCACGCTGGAGACCTTGTTGCGTCTGGCGCATCCGCTGATTCCCTTCGTGACGGAAGAACTGTGGCAAAAGGTGGCACCGGTGGCCGGGCGCGCCGGTGCATCGATTGCCATTGCCGCTTACCCCGTCAGCCAGCCGGAGCGGATTGACGAGGCTGCTGTCGCACAGATCGGCAAGCTCAAAGCGCTGGTCGATGCCTGTCGCAATCTGCGCGGCGAGATGAGCGTTTCACCCGCCACCCGGTTGCCGCTCTTCGTGATCGCCGGTCAGGCTAGCGAGGCGGCTTTTCTGCAGCAGTCCGCGCCGCTGCTGCAGGCGCTGGCCAAGCTCAGTGAGGTGCGTGTCTTTGAAGACGATGCGTCCTGGTCTGCCGCAGCGCAAGCGGCACCGGTGGCGGTGGTGGGCGGTGCGCGCATCTGCCTGCACATGGAAATTGATGTGGCTGCCGAGAAGGTCCGCCTGGGCAAGGAAGCTGCGCGTCTGCAAGGCGAAATTACCAAGGCGCTGGCCAAATTGGGCAATGAAGCATTCGTTGCCAAAGCACCGCCGGCGGTGATTGCTCAGGAACGCAAGCGCGTCGCCGACTTTGAGGCGACGCTGGCCAAACTCAGCGATCAGCTCGCGCGTCTGGGCTGAAGCACCGCCCTAGCGGCGGCGCATGAGGTGGTAAAACTCCAGACCAATGGTTTGCTGCTCCAGCAATTCATTGCCGGTCTGTTTGGCGAAGGCCTGAAAGTCACGCACGGAGCCGGGGTCGGTCGCCATGACGCGCAGTGTCTGGCCGCTTTGCATATCGTTGAGCGCCTTCTTCGCCTTCAGAATGGGCAGCGGACAGTTCAAGCCACGGGCGTCGAGTTCACGGTCAACTTGCATCAATTTTCCTTGGATTAGGCTGAATTCTAAAGACCCCGGATCAGCTCCGCTTTGGGAAGTCCACAAACTGCGGCTCATGACCGCGTGAACGCAGCCATTGTGCCAAAGCCTGACCGGTGCCGGCACGCCAGCATTTCACATCTTCCAGCGCAAACAGCCGGTAATCGACCAGCTCCGGTGAAAGCTTCACTTCACCATCACAAACAGCGTGGTAAGCGATGATGATCTGGTTCATGCGCTGGAAATCATAAACACCAATCAGATTCAACTCCTCTGTGGTCAAGGCGGTTTCCTCCTCGATCTCACGCGCCATGCCATCCTGTGGTGTTTCCCCGGCTTCCATGAAGCCAGTGATCAGGGCAAACATCTTGCCCGGCCAGGCGGCATTTTGTGCCAGCAAAACCTTGCCCTGGTACTCAATGATGGCGGCCAGCACGGGTGTCGGGTTGTTCCAGTGCGTGTAGCCGCAGGCTGCACAGCGCAGGCGCTCTTTGGCGCCACCGTCTTCTGCCAGCGTCACCAACTCCAGCGGCGCAGCGCATTGCGGGCAGAATCGAAATGCGGCGCTCATGCCGGAAAGACGCCAGTGGAGAGGTAACGGTCGCCGCGGTCGCAGACGACAAACACAATCGTCGCATTGCTTTCGCGCTTGGCTATTTCCTGCGCCACCCAGCAGGCACCGGCGGCGGAAATACCGGCAAAGATGCCCTCCTCGCGTGCCAGGCGCCGGCACATGTCTTCGGCCGTCTCCTGGCTCACGTACATCAGTTCATCCACGTGGCTCGGGTCGTAGATCTTGGGCAGGTATTCCTGCGGCCATTTGCGAATACCGGGAATACGCGAACCCTCCATCGGCTGCACGCCGATGACCCGCACCGCCGGGTTCTTTTGCTTGAGGAACTGCGAGACACCGGTGATGGTGCCGGTGGTTCCCATGGCGCTGACAAAGTGCGTGATGTGCCCTTTGGTGTCGGCCCAGATCTCGGGGCCGGTGGTCTCGAAATGGATGCGCGGATTGTCGGCATTGGCAAACTGGTCGAGCACAAAGCCCTTGCCATCGCGGCGCATCTGCTCGGCCAGATCGCGTGCGTACTCAATGCCGCCGCTCTTGGGTGTCAGGATCAACTCGGCACCAAAGGCCTTCATGGTCTGCGCACGCTCGATCGACAGGTCTTCAGGCATGATCAGAATCATGCGGTAGCCTTTGATGGCAGCGGCCATGGCCAGCGCAATACCGGTGTTGCCGGAAGTGGCTTCAATCAGGGTGTCGCCCGGCTTGATGTCGCCGCGCTCCTGAGCCCGGCGGATCATCGACAAAGCGGGCCTGTCTTTCACCGAACCAGCCGGATTGTTGCCCTCGAGTTTGCCCAGGATCACATTGCCACGCGTGGCGTTGTCGTCAGCTCCAATACGCTGCAATCTGACGAGGGGGGTTTTTCCGATGGAATCTTCAATCGTTGGGTATTTCATACCCCACACTGTGCCATAATTCGCGCCTTACCCCGCTGCCCGGGTGGCGAAATTGGTAGACGCGCCAGACTCAAAATCTGGTTTCGAAAGAAGTGCCGGTTCGAGTCCGGCTCCGGGCACCACTGCCAAGGCCGATAAGGTTCAAAACCTTCCGGCCTTTTTCTTTTTCTCTCCGAAAACTTGCTCCTTTACGGATATTGCTGACGCGCGCGCCCAACAAGTGCCCTCCTCTTCCCCTCGAACTGCTTGATCAAGCATTCCATTTATTGGGTGTACAATAATTGCCGTGGAAATCAGCTTTGACCCAGCCAAGAACAAGCGCAACATCGCTGAGCGCGGTCTGAATTTCGAGCAGGTTGTGGAGTTTGATTTTGAAACTGCCAAGGTGTGGCAGGACACACGAAAGGCTTACCCGGATGCACGTTTTGTGGCGCTGGGGTATTTGGATGTTCGGCTGCATGTGCTGATATTTGGCGAGACCGCGCACGGCATCCGGGTGATCAGTTTTCGCAAAGCAAACCCTAGAGAAGGAGCAAAACATGGTTTCACGCTTACCCGTAATTGACGCTGACGGCGAAGTGGGCGACCTCTCAAAGGTTGACCCGACATTGTTCAAGCCGTTTTCTGCGCTACCAGTCTCGTTGCAAACCAAGCTGCGCGGCATTCAACGCGGTCGCCCCAAGGCGGCAGTGACCAAGGAACCGGTCAAGATCAGGCTGGATGCCGATGTGCTGCAGGCGCTTCGCGCCACCGGTGACGGCTGGCAGACGCGCATCAACGACACGTTGCGTGCCTCGCTGGTTTTGGCTGGCAAGGTTTGATCAGGACGCGACTTTCGAATTTTCAAACGCCGCCAGACGGCCTGGGTTTCAAGCAAGCACCGCACTCTCTCGCAAGCCCAGCAGCACCCGGGCCTCCGCCGGACTCGCCACCGCTCTGCCTGCCTTGCGCGCGCAATCGGCCAAAGCGGCGATCAGGACACCGTTGCCGCTGGCTTTCTGACCATCTGGCAAATAGAAGGTGTCTTCCAGACCGGTGCGCAGCATGCCACCGAGCTCAGCCGTCTTCTGGTGCACCGGCCAGATCTCACTGCGGCCAATCAATGTGGCCTGCCAGACGCTGTCGGCTGCCATCCAGCGCGGTATCAAGGCTAGCAGGTCGGCATCGCAGGGCATACCCGACGCCACACCCATCACCAGGTTGTATTCGGCGCGCCCCATGCCCGCCTTGAGCATGCCGTTCTTCAGGAACATGCCGACCGAGCGCACGATGCCGACATCAAAACACTCAAACTCGGGGTGCACATGGCACTCCTGCATCACATCGAGAAACTGCTGCACTTTGGCCACGGGGTTGTCAAACACCATGGGCGGCCAGGCCCACTGGCCGTCGTCCTTGATCTTGAGGTAGTTCAGGCTACCAGCATTGCAAGCGGCAATTTCAGGCTTGACACGGCGGATGCAGGCCAGTGGTCCCGAGATGTCCTTGCCGACGACGCCGGTCGTCAGGTTGATGATGACACCGGGGCAGGCCGCGCGGATGGCGTTGACAATTGTTTCGGCCACATCCGGATCCCAGCTCGGCATGTGGCCCAGGCCCTCCTCCTGCATGCGCACATGCACGTGCATGATGGAAGCACCGGCGTTGAAGGCGTCACGCGCCGCCTGAGCCATCTGAGCCGGTGTGACGGGTACCGGGTGCTGCTTGGGGTTGGTCAGAACGCCGGTCAGGGCGCAGGTGAGAATCGCTTTGTCCATCATGTTTCCTTTTTCTCTTCGGGCTCAATTTCGACCAGCAGGGCGCCCGACTCCACCTGGTCACCGACGCTGGCGTGCACGGCCACCACCTTGCCCGCCACCTGTGCCGTCAGCCACATTTCCATCTTCATGGCTTCGACACAAAGCAATTGCTGCGCGTCGGCGACCGTGTCTCCCACGGCCACCTTGATCTGTGTGACCTTGCCAGCCACCGGCGAGCGCGCCTGCCTTGCATCGGCGACCTGGTCCTTGCCGGGGAAGGCTGAGACTTCGCCGAACACAAACGAGCTGCCATCCAGCGCCAGGTGCAAATCGCTCTGCTGCAGCACCGCCAAAGCGCGGCGTATCACGCCATCGATCTCGAAGCGCAGCGCACCGTCCTTGAAGTCAATGATCCTGATCTCGCGCTGCTGGCTGGCCAGGCTGACCTTGACGTAGCCCAGGCGATCAGGCTGCACACGCAGCGTCTGCGCAACGCCCTCGCATTGCAGCGGAATGTCAAAAGCGGCAACACTGTCCGCGCGCCAGCTGGCGCCGTTCTGCAAGGCAAACACAGCCGCCGCGAGACACCAGGTCGGCTCGTCGGGTTGCGGACCTTGCAGCAGCGTCTCGCCACTGTCCTGCCATTGATCGATCGAGGCAGTGGTCATCGTGGCCCCGCGAAACGCCGGATGATTCACCAGATCGGCCAGGAAACGGCCGTTATTGCGCAGCCCCAGCAAAGGCGTGTTGCGCAGCGCGGCGCGCAGTCGCCGTATCGCGTCATCCCGATCCCGCCCATGTACGATGACCTTGGCCACCATCGGGTCGTAGAAGGGCGAGATTTCGCTACCCTCTTCGATGCCGTCGTCGATGCGCGCACCGGCAAGCCGGGCCTGCTCCGGGCGCCACCAGCGCACGGTACCGGTCTGCGGCGCAAAGCCGGCATAGGGGTCTTCCACGTACAAGCGGGCCTCGATCGCGTGGCCTGTCAGCGTGACCTCGCTCTGTGCCACCGGCAGCGGCTGGCCTGCTGCCACCAGCAACTGCCACTCAACCAGATCGAAACCGGTCACCAGCTCGGTCACCGGATGCTCCACCTGCAGCCGGGTGTTCATTTCCAGAAAGTAGTGTTTCAGGGCACCGTCCACCATGAACTCCACCGTGCCAGCACCGCGGTAGCCCACCGCCAGTGCGGCCGCCACGGCGTCTTTGCCCATGGCCTCGCGCATCGCGGCACTCACTACGGGTGAAGGCGCTTCCTCAATCACCTTCTGGCGTCTGCGCTGGGCTGTGCAGTCACGCTCGCCCAGGTAGACCGCATTGCCGTGCTCGTCGGCAAAAATCTGGATCTCGATGTGGCGGCCGTCCTCGATCAGGCGCTCCAGCATCAGCGTGCCGTCGCCGAAAGCGCTTTGCGCCTCGCGCCGGGCACCGAGCAGCGCCTGCGCGATCTCGTCGGCGCTGCGCACCAGGCGCATACCGCGCCCACCGCCACCCGCAACGGCCTTGACCAGCAAGGGGAAACCCAGCTTCAGAGCTTCCTGTGTCAAGCGTGCATCGTCCTGATCCTCGCCCAGATAACCCGGCGCGCAAGGCACACCGGCAGCCAGCATGCGCCGCTTGGCCAGCGCCTTGTTACCCATCGCCAGCATGGCCGAGGGCGGTGGGCCAATGAAGACCAGAGCGGCGTCCAGACAGGCTTGCGCAAAGCCGGGGTTCTCACTCAGAAAACCGTATCCCGGGTGCACTGCATCAGCGCCGGCCTTGCGTGCTGCTTCGAGCAACGCTGCGACATTGAGGTAGGAATCGGTTGCGGCCGAGCCACCGATATGCACCGCCTCGTCCGCCAGGCGCACATGCGCTGCCGCGCGGTCCGCGTCGCTGAAAACGGCCACCGTGCGATAACCCAGCGTGCGCGCCGTGCGTATCACGCGCAAGGCGATCTCGCCCCGGTTGGCAATCAGTATTTTGGAAAAAGTCATGACGCTACTGCCCAGTTCGGTTTGCGCTTCTGAATAAAGGCCGTCGTTCCCTCAACGCCCTCGACGCCCTGCGCGGCGCGGGAAAAAATGATGGCGGCTGGTTGCAGCAGGTCCGCTGCAGCCGTCAGGCGCGCCTTCGCCATCAAGACCTTGGTAGCTGCCAGTGCGCCCGGAGCGCAAGCCAGAATGTCGCCCAGCACCGCCGCCAGCGCCGCGTCGATTTGATCCGCCGCGTGAACCGCGTGCACCAGACCGATGGTCAGCGCCTGCGACGCGCTGACGCGCCCGCCGGTCACTGCGAGGCGCTTGGCTTGCGAATAGCCCAGGCGCTCCACCAGGAAGGGCGCAATCTGCGCTGGCACCATGCCCAGACCGGTTTCAGGAAGTCGAAACAATGCGGATTCAACCGCCAGCGCCACATCCGCTACACAGGCCAGGCCAAAGCCGCCACCCATCACACTACCCTCCAGCACAGCGACCAACGCCAGGGGTGTGCTGGCAAAGGCCAGACAGAGTTCGCCAAACTGCAGATTGGCCTGCGCCACGGCGTCCAGCGCCGGGGCGTCGGCAGCGGCTTGCGGCTGACTCTGCATTCCCTGCATGCGCGCTGCGGCCATGTCTTTCAAGTCAGCGCCGGCACAAAAATTCCCGCCAGCGCCACGCAGCACGATGACCCGAACCTGCCCCTCCTCTTCTGCGGTGCGCAGCGCAGCGCGCAATTCGGTCACCATGCGCAGCGACATCGCGTTGCGCAGTTCGGGCCGGTTCAGCTTGATGTGCAGCACCGGACCGCGCTGTTCCAGCGCCAGCGTCATGCCGAGGCCTTGCCGGGCAGTGTGCCCTCCAGTTTGCAGATGATGCCCAGCATGATTTCGTCGGCACCACCTCCGATAGAGATCAGTCGGCTATCGCGGTAGGCCTGCGAAATCGGGTTGTCGGCCGTGAAGCCCATACCACCCCAATACTGCAGGCAACTGTCGGCCACTTCGCGGCTCAGTCTGCCCGCCTTGAGTTTGGCCATGGAAGCCAGTTTGGTGACGTCCTTGCCCGAAATGTAGGACTCGACCGCACGGTAGGTCAGAGCGCGCAAGGCCTCGACCTCGGTGCGCAATTCAGCGAGGCGGAAATGCACCACCTGGTTGTCCAGAATCGGCCGGCCAAAGGTATGGCGCTGACGCGTGTAGTCAATCGTCTGGTCGATCAGGCGGTCCAGCGAGCGCAGGGTGCCAGCCGCACCGTAAAGCCGCTCTTCCTGGAACTGCAGCATCTGGAACATGAAGCCCATGCCCTCCTGACCAATCAGGTTGCGCCGGGGTACCCGCACGTTGTCAAAGAACAGTTGTGCGGTATCGGAAGAGTGCATGCCGATTTTCTCGATCTTCTGGCGCGTCACACCCGGGCTGTCCATGCGCACCATGATCAGCGATTTGTTTTTGTGCACCGGGCCTTCCGAGGTATTGGCGAGCAGGCAGCACCAGTCGGCCTGCATGCCGTTGGTAATCCACATCTTGGAGCCGTTGATGATGTAGTCGTCGCCGTCCTTGCGCGCCGTCGTTTTCAGTGCCGCCACGTCGGAGCCGCCGCCCACTTCACTGACGCCGATGCAGCCCACCATGTCGCCAGCAATGCTGGGCGCCAGGAATTCTTCGCGCAGTTGGTCCGAACCAAAGCGTGCCAGCGCTGGCGTGCACATGTCGGTCTGCACGCCGATGGCCATGGGCACGCCGCCGGCATTGCATTCACCCAAAGCTTCGGCAAAGACCATGGAATAACTGAAGTCCAGCCCCATGCCACCGTACTCGACCGGGTACTTGATGCCCAGCAGGCCCAGGTCACCCATTTTCTTGAACAGGGCATGTGCCGGGAATTGCCCTGCGGCCTCCCACGCTGGCAGATGCGGGTTGATTTCTTTGGCAACAAATTTCCGAACCGTGTCGGCAATCTGTTCGTGTTCAGGGGTGAATTTCATAAAAGCCTTTCAGGTGAATTTCAAATTGAATACAACAAATCCGTGATCCGCTGCTGTCATTGCGCTCCACTGCTGTCAATGCGCCCCACTGCTGTCATTGCGCCCACCGCTGTCATTGCGGACTTGATCCGCAATCCAGGTTCCGCGCTGCACTGGATGCCGGATCGGAGCTTGCCCCGGGCTCGATCCGGGGTCCGGCATGACAACCGTGAGATAGCTACGAATCGCATTGCGCTACATCCGGGCCACACCAAAGGTGTTGGCATGCAACTGGCGGCGCTGCGCTTCCTCGGCCATGGCCAGACACAGGCCCAGCAGGCGGCGCGTATCGCGCGGGTCAATGATGCCGTCGTCCCACAGGCGTGCGGTGCCAAACAGGGCGGCCGACTCCTTGTCAAGGCGCAGTCGCAAGCCATCTGACATGGCCTTGAGCGCGTCCTCGTTGGCGGCCATGCCGGTGCGTTCGATCTTGGCTCGATTGATGATGTCCATCACCTTGGCCGCCTGGGCGCCGCCCATCACCGCCGTGCGCGCCGTCGGCCAGGAGAAGATGAAACGCGGATCAAAGCCACGGCCGCACATGCCATAGTTGCCAGCGCCAAACGAGCCGCCCAGTACCACCGTGAACTTGGGCACGCGCGCATTGGCCACCGCCTGAATCATCTTGGAGCCGTGCTTGATGGCGCCGCTGCGCTCGGCCACCGAACCGACCATGTAGCCGGTGGTGTTCTGCAAGAAGATCAAGGGCGTGGCGCTCTGGTCGCACAGTTGGATGAACTGCCCTGCCTTGGTGGAGCCCGCCGGCTGAATCGGTCCGTTGTTGCCCAGGATGCCAACCAGATGGCCCTGCAGCCGGGCGTGACCGCACATCATGTCGGGTGCGTACTCGGCCTTGAACTCCAGGAAATCCGAGTCGTCCACCAGGCGGGCAATGACTTCCCGCACGTCGTAGGGTTCGCGCTCGTCGGCCGGCACCAGCCCCAACAGTTCCTGCTCGCCGAACAGGGGTTCGGCAAATTTCTGCGCTGCCTGCAGCTGATCCCACTTGAGCTTGTCGAGCACTTCACGTGCCATGCCGATCGCGTGCGCGTCGTCCTCGCACAGGTACTCGCCCAAGCCCGTGACCCGCGCATGGGTTTCGGCGCCGCCAATTTCGTCCTCGGTGCAATCCTCACCGATGGCAGCTTTGACCAGCGGCGGTCCGGCCAGAAAGATGTTGGAGCGGCCCCGCACCAGAATCACGTAATCCGACAGGCCCGGCAGGTAGGCGCCACCCGCTGTGGAGGAACCATGCACCACCGCCACCTGCGGCAGACCAGCGGCAGACATCCTGGCCTGGTTCGCAAAGCTGCGCCCGCCTTCGACAAAGATCTCGCTCTGGTACATCAAATTGGCGCCGCCGCTTTCCACCAGGTAGATCACCGGCAGCTTGTTCTCCTGCGCGATTTCCTGCGCGCGCAGGGCTTTGCGCAAACCCATGGGCGCCACTGTGCCACCCTTGACGGCGCTGTCACTGGCAGAAATCAGGCAACGCTTGCCGGCCACCACGCCAATGCCAACGATGGAGCCGCCGCCCAGCACCGATTTCTTGCCGTCGTCGTCGTGCATATTGAGCCCGGCCAGACGGCTGAGTTCCAGAAACGGCGAGCCACGATCGAGCAAACGCGCGACCCGCTCACGCGGCAGCAACTGCCCGCGTGCCTCGAACTTGGAGCGTTTCGAGTCGGATTCCGCAATCACCATTTGCTCGAGCCGCTGAACTTCGGCCAGCAATTCGAGCATGCGCCGCGCGTTCAGCCCAAACGCATCGGACTTGACATTGATCTTGGAGCGAATGACTGGCATGGATGGGAGCCCTCTTGGTTGCACCGAATTAGACATGATGCTTACGTTAACGTCAACTTCATTTCGTATAGGTATTTCCCCTATACTTAGCGGCAAGCAAGCCTGCTAGCATCCAGCCGCAGTCAAGCGCTTGCAGCTGACTTTCAGACAACCACTTTTAACCAGGAATACCTATGGACATTCAAGCCTGCACGGAAGCTATCCGCACCAAAGTCGGGGCCGACAGCGGCCTTGCCGCGACCCTCAAATTTGACTGCGGCAGCGATGGCACCATCTACATCGACGGAAAATCCACGCCCAACTCGGTCAGCAACAGCACGGACGAGGCTGACTGCACGGTCGGCATCACGCTGGAAAACCTCAACGCCATGCTCAAGGGCGACCTCGAACCCGCCACCGGCTTCATGATGGGAAAACTCAAGGTCACGGGTGACATGAGTGTGGCCATGCGCCTGCAGCGCGTGGTCTGATTTTCAGTCCGGAGACCCAGCGCGTGGCCTCAGCACCTTCTGCGCTCAAGCCGGTTGCCAGCAGCGCCGCCGCTGGCACCAGTGACGCGCAGGCCGTGGTGGACGCACACCGCGACGAGGGCAGCTCGGAACTGTTTGGCATCACCGAACTTTGCAAGGAGTTTGGCATTTCCCTGCGCGCCTTGCGCTTTTATGAAGACAAGGGGCTGGTGGCGCCGCGGCGCGTCAACGGCGCGCGCGTCTATACGCGGCGCGACCGCGCCCGGCTGGCGCTGATTCTTCGCGCCAAGGACATAGGCTCGCCCCTGTCAGAGATCAAGCGCTACCTGGATTTGTATGGCGACCACGGCGAGGGCCGGGCCGAACAATTGAGTTACGTGATTCAGCGAACCGACACCGCGATCGAAGAGTTGGAGCAAAAGCGTACCCAGATAGACGCCACACTGGCGGAACTGCGCGTCATCAACGCCAGTTGCCGGCGCCATCTGGCAACACGTCGGCGCAGCGAAAAATAGACGGATCAAGCCAAAAGTTCCAGACCAGGACAGCCCATGCCTTTGCACCGTACAATTATTTTTCGATGAAGAAATTATTGGACACCGCCACCAAAAGGACCAAGGCCCTGCCGCAGCCGCCTGAAGTTCACCCCTACGCGGCAAACGATCCTATTCCCTTGCCCGAGGTACGCGAGTCTGACTCCGACACCGACTGGGCGCTGTGGGAGAAGTCGATTGCGTCAAACAACAAGAACGCTGATCCGGCCTTTGCCAACACGGTACCCGACGAACTGGCTACCCAGCCCGCTCCCCTGCGCCCCAAGCGATAAGACCGGGCGAAGTCAGACCTGTGCCGGAAGGAACAGGGACTGCAAGTCGTTCAGGAAGTCATAGCCGCGCACACTGGGTCTGACCCTCGTCAGATCCCGCTCCAGCCAGCCCTTGGCCTGCGCCAACTGCAACTCCTTTTCTACGGCAGTCATGGGCAGACCGGTGCGCTCGGCGAAAAGTTGCAGGGCAAAACCGTCCTTCAGGCGCAGCGCATTGAGCATGAATTCAAACGGCAAATCGGAGCGGCTGACCTGAGTCTCCTGCGCCACAAACGCGCGGGCCAGGGCTTTTTCCAGGTACAGGGCAGGCTCCCGAAAGCGTACCTGACGCACTACCCGATGGGCAAAACTGAGCTTGCTGTGCGCGCCGGCACCCAGACCGAGGTAATCGCCAAACTTCCAGTAATTGAGGTTGTGCCGGCAGGCGTGGCCCGGGCGGGCGTACGCTGAGACTTCATAGCGCTGCAAACCGGCTTGGCCTGTCATTTCGGTGATCAGGTCCAGCATCTCGTAGGCTGTGTCGTCCTCGGGCAATTGCGGCGGAAACTTGGCAAAGTAGGTATTGGGCTCGATGCTCAGGTGGTAGATCGAAATATGCGGCGGTGCCAGCGTCAAGGCCAGTGCCATGTCTTCTTTGAGCGCCGCCAGATCCTGACCCGGCAGCGCGTACATGATGTCCAGGTTAAAAGTATCGAAGGCGTGTGCGGCTTCTTCAACAGCAGCGATCGCCTGCGCACGGTCGTGCACCCGGCCCAGCGTCTTCAGAAAATCGTCGTTGAAGCTCTGCACACCGATCGACAGTCGGGTCACACCAGCGGCTCGAAAGGCCCTGAAACGGTCCTTCTCAAACGTGCCAGGATTGGCCTCGAGCGTGATTTCGCAGTCGGCTTCCAGGCGTACGCGTGCCCGAAGCGCCCCGAGCAATTGATCAATGGCGGCGGGCGAAAACAGGCTCGGCGTGCCACCACCCAGAAAAATGCTGTGCACGGTACGCCCCCAGACCAGTGGCAATGCTGCCTCCAGGTCGGCCAGCAGGGCCGCAATATAGGCCTGCTCAGGCAGTCCTGCTGCTGGCACTGCATGCGAATTGAAATCGCAATAGGGACACTTCTTCAGGCACCAGGGCAAATGGATGTACAGCGCCAGTGGCGGCAGCGCTGTGAGCTGCAAGGTCCCGGGCCGCAGGTAATGCAGCAAATGGGGGTCAGACTCCAATTTCGTTCAACCAGCGCTCGCGCATCAGTTGCACCATGGCCCGCGCCGCCCGACCCCGGTGGCTGTTGGCGTTCTTCACCGCCACCGGCAGCTGGGCAAAAGTCAGTCCGAACTGCGGGATGTACATCACCGGATCAAAACCAAATCCATGGCTACCCAGCGGCTCGCGGCTGATCTCGCCGCTGACCCGGCCCACGGCAATCAAGGGCTCCGGGTCCTGCGCCGAGCGCACCGCCACCAGCGTACTGACCAGCGCAGCACGGCGATTGCTTAGCTCCTTCATCTGCTCAAGCAGGGCGCGCACATTGTTGTCATCGCCCTTCGCATAGCCGAACTGCGTCGCGTAGTAGGCGGTATCCACGCCGGGCAGACCGCCAAAGGCATCCACACATAAACCTGCGTCGTCAGCCAGCGCCGGCAGACCGCTATGAGTGGTCGCATGACGCGCCTTGGCGAGTGCATTCTCAACAAAGGTGTGGAAGGGCTCGGCGGCCTCGCTGATGCCGAGCTCGCCCTGCGCGATCAACTCCATTCCAAGCGGTGCCAGCATGGCGCGCAACTCTGACAGCTTGCCCTGGTTATTGGAGGCCAGGACAATTTTCATGCGCTCACGGACTGCTTCTGCAGCGCAATCAGCTCGCCGATGCCTTTGGCGGCCAGTGCCAGCAAGGCGTCCATCTGCTCTCGCGAGAACGCTGCGCCCTCGGCCGTTCCCTGTACTTCGACAAAATGCCCGGAGCCGGTCATCACCACGTTCATGTCGGTATCACAAGCCGAGTCTTCGGTGTATTCCAGATCCAGCAGCGCTGTGCCCTGGACCATGCCGACCGAAATCGCCGCTACCTGGTCGCGAATCGGAGACACACTGAGTTTTCCCTGTGCCATCAACTTGCTCACCGCATCCTGCGCGGCAACAAATGCACCGGTGATGGCCGCGGTACGGGTACCACCGTCGGCCTGCAACACATCGCAGTCCAGGTGAATCGTGCGCTCACCGAGCAGGCGAAGATCAAACACGCAGCGCAGGGAGCGGCCAATCAGACGCTGGATTTCCTGGGTACGTCCGCTCTGTTTGCCACGCGCGGCCTCGCGCTCGCTGCGCGTGTGGGTGGAACGTGGCAGCATGCCGTACTCGGCTGTGACCCAGCCCTCGCCACTGCCCTTCTTGTGACCCGGTACTTTTTCTTCCACCGACGCCGTGCATAACACTTTGGTGGCGCCAAACTCGATCAGGACCGAGCCTTCGGCGTGAATCGTGTAGCCACGTGTAATGCGCACCGCTCGCAGCTGGTCTGCGCCACGGCCCAGGCTTCTGGCAAATTCATTCATGGTGCTTTTCCTCAAGCTTAGCGGCCAACAGAACGGCGAATGGTCGCATTGATTTCCTCGATGGAGCGGTCGATCGCCGCATCGTCGAGTTCGACCTGCACTGGCTGATTCCACCCCCCCTGCACCGTGGAAGCGAAGACGGCGTCACGCATGGTGTCGGTGGTAATGCTTGTCCGGGAAACGAGGAAATTGTCCGGCGTTTCCCATTCCAGCGCCAGTGCGGTGACATTGTCGCTACTGCCACCTGCCCGGCACAAGGCACTTTCAACCAGATCCGGCACTGACTGGCTGACCGGCTTCTGGCTCAAATGGTAGGTAATGTCGATATCACTGAGCCCCGACCAAAGGCCGTCGGAGCAGAGCAGCAGTCGGTCACCCTGCTGCAGCGCTACCGGGCCACTGACTTCATACATGGGTCGCGAGGGCGAGCCCAGGCAGGTAAACAACAGATGGCGATTATTGCGCTCTGACAAATTCGGTTTGCCAGCACCAAGCTGACGATGCTCGGCAAATGAATGATCCCGCGTGCGCGTCAGCAATTCACCCTGGCGCACCAGATACAACCTGGAGTCACCACAATGAATCCAGCTGACCAAGCCATCCTGTATAACCGCCGCAACGACGGTGGTGCGGGGCGCATCGAGCATGTTTCGCTCGATCGCGTAGCGCAGGATCTGCCGGTGCGCCGCGGTCACTGCCGAGGTCAGGAACAGGGCCACATCGGCAAGCACCGGTCTTGCCTCTTCTTGAAACATCGCTGCCATCACCTGCAAGGTCAATTGCGCTGCCACTTCACCCTGAGGATGCCCGCCCATGCCATCGGTCAGAAAGAAAATTCCTGCGCCACGCGTGTAGCAGTAGCCCATCCGATCTTCGTTGATTTCCCGACCGCCCTTGCGGCTGACCTGGAAGACGGAAAACTTCATTTATCTCTTCCGCTCACCACCGCGGCCTTCTGGCCGTTCTTCTTGTTGTCAGTCACCATGGTGTCAAACTGCAGACGAACTTTTTCAACGGCGCTGAGCTTGGTGTAATGCCGTTCGCCTTCGCGACTGAGTTCCTTTTGCAGGGCAAACACCGACTGCGGCCTTGACAACGGGTCCAGCGACATGCACCACTCGACCACCTCGATCAGGTTGTCGGAGTAGACACCGCGCAAGCGCCTCAGGGCAATCGTGATGCGGTCCTTTTCCAGTCTCTGCGGCGCCTCATTGGGCGGGTAGCCCTGCATGCAGGCGTAGATGCAGGCGCCAATGGCGTAGATGTCAGTCCAGGGCCCCATCGCAGCGTCGCGACGGTACATCTCTGGCGCGGCAAAGCCGGGGGTGTACATCGGACGGACGAAATTGGGATCCTTGCTCAGCACTTCACGTGCGGCACCAAAGTCAATCAGCACCGATTTGTTGTCATCGGTGATGAAGATGTTGGCCGGCTTGATGTCCAGGTGCAGCATTTTGTGCTGGTGAACAATTCTCAAACCACGCAGAATTTCGTCAAACAGGGAACGGATGGTGGACTCACGGAAGACCTTGGCCTGTTTCAGATCACGCGCCGTGACAATGAAATCCTGCAGGGAAGCTCCCTCCAGATAATTCATCACCATGTAAACGGTCTCATTCTCCCGGAAGAAATTCATCACAGTGACCACCGAAGGGTGGGAGATCTGCGCCAGCGCGCGCCCTTCTTCAAAGAAGCTCTTCAAGCCGAGCCGGTACAAGGACAACTTCTCCGGCGGCACCTCGGGCGCCAGCGCACCCGGAACCCGTGTCGTCAACGAGGCGGGCAGGTACTCCTTGATCGCGACTTGCTGACCTGTCGAATCGACCGCCAGATAGACAACGCCAAACCCACCAGCGGCTACTTTGCGCAGGACGCGGTAGCCACCAATCATGGTGTCGGGCGGTAAGGGTGCCGGTTTGACCTTGGCCATAATTTTTGAACGAACAAGCCCCGGTTCTACACGAATCGGGTTATTCTCAAGTCCATCCCATTGAACAGAAAGTTGAGATGCCAGTTTACAGCATGACCGGTTACGCCAGTGCCCAGCACAACGCAGGCCACGCCAGTACCGACGCCGAATCCAGAATGGCGGCTTCGAGTCACCTCGGCCTGGAGATCAGGTCGGTCAACAGCCGCTTTCTGGACCTGTCGTTCCGTCTGCCTGAGGAATTGCGCCCGCATGAACCGGCACTGCGTGAGATCATCGCCGCTCACGTCAAACGCGGCAAGATCGAGGTCCGCGTCCTGATCGAGAGTGGCGCCAGCACAGCCGTGCCGGACCCCCATCCGCGGTTGTTGCAGCGTCTGGGTTCGGTGCAGGACAGCGTCCGGGCCTGGTTGCCCGATGCCAGACCGCTGAGTGTGGCCGACGTGATCCGCCTTGGCATCAGCGAGCAGGCGTCGGCTCGGGACTGGAGCAAGGAGCTATTGCCACTGGCCGAGCAAACACTCAAACAACTGCTGGTCGCACGAGCGCGCGAGGGCGAGCGCCTGGCCAGCGCCATGCTCGATCAGATTGCCCGGTTGCGCACGCTGGCCGGCCAGGCCAAACCGCTGGTGCCGCAACTGGTAGCACAGCAGCGCCAGCGCTTCATGGACCGCTGGCAGGAAGCCATGGGCCTGACCGACGGCACGGCCTTGCCGGAGATGGCGCAGGACCGCGCGCTGGCAGAGGCCACAGCCTTTGCCATCCGGATTGACGTGGCGGAAGAAATCACCCGCCTGAGCTCGCACCTGGATGAGATCGAGCGCCTGCTTAAAAAGGGCGGCGAACTTGGCAAACGGCTGGATTTTCTGATTCAGGAATTGCACCGGGAAGCCAACACCATGGGTTCCAAATCCGCAGCGCTGGAACTGACGCACATTTCAGTGGACATGAAGGTGCTGATCGAGCAAATGCGAGAGCAGGTGCAGAACATAGAATAGCGCCTCGCATGGACTATCCCGGAAACCTATTCGTCGTTGCGGCACCCAGTGGAGCCGGCAAGTCAAGCCTGGTCAAGGCGCTGCTGGAGCTTGACTCGCACGTGCAACCTTCGGTTTCGCACACCACGCGCGCCCCGCGGGGCCAGGAAAAGCATGGCCGCGAGTACTTTTTTGTCTCCAAGCCCGAGTTTGATGCCATGGTGCAGGCTGATGCCTTCGTCGAATGGGCGCATGTGCACCAGCACCGTTACGGCACCTCCAAGAAGGCGATTGAAGAGCGAATGAGCCAGGGCGCCGATGTCATCCTCGAAATTGATTACCAGGGCGCACTGCAGATCAAGAAGATTTTCAGCAACGCCATCAGCATCTTCATCCTGCCCCCGAGTTGGGAAGAATTGCGTTCCCGTCTGGAGCGTCGCGGCGAAGACACCCCCGAAGTCATCGATTTGCGGCTCAAAAACGCGGCACTCGAAGTGGCACAGGTCCATCAGTTCGACTTCGTTATAATCAACGAGTTGTTTGACCGAGCGCTTTTTGACCTCAAGGCGATCGTTCACTCCCAGCGACTCAAGTTCTCGGCGCAACGTCGCGCCAGGGCTGAAACTTTCAAAGCTCTGCACATCCCCTAGTGCCTTCACTGATCTCTCGGAGAATTTCATGGCCCGTATTACTGTCGAAGACTGCCTGCTGCAGATCCCCAACCGCTTCCAGCTGGTGCTGGCCGCCACCTACCGTGCGCGCATGCTGAGCCAGGGCCACGCCGCCAAGGTGACCAGCAAGAACAAGCCGGGCGTCACCGCCCTGCGCGAAATTGCCGCCGGCAAGATCGGTCTGGAAATGCTGAAGAAGGTCCCGCTCTAAAGCGCTGCTACTCCTTCCGAAAGCACCGCTGGCGGTGCTTTTTTGTTGCAGTGGCGCAAATGCCCGGCTGCGCGCTATATTCGGGGGGTGAGTACCATGCTCAAACCCTCTACCGGCAATCACCCTGCTGCAGCCAATGCAGCGGCGGCCAGTTTCGCCAGCCTGACGGCCAAGCTGGACTACCTCACGCCGGCTGATCTGGACCTGGTACGCAGCGCCTACCGCTTTGCCGACCAGGCCCATCTGGGGCAAATCCGCGACAGCGGCGAGCCCTACATCACACATCCCATCGCCGTGGCCGCGCAATGCGCTGACTGGAAACTCGACGCCCAGGCGCTGATGGCCGCCTTGCTGCATGACGCACTGGAAGACTGCAGCGTCACCAAGACCGAACTGGTGGAACGCTTTGGCCCGGCCGTGGCAGAGCTGGTGGACGGTCTGACCAAGCTCGACAAGCTGCATTTCAATACGCGTGAGGAAAACCAGGCCGAGTCGTTCCGCAAAATGTTGCTGGCGATGGCCAGGGACATGCGCGTTATCCTGATCAAGCTGGCCGACCGCACCCACAATATGCGCACCCTGTCGGACGTACCACGCGAGAAGTGGGAACGTATTGCCTCCGAAACGCTGGAGGTCTACGCCCCGATCGCGTACCGCCTGGGTCTGAATCAGGCCTACCGTGAGCTGCAGAATCTGGCTTTTTGCCATCTTCGGCCCTGGCGCTTCGCCGTATTGTCCAAAGCGGTTGCCAAAGCACGACGCCGGCGCAGAGATTTGATCCAGAAAGTTCAAAAGGAAGTGGAAGCTGCCTTTGCCGCCAGCGGCATGGAGGTGAGAATCAGCGGACGCGAGAAAACCCTGTACTCGATCTACAAAAAGATGCACGAAAAGCATCTGAGCTTTGCCCAGGTAACCGACATTTACGGATTCCGCGTTCTGGTGCCCAGCGTGATCGACTGCTACACGGCTCTGGGCACCCTGCACCAACTCTACAAACCGGTCCCCGGCAGGTTCAAGGACCACATTGCGATTGGCAAGGTCAACGGCTACCAGTCGCTGCATACGACGCTGGTTGGCCCGTCGAGTATCAGCGTCGAATTCCAGGTCCGCACCGATGCGATGAACGTTGTTGCAGAGTCCGGTGTGGCTGCCCACTGGTTGTACAAGGTGAACAGCCCGGCCCAGGCCAGCGTGAGCGACCGCCACGGCTCCAAGTGGATGCAGTCGCTGCTCGACATCCAGAATGAGACGCGCGACGCCGCTGAATTCTGGGATCACGTCAAGGTAGACCTGTTTCCGGATGCGGTTTACGTCTTCACGCCAAAAAGCCAGATCATGGCGCTGCCGCGCGGCGCCACCGTGGTTGATTTTGCCTACTCTATTCACAGCAATGTGGGTGACCGCACCCAGGGCGCCAAGATCAACGGCGAGCAGGCACCCCTGCGCACTGAGCTGAAAAACGGCGACGTGATTGAAATCGTGACGGCGTCCGACGCCACGCCAAACCCGAACTGGCTGAGTTTTGTCAGAACGGCGCGCGCGCGCTCCAAAATCCGCCAGCACCTCAAGACCATGGCACTGGCCGACTCGCAGAGCCTGGGCGAGAAGATGCTGACACAGGCACTGCGCGCTGAGGGCATCGACAAGACGCTGGCAGAAACTGCCCGCAACAAACAGGTGTGGGACAAATTGCTGCGTTTCAGTGGCAACAAGAGCCAGTCCGAACTGCTGACCGATATTGGTCTGGGCAAACGCATCGCCAGCATCGTCGCCAAGCGGCTGCGCGCGCTGCTGACAGACAGCGGTGAAAAGCTCGACGCAGTCCTGCTCACGCGCGAACGCTTTGCCATGAACCAGTCCGGCTCACAGGGCGGCGTGATGCTCGATGGCAGCGAAAACGCCTCGGTCTCGTATGCGCGCTGCTGCCGCCCGATTCCGGGCGACGCCATCGTGGGTTACCTGGGGCGCGGTGAAGGTTTGATCGTCCACGTGGAAGACTGCGCCGTTGCCAGAAAGCTCAAGCACAAGGACAGCGAGCGCTTTATCGGCGTCGAATGGTCAGATGAACCGCTGCGCCCGTTCGAGTCCGAAGTGGTGGTCACTGTCACCAATGGCAAAGGGGTACTGGCGCGCGTCGCCGCCGCGCTGGCAGCGGCCGAGGTGGATATCGCCCGCGTCGATATACCCGATGAAGCCACCCAGGAGGCCATTGAACTGCGCTTTCTGATCGCCGTGCGAGATGGCACTCAACTCGACGCCGCACTGCGCAATCTCAGAAGAACACCTTCGGTGCTCAAAGCCGAGCGAACCAGCAACAGCGTGTCGGTCAACTGACCGGTGGCGCCGGGTAGCGTACGCCAAGCACCTCGATCTCGACCACGCCTACCGGCGTTGCCAGCTGCAATACATCACCACTGCGACTCTTGAGCAAGGTTCTGGCAATGGGCGAGACCCAGCTGACCTGATCCTGCGCGCTGTCAACCTCGTCGATTCCCAAAATAGTCACAGTGCGCTGGGCACCCACCTCGTCCTCGTAAGTCACGCTGGCGCCAAAGAAAACCTGGTCACTGCCATGATGCACCGTCGGGTCCACTACCTCGGCCAGCGAGAGCCGCTTGGTCAGAAAACGGATACGCCGGTCAATTTCGCGCAGGCGCTTCTTGCCGTAGATGTAGTCACCGTTCTCGGAGCGGTCGCCGTTGCTGGCAGCCCAATGCACGATCTCCACGACCTTGGGGCGCTCAATGTCCATCAAGGCCATCAACTCAGCATGAATCCGAGCGTAGCCAGCGGCCGTGATGTAGTTCCTGGCACCCGCAATGTCAGTGGGTGCCGGCAGTTCGACATCGTCCTCTTCGTCTGATTCTTTGGTAAAGGCTTTGTTCATGGCGAGCTTTCAAGGCGGTGTAGCCGGACGCCTAATCATCCTCCAGCCTTTTCGTCTTCTTCAGTGCCAACTGTTTGAAGTTCGCTGCAGAAATCACGGGCTGACCGCTCTGCTTCTCGATGTCCTTGCGCGTACGCCCGGCCACGGCGCCGCCATCTTTGGCGTCTTTTTTCAGCGGCGTCATGCCTTTGGAGTCGCGGTCGCGGTGCAGTTTGGTGGTGGTGGCCTCGGCCAGCATGGTCAGGATCAGCTCAATGTCGGTCATGTGGTCGCGCAGGTTCTCGTGCGCCAGCGCCTTCACCTGCTTGTACTCGTCCACCTTCAGCGCAAAGGTGCCCTGCATGATCTCGTTGGTCAGGATGGCGAATTCCTGGCTGTTGCTGGTACCGCGCTGCTTCCACTCGTCGGTCAGGTCTTGCCGCACCGCAATGCCGCGCAGGCGCTTGTCGATCCACTCCTTGGGGTAGCCCTTCTTCTCGTAAAGCTCCTGCATCCGCCCCATGGCGAGTTCGGGGTTCTCAATCTCGTCAAGTCGTTCTTTACCGACCTTGGCAAGCCAGCGCTTGAAGGGTTCGGCCTTGGGGCTGGGGATGGACTGGATCAGGCGGAAAATACCCTGCGTGTTCCAGCACTGGAGCTTTTGCCGCCCGCCTGCCGTCGCAAACGCCAGCGCAAGGGGGGGGGTCAATTTGTCCCCCCCCTTGAACGTCGGCACCCAAGTCGGGGTCGCGCCTGCGCATCTTCTTCCAATAGTCGGACGGATCGGCCGCATCCGTCAACGCGGCAATGATGTCGGTGATGACAAACCACCATTCGTCATTGTGTAGGACGCGGCGGATTTCGCGGCTTTGAAAGAGCGCTACACGGGCTTCCGGGTTGGTATTCGATTCCATCGGTGTCCCTCCCATTGACTGAAGGCGGGTTGGCGAACATGAAAGCTATCAATTACTGGGGCTGCCAGACATATTGCAATGTACAGTAAAGTTCAGGGTCATCGAATGACTTTGACACCGCGTCTTGTCAGGGTAAACGGCAGAAAGAAGAAAGGACTTAGTGCCTTTCGACGCTAAGTCCTTGATTCATTTGGTGCGGCTGGCAGGAATTGAACCCACGACCCCTTGGTTCGTAGCCAAGTACTCTATCCAACTGAGCTACAGCCGCTGAGGCGCGAAGTATAACAGCATGCTTCCCAAGGTCGGGTCAATGGGCCTGGTCCCAGTTGGCTCCCACGCCCACTTCCGCCAGCAAAGGAACCTTCAGATCGGCCACCCCGGCCATCAGGCGGGGAATCTCGGATTTGAGCCAGTGCACCTCGGCCTCGGGCACCTCAAACACCAGTTCGTCATGCACCTGCATGATCATTTTGGTGCCGCGCTTTTCGTCGTCTAGCACCTGCTGCACTTTCACCATGCTGAGCTTGATCAGGTCCGCCGCCGTACCCTGCATCGGTGCGTTGATGGCGGCGCGCTCGGCACCACTGCGCCGGGGTCCGTTGGGCGAGTTGATCTCGGGCAGGTACAGGCGCCGGCCAAACACGGTCTCGACATAGCCTTTGTTCTTGGCGGCCTGTCGTGTGTGGTCCATGTAGAGCTTGACGCCGGGGTAGCGGTCAAAGTAGCGCTCGATGTAATTTTTGGCCGCCGTGTTGTCGATGTTCAGGGCACGCGCCAGACCGTAGGCGCTCATGCCGTAAATCAGACCAAAGTTGATGACCTTGGCGTAACGCCGCTGTTCGCTGGTCACCTGCGCCGTGCTGCAGCCAAAGATTTCGGCGGCCGTGGCACGGTGCACGTCCATGCCGTCATGAAAAGCCAGCAGCAGGGCCGCATCACCACTGATGTGCGCCATGATGCGCAGCTCGATCTGGCTGTAGTCAGCGCTCGCAATCACGCAGCCCGGCGGCGCCACAAAAGCCTCGCGCAC
>QYPX01000117.1 GCA_007280205.1 Comamonadaceae bacterium
CGTTTTCGCTGAGCCTGACCTCGCGGCTCAGTCGCGTGTAGCGTGCTGCTGCACGCAGGCGATGTAGGCGTCGCCATCGGGCGGCCGACCGGCGCGCTGGCTTTCCCACAGCATTTTTCCCAGACATTCCATGGCCTCGTGGTGCGCCAGATGCAGCGAGTTGCGGCGCTGCGTCAGTAATTCGACGGCCTGGCGGATGCCACGCGGCTGATCGATGCTGCACTGCTCGCTGATCGACAGGTGCATGGACAGGTGCAGGAACGGATTGGTCTTGCCTTCCTCCATCTGCAGCATGGCGCCCAGGGCGCGCTCCAGATCGGCCAGATCGGCATGGTATTCAGGGTGCTCGGCGATCCACAGGCTGGCGATGGTTTCCAGTGCTTCAAGGGGCTGGCCAGCCCGGGATTTGGCATAGACCTCGCAGAAATAGCGGCGAACGTCGGCTTGGGAAGGTGAAAACATAATGCGCCTATTGTCGCGCGCTGTCGGGCATGGACTGCCGCGCTTCACTCGCAGTGACGATCCGGACTGTCCTGATTGAGGCGAAAATAGGATTTTTCATTCAGGACGAACGCCATGCCTCAAGCCTTCATCTGCGACGCTATCCGTACCCCTTTTGGCCGCTACGGCGGTGCGCTGTCGAGTGTGCGCACCGACGATCTGGCCGCACTTCCCCTCAAGGCCCTGATGGCACGCAACCCGCAGGTGGACTGGCAAGCTGTTACCGACGTGCTGTTTGGCTGCGCCAATCAGGCCGGCGAAGACAACCGCAATGTGGCCCACATGGCTTCGTTGCTGGCGGGCTTGCCGCTGGACGTACCCGGTGCCACCATCAACCGGCTGTGCGGCTCGGGCCTGGACGCGCTGGGTACTGCGGCGCGCGCCATCCGCGCCGGTGAGGCCAGCCTGATGATTGCCGGCGGTGTGGAGAGCATGAGCCGCGCGCCATTTGTGATGCCCAAGATGGACAGCGCTTTTGGTCGCAACAACGCGGTTTACGACACCACCATCGGCTGGCGCTTTGTCAACAAGCTGATGAAAGAAAAGTACGGTACTGACGCCATGCCGGAGACGGCAGAGAACGTGGCTGTTGAACACAGGATCAGCCGCGAAGCACAGGACAAGATGGCGCTGGCGAGTCAGATGAAAGCCGTGGCGGCGCAAAAGGCGGGGCACCTGGCGCATGAAATCACGCCGGTCAGCCTGGCGCAGAAAAAGGGCGACCCGATCATGGTTGACAAGGACGAGCACCCGCGCGAAACCAGTCTGGAGGCGCTGGCCAAACTCAAGCCCATCGTGCGCCCGGAGGGCACGGTGACGGCCGGCAACGCCAGCGGCGTCAACGACGGCGCCTGTGCCTTGCTGCTGGCCGATGAAGCGACGGCTGCGAAGCACGGCTTGACGCCCCGGGCGCGCGTGCTCGGCATGGCCACCGCCGGCGTCGCGCCGCGCGTCATGGGCATCGGCCCGGCACCGGCCACGCAAAAAGTACTGGCCCTGACCGGCCTGACGCTGGCGCAACTCGATGTGATTGAACTCAACGAAGCCTTTGCCGCGCAAGGCCTGGCCGTGCTGCGGATGCTGGGTTTGCAGGACGATGATGAGCGCGTAAACCGCTGGGGCGGCGCGATTGCGCTGGGCCATCCGCTGGGAGCCTCCGGCGCACGCTTGGCCACGACAGCGGTCAATCAGTTGCATGAGGGCGGCGGCCGCTACGCCCTGTGCACCATGTGTATCGGTGTCGGGCAGGGTATTGCGCTGATTCTCGAACGGGTCTGATTCGGTTGACGACGCGGCGCATGAATCCGCTGCTGTTTTACCGCCTCGTGTATCTGGGCATGTTTCTCCCGTCCATCAAGTTGTTGTGGGATGCCATGGGCTAGGTTCACTGATCAAGCGATAACATAGCTCTCCTGAGGACGAATTTAGAGGAGTCTGTCATGCCAGTTGTCGCTGTTGCCAATCCAAAAGGTGGCGTGGGTAAGTCCACGCTGGCTACCAATATTGCAGGTTATTTTGCGTCGCGCGGACATGCAGTGATGCTGGGCGACGTGGATCGACAGCAGTCCTCACGCCTCTGGCTGGGCTTGCGCCTGCCAACCGCACGCCCAATCAGCACCTGGGAAATCAGCGCGGAGCTGATTGCCAAGCCTCCGAAGGGTTCGACGCATGTGGTTTTGGATACACCAGCCGGTTTGCACGGCAAGCGTTTCAACGAGATCATGAAGATGGCGCACAAGGTCATCGTGCCTTTGCAACCCAGTGTCTTCGATATCTTTGCGACGCGCGACTTTCTGGATCAACTCGTCGAGAACAAGCACTACGGGAAGGTGCAGATCGGCGTTGTCGGCATGCGCGTCGATGCGCGCACCATTGCCGCTGACAAATTGCAGGAATTCGTGGCGACGCTGGGCCTGCCGGTGCTTGGTTATCTGCGCGATACGCAGAACTATGTTCATCTCGCAGCGCACGGACTGACCATGTTCGATGTGACGCCCGGTCGGGTCGAAAAGGACCTGGCGCAGTGGCAAGCCGTCTGCGAATGGCTGGACAGCTGAGCGTCTTGGTAAAGTAGGGTCATGAAAACACTTCAAACCCTTTCCGATCTGGCGGCTCTGGTGGGCCAGGAGGTCGTCGTCAGCGACTGGACCACGATCACGCAGGTGCAGGTCAACCAGTTTGCGCAGGCCACCGGCGACCACCAATGGATTCATGTGGATGTCGAGAAAGCCAAGGCCGGTCCGTTTGGCGGCCCGATTGCGCATGGTTATCTGACGCTGTCCCTGCTGCCGCAGTTCTTCATTTCCTCGCTCAAGATCGAAGAGACCCGCATGGGTGTCAATTACGGCCTGAACAAGGTGCGTTTTCCGGCGCCGGTGCCGGTCGGCAGTCGTCTGCGCGGACGCATGAAACTAATCAAGTGCGAGCCCATCGATCAGGGCGGCGTGCAGATGACCTGGGAGACCACGGTCGAGCGCGAGGGCGGAACCAAGCCGGTCTGCGTCGCCGAATCAATGGCGCGTTATTACCCCTAGCCGCATTTCTGGGCAAAGGCTTCGGGCTTGAACCCGACGCTCACCGAGCCATCGACCCACTCCACCACCGGGCGTTTGATGATGCTGGCTTGCGTCAGCACCAGCGCACGCGCGCTGGCTGCGTCCACGACGGCAGCTTGCGCGGCGGCGTCAAGCTTGCGCCATGCGGTGCCTTTGCGATTCACCAGCGTTTCCCAGCCCAGGGCTTGTAGCCAGGCATCGAGTTGCACTGGCGGCACGCCCTGTTTCTTGAAGTCGTGAAACTGGTAAGGCGCGCCGTGCTCGGTGAGCCAGGTGCGCGCCTTTTTGACGGTGTCGCAGTTGGGGATGCCGTAGAGAGTGATCATGAAAAGTCCTAGTTCTTTGCGCGGGGGCAATTTGCGCCTGGATCGTCCACCGGCAAAAACCGGATGCGCCGACCGGCTATTTCGAGATCTTTGAGGGTCGGCGGCACAAGTGCGAACTCACCCGCCCGGAGCTTGTCGCGAAACAGCGCGCACTTGGCAAATTCGGTGGGTAACATCGCACGCAAATACCAGCGGGCGTCCGGGCCCTGCGCAAAAAGGGCAGCCTGCCCACTGTCGCGGTCTTGCCCAACAAGCAGCAGGGAGGTTCTTGGCTCAGCATCAGACTTGATGGCGTAGACATCACAAACCGTAGCCCGGTTCTTGAAACAGCTCGGCAGGCGCCACGGGTTGGCCTCCTTGCGCCAGTCCTGTGTCAGAAAGGAATCGGGGACTTGCTTGTCACTGGGCCAGAATTTCAGGTTGGTGCGCAGGTCGGCAAACGTCGGACGGACGTCGGACCGCTCGCGCGGGCTCGTCTTCTCCAGCGACTGCGCGGCCTTGATCTGCAGCAGTCCAGCATCCCGCCCTTGCGTCGTGCTCTTGAGTTGCGCCAGTGCTGCGCTGCCGTAGCGCTTGCCTTCGAATCTGAGGTAGTCAAAATCAAAGTTGTCAGCCCTCTGCTGGCCATGCTCCAGTCGTGCCATTTGATCGGCGACCGATATTCTGGCCGGGTCCAGCACGGGCGAGAACAAAGCCAGCAGCACGGCCAGGATGATGAAGGCGGTGGTGATATTGACGCTTGCCATCGGCGCCAGCCAGCCCGAGCGTCGGCTCGCGGCCCAGGCGTAACCGACCGCATAACAGCTGGCCACCAGCAGACAGCAGGCGGCGATGATGCGGTCGGTCGTCCAGCCGTATTCGCCGACGCGCAAACCGAGTGCGTAAGTGGCGATGGCCACCAGGGGTAACAACAAGCCGCAAGCCAGCCTGGCGCTGACGCGCAGCACGTACGCTACTTGGTCTGCGATCGCGCCATTCTGAAAGGCCGTGTTGATCAGGATAACCAGAACGGCTGTTGCCGACAGCAGCACGGCAGTTGCGTGGCGGGTTGCCCACAGGTGCTCCATGCCGGTGAAGGGCATGCTGGCCAGGAATGCGCCGATGATGAGTACAGCCACCGGCAGGATCCATGACAACAGAACCAGCAACAGATTGCGAATTCCCTGCACGATGGCGGGCCGTAAATCGGTCAGGTGCAGTGCGCAGGCAAACGCAAAAGCAGTGACGGGAATGGCAAACGAGGGCTCTTTCAACAAATCGATGAAGAAGCTCAATTGAATGAGCTTGAACATGGCGGCGCCCAGCCACAGAACCGCCCAGAAGACACCGACAAACAGGGCGGAAAACTGGATCTGAATCAGCAGTTTCCAGGCACTGTCGAAGTAGCTGGGGTAGCTGGCGATCGTTCGCTGCTCGGTGGCCGAGGCAAGCACCAGGCTGTGCGCAATGTAAAACCCGACGGCGCCAAACAGCCAAAGCAGCGGCGACGGGTACGGCGCCTTGGGCAGGGCGCCGCCATAGTCCGAACCTGCCGGTGCACCGACGTTGCGCCAAACATCATGGAAGGCCAGACCGGCGGCTATGACAGTGGCCAGCAACATCCATTGCCACAGACGCTTGCCTGGCAGATGACCCAGCGCCGACATCAGCAGCACGGGGATGAAGAAAGACGCCAGCAGCAAGGGCGCAAACAGCAAGGGATCTGTGGCTGGCCAGATCAGGTCTTTTGCTGCGCGGTACAGGAGGTACAGCGTGCCGCCCTGCAGCAGGCCAATCCCCAACCTGATCCGTGCGATCTGCGACCCTGCTGGTGACGGGGGAAGGGCGTTTTCGGCTTGGAGCGTCGCTTCAGGCATGAAATCTCCTCAGTCAGGTTTGAACCCATTTTGCCGCCACGCTTCAAACACCGCAACAGCGACTGCGTTCGACAGGTTCAGGCTGCGCTGGCCGGAGCGCATCGGCAACTTCAGGCACTGCGAGGCGCTGAAGGATTGACGCACCGTCTCGCTCAGACCCCGCGTCTCGGCACCGAAGACCAGCCAGTCGCCGGGGGCAAACTGCACCTCGTGCACGAGGCGACTGGCGCGGGTGCTCAGGGCGAACATGCGCTCAGGTGGCGGATGTTCTGTGTCCAGGAAAGCCTGCCAGCTGGCATGGCGCTTGAGTTCGGCGTACTCGTGGTAGTCCAGGCCAGCTCGGCGCATGTGCTTGTCGTCCATCGAAAAACCGAGCGGCTCGACCAGGTGCAGCGTGCAGCCGGTGTTGGCCGCCAGCCGGATGATGTTGCCGGTGTTGGGCGGGATTTCAGGCTCGACCAGAACGATGTGGAACATAGCTGAATTGTGGCAGCAGGAAGATCGCCGCAGCGCCGGGCCGCTACTCCGTTCTGGCGATCACCAGCCCCGTGATGTGGGCAGCGCCGGCGGCGCGCAGCACCCGGGCCGCGCCAAACAGCGAGGCACCGCTGGTCATGACATCGTCCACCAGCACGAGTCGTGCCCCCTGGACCTGTTTGTGCAGCAAGGGATCGACGGCAAAGACGTCGTTCAGACTGTTCAGCCGCTCGCTGCGGCGCAGCGAACTTTGAGGCGCTGTGTCCTTGATGCGCAGCAGCAGACGATGCGCGGTTTTCTCTGGCGCGAGCTGGCGTGCCAGCAACAGCGCCTGGTTGAAGCCGCGCGTTTGTAGGCGTGCCTTGGACAGCGGCATGGGCAGTACCAGGTCGGCTGCTTCGAGCGCCGGCTCGACCCAGGGCGCGCTGCGCAGCAGCAG
>QYPX01000244.1 GCA_007280205.1 Comamonadaceae bacterium
CAAGGGTGAATGGTGGAGCTGGCGGGATTTGAACCCGCGTCCGCAAGCCATCTTCGAGCAGATCTACATGTTTAGTGGTCTGATTTGAGTCTCGCCACCTGTGTCGCGCAGTCACACGCTACACAGGACGCCAGCACCCTATTTTCTTGCTCCCAACCAAGGTACCCGGTTCAGAGCCAGCCGATGTGTATGACCTTACAGCCGGGAGCTCTCAGCTTGCGCTAAAAACCCCTTGCCCAGCCCACCGGCCTGCTGTTGTAAGGCTCACTGGTTATTAAGCAGCGAGTGCGAAACGTTCGTCGTTTGCAGTTAGTTTTTTTGAATCTGTTTTACGAGCGCATTCAGCTCGACATGCACCACAGCGATTCCGTACCCACGTCGAAACCAGTGCAGCCCCAAGTCTCGTATTTTAGGCCTTGACGGCCAATTGCAAGCGCCAGCCTGAAATATTGTCGCCAATCACGCAGCAGAGGCCTTGGCCTTTTGCGTAGCAAAGAGGTAATTGACGCTGGTGTCGGTATGGAGCCAGTAACGCCGGGTCAGCGGGTTGTAGCCCATGCCTCGGGTGTGCAGCAAATCAAGCTGGCCGGAGCGGCAGTAAGAGGCCAGCTCGCTGGGGCGGATCATCTTGGCAAATTCATGGGTGCCGCGTGGCAGCAAGCCCAGCACGTACTCCGCGCCCACAATGGCCAGCAAGAACGATTTTGGATTGCGGTTCAGGGTGGAGAAGAAGACCCAGCCACCGGGCTTGACCAGTGTGGCGCAGGCACGCACCACGGAGGCCGGATCGGGCACATGCTCGAGCATTTCCATGCAGGTCACCACATCAAAACTCTGCGGCTGCTGCTCGGCCAGCGCCTCGACACTGACTTCACGATAGTCAAGGTTCGGCGTCTGCGCCTCCAGCGCGTGCAGCTGCGCCACCCGAAGCGCCTTGCTCGCCAGGTCGATGCCGGTGACCTGGGCACCGCCGCGCGCCATCGCGTCGGCCAGGATGCCGCCGCCACAACCGACATCGAGGACATGCTTTCCCCTGATGGGAGCAATACCGTTGATCCATTCCAGGCGCAGCGGGTTGATCTGGTGCAGGGGACGGAATTCACCCTCCATGTCCCACCAGCGGTGCGCGAGGTCGGAAAACTTGGCCAGCTCGGCCGGATCGGCGTTCAATGTTGAAGTCATGGGGAGATTATCCGCAAAACAAAAAACCCCGCCAGGCGGGGTTTTTTGAGGCGGTCGGGAACGACCGATTACTTGTTGGCGCGGGTACCGACGACTTCGATCTCAACGCGGCGGTTCTTGGCTTGACCTTCTTTGGTCTTGTTGTCAGCGACGGGTTGCTTCTCGCCCTTGCCTTCGGTGTAAACGCGGTTTTTCTCGATACCCTTGGTCACGAGATAAGCCTTGACAGCTTCAGCGCGTTGAACCGACAGCTTCTGGTTGTAAGCATCTGCGCCAACGGCGTCGGTATGACCAACGGCGATGATGACTTCAAGGTTGATACCCTTGACCTTGCCAACCAGATCGTCCAGCTTGGCTTTGCCTTCGGCCTTCAACACGGCCTTGTCAAAGTCAAAGAACGCGTCAGCAGCGTAAGTCACTTTGGTGGCAGCAGGAGGCTGGGGAGCGGGTGCGGGAGCGGGTGCAGGCTTGGGAGCCGGGGCAACCACAGCAGGTGCGGGTGCAGGCTTCGGAGCTGCAACCGGAGCCGGGGCCGGCTTGGCAGCAACGATAGCGCCATCGCAACCGACAGCAGCCGTAGCCGGTGTCCAGGTGGCATCGCGCCAGCACAGACCGGTGGCGTTCTTCCACACCTCACCGGTCGCACTGCGCCAGTTGTCAACAGATTGGGCGCCAGCCACGGCCGAGAGTGCTGCGGCAGCAACCAGCATTGCCAGTTTGTTCAGTTTCATCATGGTTCTCCTAAAGGAAAAAAGCCGCAGCAGCGCGGCGAGTATTTATAAGACGCTGTGGGTGCCCATCACCCATAACGTTCGTGCCATTGTGCCACAGTCAGATTGACCCGAAACCCGAAACCAGAGCACAAGCCTTACAAATTTAAAAGCAAGCGATAAAGGCACTTCACCGTTGCACGAAAGCCACAAGACGGGCCCTTTACCTTTAGAATCAGGGCCTGCCTTTTGACTCTCCGTTCCAGCTACAACCGCCCCATGACCCAGTTCGCCAAAGAAACCCTGCCCATCAGTCTTGAAGAGGAAATGCGGCGCAGCTACCTCGACTACGCCATGAGCGTGATTGTGGGTCGCGCCCTGCCCGACGCAAGGGACGGTTTGAAGCCGGTTCATCGGCGCGTGCTATTTGCCATGCATGAGCTGAACAACGACTGGAATCGGCCCTACAAGAAATCGGCCCGTATCGTGGGCGATGTCATCGGCAAGTACCACCCGCACGGTGACAGCGCGGTGTACGAAACCATTGTTCGCATGGCGCAGGACTTTTCTCTGCGCCATATGCTGGTGGACGGCCAGGGCAATTTCGGATCGGTCGACGGCGACAACGCGGCAGCGATGCGCTACACCGAAATCCGCATGTCCAAGATCGCGCATGAGTTATTGGCGGATCTGGACAAGGAGACGGTTGACTTCGGCCCCAATTACGATGGCTCCGAAAGGGAGCCGCTGGTCATGCCCACGCGGCTGCCCAATTTGCTGGTCAACGGCTCGGGCGGCATTGCGGTCGGCATGGCAACCAATATTCCGCCGCACAACCTCAATGAGGTGGTGGATGCCTGCCTGCATCTGCTGCGCAATCCGCAGGCATCGATCGACGAACTGATGGAAATCGTTCCGGCGCCCGATTTTCCCACCGGCGGCATTATTTACGGCATCAACGGCGTCAAGGATGGCTACCGTACCGGCCGCGGACGTGTTGTGATGCGCGCCAAGTGCCATTTTGAAGACATTGACAAAGGCCAGCGCCAGGCCATCATCGTCGACGAGTTGCCCTACCAGTGCAACAAGAAGACCTTGCAGGAGCGCATGGCGGAGTTGGTGCACGAAAAGAAGATCGAAGGCATCAGCCACATTCAGGACGAGTCGGACAAGTCAGGCATGCGCCTGGTGATTGAACTCAAGCGTGGCGAAGTCCCTGAAGTGGTGCTGAACAACCTGTACAAGCAGACGCAGTTGCAGGACACCTTTGGCATGAACATGGTGGCACTGATCAATGGCCAGCCCAAGCTGTGCAACCTGAAGGATCTGATTGAGGTCTTTCTGGAACACCGCCGGGAAGTCGTGACACGGCGCACCATCTTCAACCTGCGCAAGGCGCGCGAACGCGGCCACGTGCTTGAAGGACTGGCCGTGGCGCTGGCCAATATCGACGACTTCATCGCCATCATCCGAAACGCGCCGACACCCCCGGTGGCCAAGGTCGAGCTGATGGCCAAGCCCTGGGACAGCAAGCTGGTGCGTGAAATGCTCACGCGCAGCCGCTCTGATGGCGGCACCGTCAACGCCGACGACTACCGCCCGGATGGGCTTGAGAAGGCCTACGGCATGGGCCGGGACGGTTTGTATCGCCTGTCCGAAACGCAGGCGCAGGAAATTCTGCAGATGCGACTGCAGCGCCTGACCGGGCTGGAGCAGGACAAGATCGTCGCCGAGTACAAAGAGGTGATGGCCGAAATTGACGACCTGCTCGACATCCTTTCCCGCCCGGAGCGGGTCTCGATCATCATCAGCGACGAGCTCAGCGCCATCAGGTCCGAGTTTGGCCAGACCAAGCTGGGCGCACGGCGCAGCCTGGTGGAGTACAGCTCTTTTGACCTCAGCACCGAAGACCTGATCACACCCACCGACATGGTGGTCACGCTATCGCACAGTGGCTATATCAAGAGCCAGCCACTGAGCGAATACCGTGCACAAAAGCGCGGTGGCCGGGGCAAACAGGCCACTGCCACCAAAGAAGACGATTGGGTCGACCAGCTCTTTATTGCCAACACGCACGACTACATCCTGTGCTTCAGCAACCGCGGGCGCCTGTACTGGCTCAAGGTCTGGGAAGTGCCGCAGGGTTCGCGTGGCTCGCGTGGCCGACCGATCGTCAACATGTTCCCGCTGGCAGAGGGCGAGAAGATCAACGTCGTCTTGCCACTGACCGGCGACAAGCGCAGTTTCCCGGCCAGCCAGTACGTCTTCATGTCGACCTCCATGGGTACCGTCAAGAAGACGGCGCTCGACGAATTCAACAACCCACGCAAGGGCGGCATCATCGCCGTCAACCTCGATGACGGCGACTACCTGATCGGCGCTGCCCTGACCGACGGACAGCACGATGTCATGCTGTTTAGCGATGGTGGCAAGGCCGTCCGTTTTGATGAAAACGATGTGCGTCCACTCGGTCGCAACGCCCGTGGCGTGCGCGGCATGACGCTCGAAGAAGGGCAAAGCGTGATTGCCATGCTGGTGGCGGAAGACGAGCAGCAGAGCGTGTTGACGGCGACGCAGAACGGCTTTGGCAAGCGCACCAGCATCACCGAGTACACACGCCATGGCCGTGGCACCAAAGGCATGATTGCCATCACCCAGTCCGAGCGCAACGGCAAGGTCGTCGCAGCCACGCTGGTGCGCGCCGATGACGAAATCATGCTGATCACCGACAAGGGTGTTCTGGTGCGCACAAGGGTCAGCGAGATTCGCGAACTCGGTCGTGCCACACAGGGCGTCACCCTGATTGGCCTGGACGAAGGCTCCAAACTGAGCGGCTTGCAGCGCATCGTCGAGAACGACGCCAACCCGCTGACCGATGACGCAGCGGGTGAAGATGACGCGCCCCTATAACTTTTCGGCCGGGCCGGCGGCGATGCCGCAGGAGGTACTGACGCAGGCGGCGGCTGAAATGCTCGACTGGCATGGCAGCGGCATGAGCGTGATGGAAATGAGCCATAGGGGCAAGGAGTTCGTCTCGATCCACGAACAGGCGCAGGCGGACTTGCGCGAACTGCTGGCCGTGCCGCAACAGTTCAGGATTCTTTTCATGCAGGGCGGCGGTCTGGCTGAGAACGCCATCGTTCCGCTCAACCTCTCGTGCGCCGGCACAGTCGACTTTGTTGTGACCGGTAGCTGGAGCCAGAAGTCGCAGCAGGAGGCAGCCCGCTATTGCACGGCCAACCTGGCAGCCAGCACCCAGGCAGACGGACACACCACACTGCCGGCGCCCCAGAGCTGGCGCCTGAGCAAGAACGCCAGCTACCTGCATCTGTGCAGCAACGAAACCATTCACGGTGTTGAATGGCATGTGCTACCCGACCTCAAGGCCATCGGCTATGACAGCCCGTTGGTGCTTGACTGCTCGTCGCATGTCGCATCACGCCCCATCGACTGGAGTCGCGTCGGCTTGGCCTTTGCCGGCGCACAAAAGAACCTGGGGCCGGCGGGTTTGACGCTGGTCGTTGTCAGGGAGGACCTGCTGGAACGTGCCCTGCCGATCTGCCCGAGCGCCTTCAACTACAGAACAGTGGCTGACAACGAGTCGATGTTCAACACGCCGCCCACTTACGCCATCTATGTAGCGGGTCTTGTTTTTCAATGGCTGAAGCGCCAGGGCGGCGTGGCTGCCATGGAACAGCGCAACCAGGCCAAGGCAGCCCTGTTGTACGACGCGATAGATGGTTCGCAACTGTATTACAACAAGGTGGCCCGTGATTGCCGTTCACGCATGAATGTGCCCTTCTTTCTGCGCGATGAGAGCCTGAATGACGCCTTTCTGAGCGGCGCGCGGGAGCATGGTCTGCTGCAACTCAAGGGGCACAAGTCGGTTGGCGGTATGCGCGCCAGCATCTACAACGCCATGCCGATCGAGGGCGTACAGGCGCTGGTCGGTTACATGCTGGAATTCCAGCGAAGCAGGGCCTGATCCATGACGACACCCACTCCCGCTCTGCCAACCCTGCCAGAGCTGCGCATCCAGATTGATGGCATTGACCAGCAGCTGCTGACCTTGCTCAACAAGCGCGCACTGGTTGCCGAAAAAGTTGGCGAAGTAAAGAAGCGCGAAGGTACCGCATTTTTCAGACCGGATCGGGTGGCGCAAGTCATAGAAAAGATCCAGTTGACCAATCCGGGGCCACTCAAAGGTCCGCATGTGGCGGCGATCTGGCGCGAAATCATGTCGGCCTGTCTGGCACTCGAGGCGCCACAGCGGGTCGCGGTGCTGGGGCCGGCGGGCACCTTTTGCGAGCAGGCCGCCGTGGAATTTTTTGGCGGCGCGGCCGACCTGATTTACTGCACCAATTTTGATGAGGTATTTCACGCCACGGCAGCGGGCAGTGCGCAATTCGGCGTGGTGGGCGTTGAGAACTCGACCGAAGGCATGGTCACGCGTTCGCTCGACCTGTTTTTGCACACCCCCACCCATGTGATCGGCGAAGTGACGCTCTTGATCCGGCACAACCTGCTGCGTCTGGAAAATTCGGTGGACGGCATTGAAGCGGTGCTGGCCCATCCGCTGGCACTGGCGCAGTGCCAGGCGTGGTTGTCCAAGCATTTGCCGCACGCCGAGCGCAGACCGGTTTCGAGCAACGCCGAGGGCGCGCGTCTGGCTACCACCAATCCGGCCTGGGCTGGACTGGCCAGCGAGCGTGCGGCGACCCAGTTTGGTTTGCACATTGCAGCCCATGCGATTCAGGACGAGGCCTACAACCGCACGCGGTTCGCCATCATCTGTCTGCCGCAAACCGTGGGGACACCGCCAGCAACAGGTCGGGACTGCACCAGCCTGATCGTGTCGGTACCGAATCGGCCCGGCGCTGTGCATGATTTGCTGGTACCGCTGAAGACGCACGGCGTGTCGATGACACGTTTTGAATCACGCCCGGCCCGCACCGGTCAGTGGGAATACTATTTCTACATCGATGTGCAGGGTCACCCATCGCAGCCTCATGTGGCCGCGGCACTGGCCGATCTGCAAAACCTTTCTGCCTTTTACAAACTGCTGGGCAGTTATCCGGTAGCCGAATAATGTTTGAGCAACTTGGCGTCATTGGTTGTGGCTTGATGGGCGGCTCGTTCGCGCTGGCCCTCAAGCGCGCGGGTCTGGTCAAACGTGTGGTCGGTTACAACAAGTCGATCCAGAGCACCGAGCACGCGCGCGAGCTCGGGGTGATCGATGTTGCCGCCACTTCTGCGTCGCAGGCGGTTATCGGCGCCGACATTGTGCTGCTGGCAGTGCCGGTAGCGGCGACGGAAGCCACGCTCAAGTCGATCCAGCACCTGGTAACGCCTGAGATGCTGATCATGGATGTCGGCTCCACCAAACGCGACGTCATCGACGCTGGACGCAAGGCCTTGCGCGAGCAAATCGGATCGTTCGTGCCGGCGCACCCGGTGGCGGGCCGCGAAGTCTCAGGCGCTGAAAATGCCGACGCCGACCTGTACCACGGCAAGCAGGTGATCCTGACGCCGATTGAACGCACGCTGCCGGCGCAGTTGCAAAAGGCGTTTGACGTCTGGACCGCAGTGGGCAGTCGCGTTGTCAAGATGTCGCCGGAATCGCATGACGCGGCCTTTGCCGCCGTGAGTCACCTGCCGCATCTGCTTTCGTTTGCTCTCATGAACGCCATTTCTGGACAGCCGCAGGGAAAAGAATACCTGTCACTGGCCGGTCCGGGTTTTCGCGATTTTTCACGTATCGCGGCAAGCGACGCCAAGATTTGGCGCGACATCATGCTGTCGAACCATGAGGAGTTGCTGTCGCAACTGAAGATTTTTCAGCACAGCCTGCAAGCATTGGAGTTGATGATTTCCAGCAGCAATGGCGAGGCACTGGAGGGTCTGATCGATCGGGCCAGTCTGAGCCGGGCCAAGTGGCGCATGGGACAGCACCTGAAATAATGTTTTCGACCGCGTTTCTTGACATTCCGCACTTGACGTCGGTCGGCGGCACCGTCGTGCTGCCAGGCTCCAAGAGCATTTCCAACCGGGTGCTCCTGCTGTCTGCCCTGAGCCATGGCAGCACGACCCTGCACGACCTGCTGGACTCGGATGACACCCGGGTCATGCTCGATGCTTTGCGGGCACTGGGCTGTGGCGTGCACCAGAGCGGTAGCAGCACCCGGATCGACGGTTTGGCTGGCGCACCCCACAACAGTGCGGCCAAGTTGTTTTTGGGCAACGCCGGCACTGCGATACGACCGCTCACCGCTGCCCTGGCGGTGCTGGGCGGCGACTTTGAACTGCGCGGTGTGCCCCGCATGCACGAGCGACCTATTGGCGATCTGGTCGATGCGCTGCGTCAACTCGGCTGCCAGATTGCATACCTGGGGCAAACCGGTTACCCACCGCTACGCATTGGCAAGCCAACGCTGACACTGCAGCAGCCGATCCGGGTTCGGGGCGATGTGTCAAGCCAGTTTCTGACGGCATTGCTGATGGCCTTGCCCTTGGCCGCGGCCAGTCAGGACATCCGGATTGACGTGGTGGGCGAGCTGATCTCGCGCCCCTACATCGAGATTACGCTCCAGCTGCTGGCACGCTTTGGCGTTCACGTTGTGCGCGAAGGCTGGCAAAGCTTCACCATTGCGGCTGGCAGCCAGTTCAAGTCTCCGGGCGTGCTGCATGTCGAGGCGGATGCCTCGTCGGCCAGCTATTTTGTTGCCCTCGGTGCGCTGGCGCAGCCCAACTCGCAACACAGCTGCCTGCGCCTTGAGGGCGTTGGTGCCGACTCGATTCAGGGTGATATCCGCTTCGTGGAAGCGGCACGGATGATGGGGGCCCGGGTCCTCAATGGTCCGAACTGGCTGGAAATCTCACGCGGCCAGTGGCCGCTCAAGGCGATCGACCTGGACTGCAATCACATCCCGGATGCGGCCATGACACTGGCCATCATGGCCTTGTACGCACAGGGCACAACGACTTTGCGCAACATCGCGAGTTGGCGTGTCAAGGAAACCGACCGCCTGGCGGCCATGGCTTGCGAGTTGCGCAAACTCGGCGCCAGCGTGCAGGAAGGTCCGGATTTCATCAGTATCACCGCTCCCGCGTCTGCCGCAGACTGGAAGTCTGCCAGCATCCACACTTATGACGATCACCGCATGGCGATGTGCTTTGCACTGACTGCCTTCAATCCGGCCGATCTGCCGGTACGCATAGCAGAGCCGAAATGCGTTGCCAAGACCTTTCCCGACTACTTTGAAGCGCTGTTTTCGGTGGTGCAGACCAGCGTCACAGCCATCCCCGTCATTTGCGTCGATGGTCCCAGCGCCTCCGGCAAGGGCACGCTGGCAGCAGCACTGGCCGCGCGCCTGGGCTACCACCTGCTGGACTCCGGCTCGCTCTACCGCATCAGTGCACTCGCTGCCGTGCAGGCGGGGCTGACGCTCGACGCCACGCATGAGCAGGCGATTGCTGACCTGGTGAAGGGTTTGGCTATCCAGTTTGTAGCTGAGCGGGTGCTCCTGAACGGCGTTGACATCAGCGAGACCATTCGCAGCGAGCAGGCCGGCATGAATGCCTCGCTGGTGTCGGCGCTGCCGCAGGTTCGGCTCGCCCTGGTTGACCTGCAGCACGGCTTCAGGCGCTTGCCTGGACTGATTGCCGATGGCCGCGATATGGGCACCGTCATCTTCCCGGATTCCAGACTCAAAGTGTTTTTGACGGCGAGCGCCGAGCAGCGCGCCCAGAGGCGCTATAAACAATTGATTTCAAAGGGGATTTCGGCTACACTCTCATCCCTTTGCGCTGATTTGCAGGCGCGTGACGCGCGGGATTCATCCCGCAGCGTGGCGCCTCTGAAAGCGGCGCAAGACGCCCGGTTGCTGGACAACTCGAACTTGACGATTGAAGAATCGGTTGAGCTCGTGTTGACCTGGTGGCAGGACACGCAGGCTTTCGAAGCAGTTTGAGAGCTTGCACCGGTCCACACAGGCCCTTTCGCGCAGCACATTGCGCACTGCTTGTGTGGTTCTAAAACTAAACCGCGGATAAAACCGCAAATTAACCTGCGGTTAATGCCGCATCAAAAAATGTCAGAATCTTTTGCCGCCCTGTTTGAAGAATCCCTGCAACGCACCGAGATGCGTCCAGGCGAAGTTATCACTGCTGAAGTGATTCGCATCGAGCACAGTTTTGTTGTTGTCAACGCTGGCCTCAAGTCCGAAGCCTATGTGCCGCTCGAAGAATTCAAGAGCGACAAGGGTGAAATCGAAGTCCAGGTGGGCGACTTCGTTTCGGTCGCCATTGGCTCGATCGAAAATGGTTACGGCGACACCATCCTGAGCCGTGATACGGCCAAGCGTCTGGCTTCCTGGATGAGCCTTGAAAAAGCACTGGAAACCGGCGAGTTCGTCACCGGCACCACCAGCGGCAAGGTCAAGGGCGGCCTCACCGTGCTGGTCAATGGCATCCGCGCCTTCCTGCCGGGTTCGCTGGTTGACACCCGCCCCACCAAAGACCTGTCACCCTACGAAAACAAGACGCTCGAATTCAAGGTCATCAAGCTTGACCGCAAGCGCAACAACGTGGTGCTGTCACGCCGCGCGGTAGTCGAAGCCAGCATGGGCGAAGAGCGCGCCAAGCTGATGAACACCCTCAAGGAAGGTTCCATCGTTCAAGGTGTTGTCAAGAACATCACCGAATACGGTGCCTTCGTCGACCTCGGCGGCATTGACGGCCTGCTGCACATCACCGACATGGCATGGCGCCGTGTGCGTCACCCCAGTGAAGTGGTGACCGCAGGTCAGGAAATCACAGCCAAGATCCTGAAGTTTGATACCGAAAAGAACCGCGTCTCGCTCGGCCTCAAGCAGATGGGCGACGATCCCTGGATGGGCGTCAACCGCCGCTACCCGCAAGGCACGCGCATGTTCGGCAAGATCACCAACATCGCTGACTACGGCGCTTTTGTGGAACTCGAGCCCGGCATTGAAGGTCTGGTGCACGTCAGCGAAATGGACTGGACCAACAAGAACGTCGCCCCCAGCAAGATCGTTGCCCTGGGCGATGAGGTTGAAGTGATGGTTCTGGAGATCGACGAAGACAAGCGTCGCATCTCTTTGGGCATGAAGCAGTGCAAGGCCAATCCTTGGCAGGAATTTGCACAGAACACCAAGCGCGGTGACCGCGTCAAGGGCCCGATCAAGTCGATCACCGACTTCGGCGTGTTTGTCGGTCTGGCCGCTGGTATCGATGGGTTGGTGCACCTGTCCGATCTGTCCTGGAACGAAGCCGGCGAAGCCGCCGTGCGCGAGTACAAAAAGGGTCAGGAAGTCGAAGCCCTGGTGCTGGCAGTGGATGTGGACCGCGAACGCATCTCGCTGGGCATCAAGCAACTCGACTCCGATCCCTTCACGACTTTCGCCACCATCAACGACAAGGGTCAGGTTGTCACCGGCAAGGTCAAGACCGTGGACGCCAGAGGTGCTGAAATCGATCTGGGTGACGACATCATCGGCTATCTGCGTGCCAGCGAAATCTCGCGCGACCGCGTCGAAGATGCGCGCAACGTGCTCAAGGAAGGTGATGAAGTCACCGCCGTGGTCGTCAATGTGGACCGCAAGGCACGCAACATTCAGTTGTCAATCAAAGCCAAGGACGCAGCTGACCAGAATGAAGCCATGGCCACGCTGAGTCAGGCCTCGGCACGCGAAAACGCGGGCACCACGAGCCTGGGCGCTTTGCTGCGCGCCAAACTCGACAACAACGAAAAGTAATCGACTTGTGGGACAGACCATGCGACGCGGCAAAGCCGCACGCATGCTCTGTCCCCAACTGATTAGTGAACATGACTCGCTCTGACTTGGTCGAAGAACTCGCTGCCAGATTTGGCCAGCTCACCCACCGCGATGCAGAATTCGCGGTCAAGGCCATTCTGGATGCCATGAACGCGGCACTGGTGCGCGGCCATCGAATTGAAATACGGGGTTTCGGCAGCTTTTCCATCAATCACCGCCCACCTCGCATCGGGCGCAATCCGCGCAGCGGCGCCAGCGTTGAAGTGCCGGAAAAGCGCGTCCCTCACTTCAAGCCGGGCAAAGCCCTGCGCGAAGCGGTCGACCTGCGCACGGTCGAACTTGAAGGCAAGCGCAAGTCTTGACCGTTAGAATCAACCCGTCATTGGGGAGATCGATGAAAAACCTCCTGTGGCTGCTTAAGTGGACACTTAAGGCTGCCATTTTTTTTACCTTGTTCGCCTTTGCTCTGAATAATCAGCAAGACACCACGGTGCATTTCTTCTTTGGCACCTACTGGCGCGCGCCTCAGGTTCTGGTGGTGCTGGGCGCCTTCGCTGCGGGCGTCGCAGTGGGCGCACTGGGCATGGTGCCGCACTGGCTAAAGCAGCGCCGCGCCGCCAAATTGAGTTCGCCACCCGGCATTCAATCACAGCCCGTGCCGGCCGCAAGCCCTCACCTGCCGCATGAACTTTGACTTGAGCTGGATATTGCTGGGCTTGCCCCTGGCCTTCGTGGCAGGATGGCTGGCCTCGCGGCTCGACCTGCGCCAACTTCGCTTTGAAAATCGCCAGGCGCCCAAAGCCTATTTCAAAGGTCTGAATTTCTTGCTCAATGAACAGCAGGACCAGGCGATCGATGCTTTCATCGAAGCGGTACAAAACGACCCTGACACCTCGGAGCTGCACTTCGCGCTGGGTAACCTGTTCCGCCGGCGCGGCGAATATGAACGTGCGGTTCGGGTACATGAGCACCTGCTTTCGCGCGGCGACCTGAACCATGCCGATCATCAACGTGCCCAGCACGCGCTGGCGCTGGACTATCTGAAGGCCGGCCTGCTCGACCGCGCCGAGACTGCCCTGCTCAAACTCGAAGGCACACCCTTTGAGGCACAGGCGCGCCTCGCCTTGCTGGCCAATTACGAGCGCAGCCGTGACTGGCCACAAGCCGCACTGATTGCCCAGAAGCTGACCGCCGCTAGCCAGGGCAACTTCGACACCCGACTGGCCCACTATCTGTGCGAACAGGCTGATGGCTGTTTGTCCCGTCAGGACCCTGCCCAAGCGCTGACTTTGCTGCATCAAGCCATTGCGACGGCGCCCGAGGCACCACGACCGCGAATCGATCTGGCGCAGTTCTTGGCGAGCCAGGGTAAGGTACAGGAGGCGTATGCAGCGCTGGAACTCGCGCTGCAAACCTCGGCGCCGGCTGTGCCCCTGATTGCCATCGCTCTGGCCAAACTGGCCATCGAGTCCGGGCACACCGCGCAGACGCTCATACTGTTCAAGAACCATTACGAAGCGACCCCCTCGCTGGACGTGCTCGACGCCATCGTCGCCCTCGAAGCGACCCTCACAACACCGTCGCCCACGGCGCGCGACTGGTACGTGCGTCATCTGGAGCATGAGCCTTCTCTGGTGGCAGCGGCCAAGTGGATCGCCGGTGAAAAACTCGAGCACGAACAATTTCATCCTCAGGTGCAGCGGGCTCTGGACCATGCGGTCAAACCCCTGGTGCGATACCGCTGCGCCGCCTGTGGATTCGAAGCCAAGCAACACTTCTGGCAATGCCCGGGTTGCCAGGCCTGGGACAGTTATCCAGCCAGACGGGTGGAAGAGTTATGACCAAGCAATGGACCGCCATGAATATTTCGAAAGAAGCCCTGACCAGGGCCCGCGTGCTGGTGGTCGGTGATGTCATGCTGGACCGTTACTGGTACGGCGAGGTGGATCGGATCTCACCGGAAGCGCCGGTGCCCATCGTGCGCATCACACGCGAAGAGGAACGCCAGGGCGGCGCCGCCAACGTCGCCTACAACGTGGTAACTCTGGGCGCCATGTCCTCGCTACTGACCGTGGTGGGCAACGACGAGGCCAGCCACAAACTGGAATCCCTGGTGCTTGGCACTGGTATCAGTGCCCACTTTGGACGCGACCCGGATCTGAAGACAACGGTCAAATTGCGCGTCATCGGGCGCCAGCAACAACTGCTCCGACTTGACTTCGAGAACACACCCAAGAACGAGTTGCTGGCCTCCCAGAGCGCTGTTTTTGCCAGCCTGCTGCAGGATCACCACGCAGTGCTGTTTTCGGACTATGGCAAAGGGGGTCTGGCCCACGTCGCCGACATGATTGCCCGGGCGCGCTCTGCCGGCAAGCCGATCCTGATCGACCCCAAAGGCTCGGACTACTCGCGCTACAAGAATGCCAGCGTCATCACACCCAACCGCGCCGAGTTGCGACAGGTGATCGGCGCCTGGCTCGATGAATCAGAGCTGCAGGCCAAGTGTCAAAACTTGCGCCAGCAACTCGGACTCGATGCCGTGTTGCTGACCCGCAGTGAAGAAGGCATGACGTTGTTTGACGCTGACGGGCAGTTGCACGTCAACGCCCAGGCGCGCGAAGTCTTTGATGTCACTGGCGCCGGCGACACGGTGATAGCCACCATGGCCACGCTGGTGGCTGCCGGCCTGAGTCTGCGCCAGGCGCTGCCGCTGGCCAATCGCGCTGGCGGGCTGGTCGTTGGCAAGTTTGGCACAGCCTCTGTTTCCTACGAGGAGTTGTTCGCATGAAGCGTATCGTCGTGACCGGTGCGGCCGGCTTTATCGGCAGCAATATTGTCAAGGGCCTGAATGCGCGCGGCATCGACAACATCATCGCAGTCGATGACTTGACGCAGGGTGACAAGTTCCGCAATCTGGCTGATCTGAAGATCGCTGACTACGTCGACGCCGCGGATTTTTATGACATGTTCACGCGTGGCGCTTTCGGCGAGGTTGAAGCGGTCTTTCATGAAGGTGCCTGCAGCGACACGATGGAGAGCAACGGCAAGTACATGCTCTTCAACAATTACACACTCTCATGCCAGCTTTTCGAGGCCTGCAGCAAGAGCGGAGCGAGGCTGCTGTACGCCTCGAGCGCTGCCACCTACGGCGGCTCTGACACGTTCCGCGAGGAGCCGGCCTTTGAGCGCCCGCTGAACGTTTACGGCTACTCCAAACTCCTGTTTGACCAGCGCATGCGGCGTGAATGCGGCGTCAATTTTGAGCGCTTGGGCGCTGCCAAGGGGGCGCAGGTGGTGGGCTTTCGCTACTTCAACGTCTACGGAGCACGCGAACAGCACAAGGGCCGCATGGCCAGCGTTGCCTTCCACCAGTTCAATCAGTTTGCGCTGGAGGGACGAGTCAAACTTTTCGGCGACTACGGCGGTTACGCTGCAGGCTCCCAGATGCGCGACTTTGTTTTCATCGACGATGTGGTGGCCGTCAATCTGTGGTTTCTTGACCATCCGGAAATTTCCGGCATCTTCAATCTGGGTACCGGCCAGGCGCAGCCCTTCAATGACGTCGCCGATGCGGTGGTGAGCGCCATGCGCAAGAGCCGGGGTGAGTCGGTCCTTACGCACGACGCCGTGGTTGCAGCGGGTTTGATCGAGTACGTGAACTTTCCTGAAAGCCTGCGCGGCAAGTACCAGTGCTACACCCAGGCCGACCTGAGTGCTTTGCGCAAGACTGGCTGCAATCACGTGTTTGCCAACGTGCAGGGCGGTGTAGCAAAATACGTGGACTGCTTGCTCAGTCAAACTTGAGGACTTGCATGATGCTGAAGATCTTCCTATTCCTGATCGCCATGCTCTACGCTACGGTCTGCCTGGCTGGCACGGACGTGAACAAGGCCACTGCGGCTGACCTCGACAGCATCAAGGGCATTGGCCCGGCCCTGTCCGGCAAGATCCTGGACGAACGCAAGAAGGCAAACTTCAAGGACTGGAACGACTTGCTGGCAAGGGTCAAGGGAATGGGCCAGAAGAACGCCGTCAAGTTCTCGGCGCAGGGTCTGACCGTCAACGAGCTGGCTTACAAGGAGCCGCTTGCCGCTCCATTGGCCGAGCCGGCTAAAAAATAACTGGAAGGCAATGTCGGCGCTCAGGCCCGACCGATGATGCAGGCCGTGGCCATCAATTCTTCGAGCAGTGCCAGTGACACACTGCCCGAAACCGAGTAAGGGTCGAGCTCAGGTTTTTCGGCGTATTTCAGCAAGATCGATGCATTGATCTTGGACATGTTGACCTGACCCATGGTCCAGCCGCCAAAGCGGCGTTCGGAGATTTCTTCGTAGTGCAGCAGCACCAAATCCTTGTGGCGGGGGTCTCTTTGAATATGCCCGTAGAGCTCGCTCACCGGCATGCGCCCACCCTCAATGGCCTGCAAGAAGATGCCGCCGCCGTAACAAAGAATGCCGGTAATACCGCACTCCGGATTGTGTTTGCGCGACTGCGCCAAAATAGCTTCAATTGCCTCGGGGCTGGTGTCAATGACACGGCTGGCGTATAGCAAACGTACCAACATGATCAGCCCTTCTTTGGAATGAGCGAGAGGAATTCACGGCGCAGGTTCGGATCTTTCAGGAAGCTGCCCCGCATGACCGAATTGATCATCTTGCTGTCCATGTCCTTGACGCCGCGCCAGCCCATACAAAAATGCGTTGCTTCCATCACGATGGCCAGACCATCGGGCTGCGTCTTTTGCTGAATCAGATCGGCCAGTTGAACCACCGCTTCTTCCTGAATCTGCGGTCTGCCCATGACCCACTCGGCCAGCCTGGCGTACTTTGACAGTCCGATCACATTGGTGTGTTCGTTCGGCAGCACACCGATCCAGATCTGTCCGATGACCGGACAAAGGTGATGGCTACAGGCGCTGCGCACCGTGATCGGTCCGACAATCATCAACTCATTGAGATGCTCGGCATTGGGGAACTCGGTGATCGCTGGTGCGCTGACGTAGCGCCCACGAAAGACCTCGTTGACGTACATTTTGGCGACGCGGCGTGCGGTCTGATCGGTGTTGTGATCACGTTCGGTGTCGATCACCAGACTGCTCAAGACGCCTTTCATTTTCTCTTCGACTTCATCGAGCAGGAGTTCAAGCTCCCCTGGCTCGACAAAGTCGGCAATGTTGTCATTCGCGTTGAAACGTTTGCGCGCTGCCAGCAGACGCTCCCGGATTTTCACGGATACAGGAGTGCCCTCATCGGCATCGACTGGGTTCATGGTGCTTTGACTTTTCATTAACATGTGGTCATATTATCAGCGTTTTGCCGGTAGGGTTTTTGGCCGTTTCGCCTTCCCGGTCAGGCCTGACACGCTATCCAATTAGTAGCGTTTTCCGTAGAGAAAGAGCAAAACCCGCATCAAACCAAAGGCCAGAGCGTCCAATAAGCGCTGACGTAACGGCCGGTTTGCATAAGCCGCCGGGTCAATTTGCACGCTGCCGTGGGTCACCGCATCTTCCAGCCGCGCTTGCAGGTCCTGTGCAAATGCGGTGCCTTCGACCACCACGTTGGCCTCACGCGCCAGCAGCAGACTCAATGGGTCGAGATTGGAAGAGCCCACGGTGGCCCAGTGCCCATCGATGACCGCGACCTTGGCGTGCAGAAAGCCAGCCGAGTACTCGTAGATTTCGACGCCTGCTGCCAACAGTGCCCCATAGACCGGTCGGGTCGCGTAGTACTGCATGAAATATTCGTAACGACCGTGCAGCAACAAGCGAACCCTGACGCCACGCTGGGCAGCAAGAATGAGGCCCTTGCGCAACTTTCGGCCTGGCAGAAAGTAGGCGTTGGCAATCAGGATCTCCTCCCGCGCCGTGCCAATCGCCTTGCGGTAAGCACGCTCGATGCGGGTTCGATTGCGCAGATTGTCACGCAGCACCAGTTCCGCGCTGGTGCTGTGGTTCTGGGCCATAGCAGGCAAATCGGCAGCGTCACCGTCCGTATTCAGGCGTTCTTGCAGTGCCAGCGCAAGTGCTTCCTGCAAGGCTCGCCAGGACGCGGAAAAATCGCTGTGCCGTGCCGTACTGGCCGCCTGCAGGCGCCACCAGAACAGGGCCATGGCCCCGTGCATGGTCTGCACCAACGGGCCCGTCACACGAACCGCAAAGTCAAGTCGCGGTGTCTCCAGCGCGCCGTAGTTGGGATCGAAAAAATCGTCAAGCACATTGATGCCACCACAAAATGCCACGCTTCCGTCGACCACGCACAACTTCCTGTGCAGACGCCGCCAGCGACTCGGAATCAGCATGCCCAGGTTGCCCAGCGGGGAAAAGATCGCCCATTTGACTCCCGCAGCATCAAAACGGGCAGACCATGGGGCCGGAATGCTTGGTGTGCCGACACCGTCCATGGCCAGATAAACGGCCACGCCGCGCTGCGCCGCACGCTCCAAAGCCGCAGCGACCTGCAGCCCTGATGCCTCCACATTGAAGATATAGGTCTCCATGCGGACTTCATGGACACTGCCATCGATAGCATGCACCAGCGAGGGGAAGAAGGCCTGCCCACCCTGCAACAACTCAAGTTGATGGCCTGGACGAAGTTGCTGCATGATTTGCCTACGCCGCTTCAGGCAGTGCGAATTCTGCTATCAGTGGCAGATGATCCGACATGCGCCACCAGACGCGTCCCCGCGGAACATGCGCTGCCAGTGGCCGCAACCCTCTGGCATAGACATAGTCCAGTTGCACCAGTGGCAATCGGGCTGGAAAGGTCAATTGATTGGCTCCGCTGAACGCCCGCAACCCAGCCGGTGCCAGTGCCTGTTCAACCCCTGTTCCCCAATCATTGAAATCTCCTGCCACCAGCAGCGGCGCAGCTGATGGAATTTCCCGCGCGATGAAACGCTGCAACTGGGCCACCTGGCGCGTCCGGCTGGAGCGAATCAAACCCAGATGCACCACCACCACGTGAACCTCACGCTCGTGCACCTTGACCTCGACATGCAGCAGGCCGCGCTGCTCAAATCGATGGTCGGATATGTCCTCATGCTGATGCGCCGACACCGGCCAGCGCGACAGGACCGCGTTGCCATGCTCGCCGTGCCGGGTCAGGGCGTTGCTCCGGTAAACCGCCTCGTAGCCTTCGGGCGCCAGATAATTGGCCTGCGGGAGGTCTGGCCAGCGCGGAAAGTGTCGTTCTTCGACCCGGTGCAGTTTGCGCACCTCCTGCAGACACACAATGTCAGCGTCAAACTGTTCAACCGCATGACCGAGGTTGTGAATTTCGAGGCGGCGCCGCGGCCCCACGCCCTGCACTCCTTTGTGGATGTTGTAGGTGGCAACACGCACGATGTTCATGCGGACTCCCGGCTCACGGCCAGGTGCGTCAACAGCAGGACCGCCTCCGCATTGGACGCCGAAGCGCATTGTTGCGCGGCTTCCCGGTACGGCAGCCACTGGTAGGCCGTGTGTTCATGCGGGTTCAGGCAAATCGGCAGCCGCAGCGGCACTTGCAAACCGAACAAGTGCTCGGTATTGCGCGTCACGCCGGGTCCATAGCGCCACCGCCAATGAGGATAGATGTCATACACATTCTCCAGTCCCCAGTCGCACAGACCTGCATGCAGCGCAGTACCAGCTCTGCAGTCAATCCCGGTCTCTTCATGGACTTCGCGCGAAGCGGTCTGAAAATAGGACTCGCTGAGCGCGTCCTTGCTGCCAGTGACTGATTGCCAATAGTCAGCCGCGTCGGCGCGCTTGATCAGGAGCACGTCCAGACTCGGGGTGTAGATCACCACCAGTACGGACTCAGGAATTTTGTAGGCCACCGGCATAAGAAAAGGGCGCTGTTTGAGCGCCCTTTCATTGTGCCTGAATCGAGCTAAAGCGCCAGGTCAACCCGCCTTGGCTGGCTCCGGTGTGCGCAATCGGATATGCAACTCGCGCAATTGTTTCTCGTCAACAGGCGACGGCGCCTGTGTCAGCAAACACTGGGCGCGTTGCGTCTTGGGAAAAGCGATCACATCGCGGATCGATTCGGCACCGGTCATCAAGGTGATGATGCGGTCCAGCCCGAACGCGAGACCGCCGTGCGGTGGCGCCCCATACTGCAAGGCATCGAGCAGAAAGCCAAACTTTTCCTGTGCTTCCTCGGGCGTGATTTTCAGGGCGTCAAAGACTTTTTGCTGCACGGCGGCGCGGTGAATACGAACCGAACCCCCGCCCATCTCCCAGCCATTGAGCACCATGTCGTAGCCTTGCGAGATGCACTTCTCGGGCGCCGTGACCATCCAGTCCTCGTGGCCCACTTTAGGCGCCGTGAAGGGATGATGTACAGCGGTGAAGCGCTGCGCTTCCTCATCAAATTCGAACATCGGGAAATCCACCACCCAGAGCGGTCGCCAGGCCTTCTCGGACAAGGCATTCTTCTTGCCGAACTCGCTGTGCCCGATCTTGATGCGCAAGGCGCCGATCGCATCGTTGACGATTTTGCTCTTGTCAGCGCCAAAGAAAATCAGATCGCCGTTCTGCGCTCCGGTACGTGCCAGTACTTCGGTGATGGCCTTGTCGTGCAGGTTCTTGACGACCGGACTTTGCAGACCGGGCCAGCGTGCAGCCGCGTCACCCGGGCCTTTGCTAACGTCATTGACCTTGATATAGGCCAATCCTTTGGCGCCGTAAATTTTCACGAATTCGCCATAGGCATCAATTTCGCTGCGGGCCAGACCGCCGACCTCTCGCGCACCACCCGGAACGCGCAAACCGACGACACGCCCATCCTTCATGTTGGCTGCGCCGGAGAACACCTTGAAGTCCACATCGGTCATGACGTCGGTCAGTTCGGTGAACTCAAGCTTGACCCGAAGATCGGGCTTGTCGGAGCCATAGCGGTGCATTGCTTCGCTATAGGCCATCACCGGAAACTCACCCAGATCGACGCCCATCGTGTTCTTGAAGACGGTGGTGATCATGCCTTGCACCAGATCGCGAATGTCCTGTTCCGTCAGAAAGGAGGTTTCAATATCGATCTGTGTGAACTCGGGCTGGCGGTCGGCACGCAAGTCTTCATCACGGAAACATTTGGTGAGTTGGTAATAGCGGTCATAGCCGGCAATCATCAGCAACTGCTTGAACAGCTGAGGGCTTTGCGGCAAGGCAAAAAAGTGTCCATCATGAACACGGCTGGGCACCAGGTAGTCACGTGCACCTTCCGGAGTGGACTTGCCGAGCATCGGCGTTTCAATGTCGATGAAGCCATGGGCATCAAGGTACTTTCGCACTTCCATCGCGACGCGATAACGCAGCATCAGGTTGTTCTGCATGTAAGGGCGACGCAGATCCAGCACCCGGTGCGTCAGACGCGTGGTCTCACTCAGACTCTCGTCATCGAGCTGAAACGGCGGCGTCACCGATGGATTGAGTACAGTCAACTCGTGGCATAGCACTTCCACCTTGCCACTCTTGAGACTCTCGTTGATGGTGCCGGTCGGGCGCGAGCGCACCAGGCCCTTGACCTGGATGCAAAACTCGTTGCGCAGACCCTCTGCAACCTCGAACATCGCGGCGCGATCCGGGTCGCATACCACCTGAACATAGCCCTCACGGTCGCGAATATCGACAAAGATAACGCCACCATGATCGCGACGACGATTCACCCAGCCACACAGGCTGACAGTCTGACCCAGAAGGGCTTCGGTCACAAGACCGCAATAGTGGGAACGCATGGCCATAAACAACTTTCAATGCCGCCACTCAAGGGTGGCGCAGGTTAATAACAAGTCAACTATTTTGGTGCGCTGTCGGGCAGCGCGCCTGGCGCGACCGAGCCCATCGATATGACATAGGTAAGCGCCTCGTCGACACTCATTTGCAGTTCAATCACTTCGGAGCGTGGCAATATCAGAAAAAATCCGCTGGTCGGGTTTGGCGTCGTTGGCACGTAGACACTGACCAAATCCGGGCCCAATTGCGCTGCCACTTCGCCGCTGGGCGTGCCGGTCTGAAATGCAATGGTCCAGACACCCGCGCGCGGGTACTGAACCAGCATGGCGGTACGAAACGCATTGCCATTGCTGGAAAAAAGGGTATCCGAGACCTTCCTGACGCTGTTGTAAATGGATTTAAAAACCGGTATGTGGGTGAACAGGTGCTCCCACTGCGCCAGCCACCAGCGACCCGCCACATTGGTCACCAGGGCCCCGGTTATCAACAAGGCAGAAAAAACCAAGACAACGCCGAGCCCCGGAATATGCCGCAGGGTCTCGATCCCGGCGTTAGCCGAACCCGGCGTCAAAGCCGCCAGTCCCGTCAGAAAACCGCCAAAAATGGCATCCAGCATCCCCACCAGCCAGAGCAGGACCCACAGCGTTATGGCCAGCGGCAGCCAAACCAACAAGCCGGTGAGCAGGTACTTTTTGATTGGCACGGGAACCTTCTGTCTGAAGTCAATTCGAGATCAGTGACAGGCGCAGCCACCGCCGCAACCGCCGGTGGCGGACGCAGCGGGTGCATCAGCCTTGGCGGGTGCTGCCGTCTGGGCCGCGCCGTCGGCAGCCGGTTTGGCCGGGGCTGAGGCGTCCGCAGCAGCGCCTGCAGGTGCGGCGGACCCCTTGAAATCAGTGGCGTACCAGCCGGAGCCCTTCAACTGAAAGCCGGCGGCTGTCAGCTGTTTCTTGAACGCCGCGGCGCCGCAAGTCGGGCACTCGGTCAATTGGGAATCCGACATTTTTTGCAGTACATCCTTGGCAAACCCGCAGGACTCGCATTTATAGGCGTAAATTGGCATGGCAATAGGGCTCGGATTTCAGGTTGCAAAGCCCTTGATTATAGGCCTTGGCGCCTAGGTTGATGCTCTCACTGCAAGCGATTAGAAGTGATGGAAGCGACCCACTATTTGCATGGCCAGCACCCCCAGCACAAAGCCAAAGCAGCCATACACCAGACCCTGCAACAGCCGGTTGGTACGCTTCTGCTCCAGCAGGAGCGCGTTCAGCGCCGGCGACGAGCCTGACCGGTCGCCCTTGAGAAAGTCGACCAGCAGTCGCGGCAACTCAGGAATCAGCTTGGCGTAGAGTGGCGCCTCATTGCGCAATTGCTCGATCAACTTCTTGGGGCCGATCTGATCGACCATCCAGCGCTCCAGAAACGGCTTTGCGGTATTCCAGAGATCCAGATCAGGGTCGAGCTGACGGCCCAGACCCTCAATGTTGAGCAGGGTTTTTTGCAGCAGCACCAGCTGGGGCTGGATTTCAACTGAAAAGCGTCTGGACGTCTGAAACAGGCGCATCAACACCAGTCCGAGTGAAAAATCCTTCAACGGACGGTCGAAGTAGGGTTCGCAAACCGAGCGGATGGCAGACTCCAGCTCGTCAACCCGGGTCGTCGCCGGCACCCAGCCGGACTCGATGTGCAGTTCCGCCACGCGCTTGTAGTCACGCCTGAAAAACGCTGTGAAATTTTGCGCCAGATACTCTTTGTCAGAGCGGCTGAGGGTTCCGATGATGCCGAAATCAAGCGATATATAGCGGCCAAAGGTGGCAGGCTCGATACTGACCTGAATGTTGCCCGGGTGCATGTCCGCATGAAAAAACCATCGCGAAACACCTGGGTGAAAAAAATCGTGACGCCGTCGCGAGCCAGCTTCGGAATATCGACACCCGCGGCGCGCAGGCGCTCGACCTGGCTGACCGGGACACCATGCATGCGCTCCATGACGATCACATCGGGCATGCAGTAGTCCCAGAACATCTCCGGCACCAGCACCAGATCAAGCCCGGCCATATTGCGACGCAGTTGCGCCGCACTGGCCGCCTCACGCACCAGATCGAGTTCGTCGTGCAGGTATTTGTCGAATTCGGCCACCACTTCGCGCGGCTTCAGACGCCGGCCGACGCTTGAAAAGCCATCCACCCAAGCCGCCATCATGCGGATCAAACTCAGATCCTTCTCGATCGCCAGCAGCATGCCTGGTCGCAGCACCTTGACCGCAACCTCGCGGGCACGCCCATCGCGATCTCGGAGCACCGCAAAATGGACTTGCGCAATCGACGCGCTGGCAACCGGTTCGCGCTCAAAAGAGACAAAAATGTCAGCCAGCTTTTTCTGGAACGAGCGCTCGATGGTGGCAATCGCCAGCTCACTGTCAAAGGGTGGGACCCGATCCTGCAACTTGGCCAACTCGTCAGCAATGTCGGTCGGCAACAGATCACGCCGGGTCGACAACACCTGCCCGAATTTCACAAAAATCGGCCCGAGACGCTCCAGCGCCTGACGAATCCGCTGCCCTGGCGAGGCTTCAAGATTGCGCCCCAGCGCCAGGACTCTGGCCAGCCGGTCCAGCCACGGCTTCTGAAAAGCGGTCAGAAACAGTTCATCCAGACCATAACGGAACAGCACCCACAAAATGAAGGCACCGCGAAAAAGCCGCGTCATGTGGAAGCCTTGCCGGCACCCGTGGCCGGGCTAGCACCCATGAACTGACGCAAGGCAGTGGCCAGACCTCGGGCCGCCTGGGCCAGGGTATGGGCCTGCGCATCGCCCAGCACACGAGCCAGATCTTCCTCGACATCCCATCGAACATGGTCCACCAGCCAGTTGACCTCAGCGGCCAGTTGCACATCACCCGCGATGCGCACTGCCGGTCGCTCGCCGCGCAGCACCTCCTGCGCCAGCGCGACCGGAGACTCTTCGCTCACTGCCAGCACCAGATCAGCCTGGGCATCCGGTGGCGCGAGGTCCAGCAGACCAGCTGCGGTGGCCACCAGTCGCATCGAAAAAGAGCGCCATTGCATCTGCACAACCCGCCCTTTTTGCCGCGTCAGTCGATTGGTGGCCTGCGGTTCCTGTAGCAAGATGTGGTTCAGCAGCAGAACGATGCGGCGCTGCACCTCATCGACAACCCATGCCGGGGGCGGCAAATCCGCAAAAGGGGTGTTTTGCAGCAAACCTTCAAGCAAAGAAAAAGGGGACTGTGTAGCCATAGTCCCCTATTATTCCCTGAATCGCGTTGGCCTTACTGCAGAGCCTGCACTCCAGCCACCAGCCAGCCACTCTTGCCACTCTTGGGTTTGGTCATATTCCACGCTTCACGGAACGGGCTGGCACCGGCCGACGGCTCCTCGCGAATCATGCCGGAAAACTCCACGCTCGCCATGTACTCGTCAGCCAGTTCTTCAATGCCAAGGAGTTGCGCCTCGATCATGACCACCTCGGTCAGATGAGCCTGGCCGCTCGCCGCAGCCTCACGCTCGGCGATCTGCGTCTGGATTTCTTTAAGCATGGTATCGGTCATCATGGCGCGCAGAGTTTCAATGTCCGATGTATCCCATGCAGCTTGCAAAGAGATGAAATTCTTCTTGGCCGCTTGCAAAAAGCCGTCGACATCGAAGCCGGCCGGAACGCCCCAGGTTTGCGAACCCGTCAAGGCCGAACCAATGACAGAGCCGGATGCGTCGGGCACAGCGCGCAGCGAATCAAAGCTCGAATTGTTGCGCTCCCAAGGGCGGGCCGAGGCATCGTTGCCGACATTTCCCGGGTTGTAGGTCGCCGGTATCTGTGCCGCAGCGGCTGGCCCTGCCCCCTGGAATGCAAAGGGAGCACTGGACGCATCACGCAGCGGACCCCGCCCTTGCGCAGCCTTGCGCGACCGCATAAACCAGCCAATCGCCAGCATGACGACCAAAGCCAGCAACGCAAACATCATGAACTCGGCGATGGCACCACCGCCAAGGCCGAGCGAACTCGCCAGCCAGGCCAGACCCAATCCAGCCGCCAGGCCGCCCAGCATCGCACCCCAAGGCCGCTTCGGCGCAGCCGCAGGCGGCGTAGCAGCCGGTGCTGCCGGTTTGACCGCATTTTGTGCCGGCGCCGCCTGGCGCTGCGTCACATTATTCGACTGCTGCCCAACCGACCTGCCACCGCCCATGCGTTTCGCCTCGGCGTTGACACCCACGAGCAGCAGGAACACGGCAAACAACAAGGACCAGAATTTCATGACATCTCCCAAAAATATATAAACGCTTATGTGAGGCCTGCCGGCAAAATCTCAAGCTTCAACACTTGATTCCAACGTGCAGGGCCACCAGACCACCCGTCAGATTGTGGTAGTCCACGTGACCAAAACCACAAGTTTTCATTAATTCTTTCAGCGCCTGCTGCCCCGGATGCATGCGGATGGACTCAGCCAGATAGCGATAACTGGCGTCGTCCCCTGCCACCAGTTTGCCCAGCTTGGGCAGGATATTGAACGAATACCAGTCGTAGGCCTTTTCCAGTGGCGGGGCCACCTTGGAGAACTCCAGCACCAGCAACTTGCCACCCGGCTTGAGCACCCGATTCATCTCGGTCAGCGCGAGATCCTTGTGCGTCATGTTGCGCAGACCGAAAGCCACGCTGACAAGATCAAAATGGTTGTCGGGAAATGGCAACTTTTCGGCGTCGCAAACCAGGGTTGGCAAGACCACACCAGCATCGAGCAAGCGGTCGCGACCGGTGCGCAACATGGCCTCGTTGATGTCGGTATGCACGACGCGTCCGCTTTTGCCCACCTTTTTGGAAAAAGCCAGCGCCAGGTCGCCCGTGCCGCCGGCGATATCGAGTACCTGGTCTCCCTCGCGCAGATTCGCCGCCTGCACCGTGAAGGCCTTCCAGGCACGGTGCAAGCCCATCGACATCAGGTCGTTCATGAGGTCGTACTTGGGCGCCACCGAATCAAAAACGCCACGCACATGCTTGGCTTTTTCGGCTTCATCTACCGTTCGAAAACCAAAATGGGTTGTTGTCATGGCTGCGATGTTAGTTCAATGGCTGGCGCAAGCAGCCGCCGCCTTGGCAGGCATGGGCTTGTCGCGTTCAACACCGGCGGCTGTCAGGCGCGCCGTGTAGTCAGCCCACAACTGATCCTGCTTTGAGCCGAGAAAGTAGAGATAGTCCCAGGAATAGATTCCGGTGTCATGCCCGTCCGAAAACGTCGGCTGCACGGCGTAGTTGCCCACCGGCTCCAGCGCGCTCAACAGCACCTCGCGCTTGCCAGTCTGCAGGACTTCCTGGCCCGGCCCGTGCCCCTGCACGTCGGCCGACGGTGAGTACACCCGCATCAGTTCGAACGGAATGCGGAACTCGGCGCCATCAGCGAAACTCACCTCCAGCACTCTGGACTGACTGTGCACCGTGAGAGCCGTCGGCGCTGGCGCGCCGGCTTGCAAACCTGCCATATTGAAGTTACCCCAAAAAGCCAATTATTACGCACTCACTTGCTTGTGAAGGTAAAGGAACCGTCCCAATCAGGGCCGGGAGACGATTCACGCAGGTAAGTGATGCGCTTTGCATACACTTGGTAGAGATAACGCTGGGGATGGAGGGTTTGTAACTGGGCAAACTGCTCGGCAGCCTGCTGCCAGGCCTGTTCACGGTACGAGCACAGGGCCACATCGTAAAG
>QYPX01000036.1 GCA_007280205.1 Comamonadaceae bacterium
GAGATGTCCCGGCCACACTCGCCACATTTGATCATTGCCATGAAGTCAACTCCCTATAAAAATGAACTGCAAAAGTCTGCACGATTATTTCTCTGAAATCTTGCGCCAGACCAGATTGACCAACAACAAAAGAACTGTAACCCCAGCTGCCATCAACGCAAGACTCATGATTTTGAATAGAACGAAAAAAATCCCGAGCGTCGCAAAGCTCGCTGCGGCTCCCACAAACAATGCAAATATCCAAAACATGGTGCTTTCCTTTCGATTTATCGAAGCCATGTTTGGATGATCCGCCACCGCTTCGACAGGTCGTGTCGTTTTTGCCAGCTGGTACCAGGAATGCAAAATAAAACTTATTTGCAGGCGAACGTGTTGCGCATCGGCTGTAGCGTTTCAGTCACCGAATCAATGAGATCCTTTCGCATCGAATCCCTGGTAAGTCCCTCTTCAATGGCCAACGCAGCGATGTCAATCCCAACACCTACCGCAGCACCTACCACCGCCCCTACGACCGCACCGACGGCAGTTCCGAAGAATGGCACGATTGACCCGATACCAGCACCCACACCTGCGCCAGCTAACGCCCCACCGGCCTTTCCTGCTGCTTTTTTGGCGACTGCCTTGAGTAAAACTTTGCTGCTGATCTTCACGCTGGATTTGGTCATTACTTTGGCCGTCAACTTTGAAGCAAACACCCCGCCGATCAATCCGGCGGCAGCACTGGTAGAAAGACGGGCTTTGGCTTCGTCGAGGTGCATGGATATTTGCCGTGTAGACGTATCACTGACAACCTTGCAACCACGGTCAACGATATTGAGGCGGTTTTCAATTAGCAATCTCTGAATCGCACCACTGGCTTCATGCAACTGCATCCACTGGCTCTCGTATGCCGCCTGCAGCTTTTTGAATGCGTCGTCGTGCTGCAGCTTACCCATCACCAGTTCATTGACCTTTGATTGGAGGAAGAGGTCCACATCCCCCGACAGAATCATGGCTAATCGGGCGTAATCGGCGCCAAGACTGAAATACCAATTGAGGTAGTCATCGACACCAGCCGCGATGTTGGTATCCAACTGGGTCAGCTGCTGACAGGCATCAAGGCCAACGGCCGTCAATTTTGGTGTCGCCAGCGCGATCACACTCTCAACTGCCTTTACGGTGTTGATGTGATAGGTGATGCCGTCAATTTTTTCACACGGTTCCATCGGTCGAATTGCCAGCGGACTGTCTTCATTCTTAGCCACTTGGTTTGCATAGGCGAGTAGCTGGAAGTACGAGCCTATCAACACCACCGCTACGGCGGCCCACACTGCAGCATTGGCTGGGCCAATAGAAGGCGGCTTGTCGCTGGAATGAACGCCATCACCCATCGTGCGCCGTAGGTCATCGCGCGAGAGTGATACCCCGGAAAGTGCGAGCGCCACCGAAGCAAACACTGTCAATGGTGCAAATAAGAAAGCCGCCAGTACCTTCCAGTAACTTTGCCCAGTAACGCTAGCAATTGATTCCTGTGCAGCTTGCCCATATGCTCCAGCATCAAGCACCCATTTCACGACCGATGATTCCGCTCCGTCCCACTGAATCTGCAACTGATACACACGATCCAGATAGGGAATTTGGGCAGTGCTGGCAGTGGCATACGCGATGCACACAAAGGTGATCGTCAATGTCACTAGAAACGACAATTGCGTAAACCAAAAAACCCACCGGGTTGCGTAGACTTCCTTCGAAAACTGTGTTTCAGACTTTGACTGTGCCCAGCGATGAATGACATTGAAGACTAGCGGGGAAAGTACTACCATCAACCATTCAAACCAGCCAAAGTAAGCGGCTTGCAACAGCGTTAGTGCGGCAAGTAGCACAGCACCGCCAGCTTGCAGCAATATGCTCATTGTCCGCCGACTACCCCATTTATACAAAAACGTATCGTGTCGGAATTGACCCAAAAGGATCAGTCGATGCACTGTGCTTTGGTGCCAAAGCGCCAGCATCATCGGAACCGAAAGTGCCAGTACCAAAATTCCGAACCAGAGAGAATTGAGCAATTGTGTTTGCCAAGAAGCGGCACCGAGCATTGCCAAATAGCCGTAGCTCAACAAAAAAAAGGGCCATCGCCCGATACGGCTGGTTGTTGTTTCTTCTTTGTCGATGTCGGTCATTTAGTATTCTTCATCAATTTCAGGGGTTGATCACTTGGGTGCAACCACCTTGAAGCCCAGCTTGTGATATTGAACGTTTCCGTATTGGTCGGTTTGATAGACGCGATTCTCTTGTGTGTGGGCAGGCAAGACTGGCACCACATACACCCACATCAAACACATTGCTGATGGGACAGCATTATTGAATGGTCGCAACCGGCTTTCGGACTTGATGAACTTCTTCATGTGAATATGCTGGGCTTAATTGCCAATCAAGACAAACAACATGAACAACCCAATGGGAAGCCAGACGATCCAGCCCCAAGTAGCCATATGGTTGTAGGACAGCAGCAAAGTTCCCGAACACAAAAGCATGATTGCCCCACCGTTCAAAACGTGGTCTTTTGTTTTCGAAGCCACTTTTGTCATGTAACTGGGGAAACACTCAACGCCATACGGGTTGGTTCGATCAAATTTCCGCTTCCTTGCCTTCATGCCAAGAACACCACCTGCAAGCAGCAACAGTAGCCCAATAAAATCCGCGGTCCAATCCATAAACCCTCCGTCAGAAGTGCTAGCCATTTCGGCAAATGCGTGAAGCGAGGATAGGTGATCTGGATGACAGGGCGTGTCGTTTTTCGGTACGCGAAGCCGAGCGGAGAAAATTGTTACGAATCGGCATCGCCCACAGCCAAGTATCCAGCCAAACCGGCTTCCAACTGCTGCTGAAACTCCACCGGTTCAAGAATCCGCACATGCGGAATCCAGTAGCGCACGATGGACAGCACCTCATCAGCTTGGGCCACGGTGGTGGACACCAGAATGTCACCACCCAGTATCTCGCGCTCGATTTGCTGATTGGGGATGAGTTGGCGTCGTTTGAAATAGTTGGCCACCGCACCAGCAACGCGCAGCAAGACACGCTGACGCTGTACACCGAGCCAGATGCCATCGCTCTTTGCCAGTTCTTCGTCGATGTGAGAGCGTGGCGCGAATAAGGTGGGGGCGGCCAGCAGGCCTTCCATTTTGGTGACAGTGAATGCCTTCAACTTGCCGTCATCCCACGCTGCCAGATACCAGATGCCTTTCTGGTTGATCAGCTTGTAGGGCTCAACCTGCTGGCGCAGCTTGCTTTGGCCGGGTGCCTTGTTGTAAGTGAATTGAATATGGTGGTGGTCAACAATTGCCTGCTCCAGCACAGAAAAAAGTGCATCCTTACCGCGCAGGTCTTCGTAATGGTGGCCCTTGACGACCCATGCATCTTTACGATCTGAGTCAAACACGCCACGCAAAAATTGTTCGCTCAACTGCGGAAACAGGCCGTTAACGCCCGATAGCGAGGCGAACTGTGAAATGTCCTTGATCGTCAGCTTGCCCAAGTGCGCCGCTTCAAGCCGGTAGCGGCCAGCGGTTTTGATCAATGGCAGGCAGGCGAAACGCACATTCAGGTCTCGTTGGATCGTTCTGAGGTTGACGCCAAATTCATCAGCCAAGGCTTGCGGATCGAGCGACTCGCCCTGGTTGAGTTTGGTCAGCACTTGCGACAGGCGGTACACCAGCGTGTCGTGGACTTTGTCGGAACTGTTCATTTGAGTTTTGGCACTGAGGGATTGCTTTGCCATTTAGCACTTCGGCCTTTGCCGGTGGGTGTAATGTGCCCCTCGGACTTCATGGTACGCAAAACCAGTCTCACCATGTCGCGGCTGACACCCGGGCAGGCTTCTTCAATATCGGAGATTGAGAATGGCAAGTGACGTTTAAGAATTTCAGCACGCACTCGGTCGCCTTTCGCACCCCGTCCACGTTCGATGGTACCGACACGTTCTTCGAACTCTTTGTACGCCCGCAGAAGCGCACCCCAAAAGTAGTTCAGCCACGGGGCGATATTGTGTTCGGCTTCGTGCCAACCTTGCGAGCTGGACTCTAATGTTTCGTAGTAACTCTCCTTCGATTCTTCGAAGATTCGTTCCAGGCTGATGAAGCGTCCCACTGCATAGTCGAAATGGTAGAGCAATTGCAGGGTTAACAACCTTGCCATGCGACCATTGCCATCCGGGAAGGGATGAATGCAGAGAAAGTCAAGTATGACCAGAGGTATGAGTACCAGCGGGTCGGCCAGATGTTGTTCGAGTGTGGTGCGATAGCTGGCGATCATGTCCATCATTGCCATTGGCGTGAGGTGCGCCGCCACTGGGTGAAAACGGATACGGGAGCTCCCATCAGGATGACGTTCGATGATATCGTTGTTGGCTGCCTTCCAGTGCCCACCTGGCTGCGGCATGTAGCGATACAAGATGCTGTGCAATTGCTGGACGGTGCCCACCGAAAAAGGCATTTGTTCGCCACTTTCGTGAATCAACCCGAGAGCATCGCGGTAGCCAGCAACCTCCTGCTCGGACCTACTTTTAGGCGTTGCGTTTTTGAGCACCAGCGACTTAAGTCGATGGGCTGCTACAACCACACCTTCGAGGCGGTTGGATGACTCGGTTGATTCTATGGACGCGATTTGACGCAGATCGCTCAACACCTCGGGTGACTGGGTGAAATAGAGCTGTTGCTTGCCACGGTACTCACCCAAAGCTCGCAACGTCGCCAACTGCTGAGCGTCAAAGCGTAGATTGGCAAGGTAGTCGGGCGAGAGTGAGTGCATGAATGATCTTAGGCGCGGCAAATGGGGTAATCGTACCCTGAATCGGGGTAAATAATCAGTTCATTACCCCTATAAATGAATGATTACCCAATTTGACAGAGCTTGGCTTCTTGATCGTTTAGCGCGTGAATAGTGCGTAATCAATCAAACCGGAGCCTGCTATGACCACGAATCCACCCACTCACCGATGCTGGTTACGCCACCATCGGCCACATCCGGCCAGTTCCAAAACCAATTGGCCAGTCGAAAATCTGGACCCCATCGTGCAACCACTGCAGAGTGGTCGCCAAACTGGCCACGTTAGTGGCATCCATACAGAACCCCGAGTGCGCGTCTTTTTCCAATTGATGTGTAGCACCGGCAGGCAGCGCCACACCATCCGAGGTGATATCTCCGACATGATGCGCGAAAAAACTGACTCAATATAGTGATGACCGATGGTGCCCGGGGCGAACTGGCGTACCGAATCGTCTGCTCCACGTATTTGAATGCGGGTACGCTAATTTGCACCTCTGATGTGAACCTTCTGCAAATTTGCCGAAGGTCTCGCCGCCACAAATCATGCAAATTTGCATCTTTAAAAAGAATCAAAAAATGATCGAAATGGACTTGGCTTCTCAATCAAACAGCGCGTTACTAGAGGCATCGCAACACACCAACCGGAGATTGACATGACCACCACCATCGACCAGATTTTTGCCTTGATCGCCCAAAAGCACCTTTTTATCGACACCCTGGAAACACGCAACTCTGACCGCCTTGACTTCCACGATGTCGCAGTCTGGAGCGTGCGCGATGCACTGGAGGCCGCGTTCAAGGCGGGTGTCGAGTTGGGTGCGTCCATGCCCAAGGCCACGGAGGCAGAAATCGCGCAGGACTGATTTGTTGCGCAAGCCAAGCAAATAAAGCTTGGCTTCACTGCCAAACAGCGCGTTCATCACCCCCCGCAACAAATCAGAATCACATCATGACCATCCAACTCAAACCCACCCAGCACGCCGTTCTGGCCCATGCAGTCGAACACACCAACGGCAAGATCACATGGTTTCCCGACAACGTCAAAGGTGGTGCCCGCCAGAAGGTGCTCACCGGCCTGTTCAATCGCGCCCTGATCACCAGCAACGGTGTCGACCATTTTGTCGCCGCCGAGGGTTACGATGCAATTGGGCTCACGCGGCCAACGGCTGCACTTGCGCCAGAGGTGGCGCCCTTGGACGCAGACCCAGAACTGGAGGCCACCGTGGCCAACGTCGAGGCCCAGTGGGCGCAAGCCGCACGACAGCCACTGGCAGCGCCAAAAGCCCAGCGCCAGCGCGAACACAGCAAGCAGGCCACCATCATCGGGATGCTGCGCCGCCCGGAGGGTGCGACGGTTGCGCAAATTTGCGCATGCACAGGCTGGCAAGCCCACACCGTGCGCGGCACGTTTGCCGGAGCGTTCAAAAAGAAACTGGGGTTGACCATCACATCGGCAAAACCAGGTGGTGGCGAACGCTGCTACCACGTCGCCGCATCGGCAGACGAAATGCACGCTTGATTGGTTGCACGGACAGGGTGCGCAAATTTGCGCATCCATGTTGATTCACACGCCACAAATAGCTTGGCTTCCGGCTTGAATAGCGTCTTACTACGGGTGTCGAAACAATCAATCCACCGGAGAAAACCATGAACGCAACCACCAACATTCCCGCAGCCACCGTGACCGATTTCGGGTTTTGGGGCACCATGCAAGAGCACGCACCCGCTGCTTGGGCCATCGCCCTGCCAACCATCGCCACAGCCACCAGGTGCGAACCTGAGCAAGTCAGGGCATTTCTGGACAGCCGCCATGGTCGCCACTTTGCAGATGATGTCCAAAACGGACTTTTTGTGGGTTGCAACCTCAAGGACGCGATTGACACGGCCACTGCCAAATGGATGGGCTGGACGATTGGGCGCATCACCGCCAAGGAAACGGGCATCCCTCGCGGCATGGCTTACTTGACCGGGTTTGTGGTGCAAGTCGCCATCGACGAGGAAATTTACGTCTGACCGGTCGCGCCAACAGCCATCGTTGGCGGTGACCTCCAAATGCTGGAGGTCATCTCTGCCACAAGGGGGTCCATTGAGCGGACACCCTTTTTCGTCGTCAGTACATCATTCACCGCAGGAATTGCGGCAAATATGCCGTTTATCTCCGCATGACCAGCCCGCCGGGTCGGCAAAGGGTGTGAATTGAATTCCCCCCCTTTGCGCCCAAGGTGCAAACCTGCCGTGGTGCAAACCCCTGCAAACCTTGGTTTGCACCCTGACTGTAGGCCAGCCATGCGCTGTTGCCCCCCGCATAGGATTTTCTGAAAGAAGGACCCCTTTTACCTGGGGCATGTATCCGTGCGGCGACCATAACAATAGGTAATCACCATCACTACCGTCACAACCATCACGCATCGCATTGGTTCCGGCGGTGCCTGTGATGGTGGTGATGGTCGTGATGGTTGTTTCCTCTTGTTTGCATTGCGGAAAGGACATATACCGACTCCAGATAAGATTTACCCATTTAGACATCCTGATCAATGAACATACAAAGCAAAGCAGCCTGTGATCCTTATTGGGAACATGCCGACTGGCTGCCGCCCTGGTACATCCTTGACCAGTGGTGTCAGCAGGATGACCGGTGCAAGCAGGCAAAACAGCAAGCCTTGTTCTCTGCCTGCGAAAAAGGCATTGTTTTCTACCGCCGCAACGATGGCAAGGACTTCGACGACCCAGTCCATGAGTTGTCAAGACGTGGCATTTTGCTGATTGACCGGGCCAGTTTCACCCAATGGGCAGAGCAGGTGGAGGGTAAGAGCCCTGTCGATGTACCTCCCCAACCACGTCCTGCCTATCCAGTGTGGGCAAGTCCAGATGCTTACCGCTTCGATGAGAGTCAGTGGAAATGGATACCCGACAGCGTCCCCACATTACCTGCGCCACAGATTTCAGTGATCACAGCACCCTTTGATGGTGAACCTGTATTGATCAGTGATGCGTCCGACTCCGACTCTGTCAGCGATGCAGCGCAGGTCGAGACCAAACCCGCTGACGACATCTACCCAAGCGATGCGGAGTTGCGGGAGCGTGGTGTCACCACCGAAGAAATCATCGCGGCTTTTATGGTGAAACCTGACCGCCGCGAAAACGAAAAATGGTGGCGAGATCGCTTGAGCAACACACCGCGCTACAAAAAGCTCAAGGCCGCTCTGGTGCAAAAAGGTAAAGCAAGCCGAGGCGGTCAACGCTTTCCATCGTGGTGGAGTCCTGCTCTGATTGCATCGTGGCTGTTCAGATCAGGACACATGACACAGCGCCGTGCCCTTGACGTGCTGGCAAAAAAATTCCCTGACTGGGCACAGCACCCCGACTTTTTGTAGACATTTTCATAGGCCCTACCGTATATGCGGCAGGGAAACTGGACTCGGCCCTGCCGTAGGTGCCGTTGTAACCCATTGATTTTATTGAACTCCCTGCTGTATGCATTTGATACGGCAGGACATCGGTTGAGACCATCCGTCGCATTCCATTGCGAACCAGGAGGTTTCATCCGTGTCCAAGTCCATCCAGCACCGTCTGACCGTATTGCGTCGGCAGCAAGTACAGGCCCGAACCGGCCTTGCCAGAAGCTCCATCTACGCGCTCATTGCCAATGCGCAATTTCCAACGCCCATCCGCTTGTCGGCCAATACCGTCGGTTGGCTTGAACATGAGATAGAAAACTGGATTGGTGACCGTGCCAAAGCATCACGTGATGGTGCTCGGTGATGGTGAGCACTATCCGTTCCCAAGCCTCGACAGTAGGGAACGACCATCACAACCGTCACAACCATCACAGCGGTGACGTTGGTGATGGTCGTGATGGTGAATCTCAACAGGTGGACGTTGATCAGTCAGATGCATCGGCCGATCAACCAACTCTCACGCCGCCGCAAAATCCGGTTGAGGTGATCGAGGCTGCGCTGATTCGACTCAAAGACGATGTCGGTGTCCTTGCTGAAGATGCTGTGGTGCAGGCATTTTCTGTTTTGCGCGCCACCGACATGTCGGCGTACCTGCGCCTTCGCCACCAAGCCAAGGTCACCAACCGGGATTGCTCGGTCACCATTTTGGACAAACTGGTGCATCAGGAACTGCCCGGTGGTGGCGAGGAACGCTCGGCCATGGACGCGCTGGTGGAAATGGCCCGTGCCCAGTGCCATTTGCACCACGATGCTGACCGCACTGCGGTGGCCATCATTCCCATGCCCAGTTGCCAAGAGGTCTGGCGGGTGCAATCCACTGGTTACGAGGCGTGGCTGCGTGCTACCTATTGGCGTGCAACTGAGACGGGCATACCCGACATGACCATGCGCGCCGCCCTGGCCACCCTGTGCGCCGCCGGTGTCAACGATGGGCGCGAGGTCGAGATTTATCTGCGCGCCGCTGTCCATGCCAACGGCTACTTGATTGATGTGTGTGATGCGCAATGGCGCGCCATCCACGTCACCTGCAACGGCTGGCGCGTGCTGGATGCATCGCCGCTGCTGTTCACCCGCAACCAGTCGATGCGACCCTTGCCCATGCCCGAGCGTGGCGGTCAGATCGACACCCTTTGGCAGCACGTCAATGTCCCTGCCGACCGGCGCTTGATGGTGCTGACTTGGCTGTTGGACTGCTTTCGGCCCGAAACACCATTCCCGGTGCTGGAATTGGTGGGTGAGCAAGGGTCTGCCAAATCAACCACCCAGTCGGTGCTGCGCAGCTTGATTGACCCCAACAAGGTGATGTTGCGTGGCAGGCCCAAGACGGTGGAAGACATCTTTGTCGCAGCCGCCAATAACTGGCTGGTCTCCTACGAAAACCTCTCGGGCTTGACCGCCGAACAGCAGGATGCCTTTTGCACCCTGGCCACAGGCGGTGGGTTTGCTGCGCGCCAGTTGTACACCAACGGCGAAGAGCATGTCATGGAAACCAAGCGGCCAGTGGTGCTCAACGGCATCGCGGTTGTGGCCAGCCGCCCAGACCTGATCGACCGGGTGATTCATGTCGACATGCCAGTGATCACCGCCGGTGCCCGTAAAGATGATGCCGACACCCATGCGCATTGGGAGCGTGACCGACCCGTGGTGTTTGGCGCATTGCTGGATTTGTTTGCCCGGGCCTTGCTGATTCTGCCCAGCGTGCGCCTGACCCACAAGCAGCGCATGGCTGATTACGAACGTTTTGGCGAAGCCGTTGCACGTGCTCAAGGCTATGACGCCGGTGTGTTCCAGCAGCAATACGCAGAGTTGATCAGTGCCGGTATTGACCGTGCCCTGGAAGGCAACGCGGTGGCGCAGGCGCTGGACAAGGCATTAGGCCACGGTGGTTTTCCATGGCGCTGGAATGGCACCGCCGGTCAACTTTACGACTTTCTGAGCGTGCATAGCAATGGCGACCGCAACAACTGGCCGCGCTCGCCCAAGGGTCTGTCTGACCAGTTACGCCGCATTGCACCAGCGTACCGGGCCAAAGGCATCGAGATTGCCGCCGCCGGTCACAGCCGCGAAGGTGCGCTGTGGCGCATCGCACCCATCAAAGCCAACGATTTTTTATGACATCACGCCGCCCGGTGTCACCACTTCCGTAGTGGGCGGCAATTCTTAAGGAAACCCTCATGACTCAACCTGTCAATCCAAACCTTCACCCCATCTGGCAAAGCCTAGCGCGAAACCAGATCGCTGCGGCCACATCAGCCCGTCAATCAATGCCCTCGTCGGGCAATTCGAACGTGCTGATGCAAGCCGTGCTCGCACTCATCGCGTCCCGTCAGCCTCTTAACCACCAAGAAAGTCACCAATGAAACTCAATCCCTTCAGCAAAAAAGCCAACGGCTACTTCGATTCGATCAAAGCCAAACACGCCACCGCCTCACGCGAGTTGGCAGACATCCAGCAAGAGTTGGATGATGCGCAGGCTGTTCTTGACCAAGAAAAGGCGATTTATCGCAAAATTTGCGATTCCAGCGGTGCCTACAGTTTGAATGCGACTGCCCAGGAATTAAGGCAACATGAAGTGTTCAGCAAAGCCCACCGCGCCGTTGAAATTCTCAATGACAAGGTCGGCAGCATTCAGTCCAGGCTGAAGCCGCTTGTGCCCATTCTCCAAGCACCCGCTCGTTTGGAAAA
>QYPX01000121.1 GCA_007280205.1 Comamonadaceae bacterium
AGCTCGGCCGTCGTAATCCGCATAGTCCTCCTTAAGTGACGAATGCACTCAGGAAGACTCCACTGCGGATTTGCAAGAACATCCTGAACTGCCTGGCGCCGCAGTTCGAGCTGCTGCTGGAGGCTGAGTGCGGTATAGCGCTTATCCATGGAAGGGCCTCATTTCAATGCGGCGAGTTGCTGGGCCTGAGCAAGGATGCCAAGTCGCAAATGCTGCAAGACATCAGGGTCGAGCCCGATTGACTCCCCGTCCTGGGCTATCTCCTGCAGGCCCGGCACCATTTCCTTGAGCCCGGTGACCAGCGCTTCTCGGTTCACTCTTGGCGCATGCGCCTTGTGCTTGCGACGTCCAGGCGTCTGGATCTCTGCGTCAATCTCGCAAACCCGAGCGATGACGCGTGCCCAGTCTGGGCTGCCAGCGTCGTTATCTTCCCAACGGATGCGACGAGCAATGCCGTCCGGGTGCAGGTACATCGGCGCAAAGTCATAGAGCGGACTCAGGCGCACACCCCCCGAGAAATCGCGTTGCAAAGCAGTGTTCCTGGCGTGATTGTCTTTGTTGCCCAGTGCCAGATTGGCCACGTCGCGCTTGATGTACTCAAGCATGTCTGTCTGAGGGTCTGTGCAGCGATTGAGCAGCGCACGACACACCTGATCATGGCTGGGTACCGCCCCGAACCCGGGGATACCCGTGAGTGTGGCGATGCTCTCCTGAGCAAGGCGTTGAACGCCCTGCGAATCGATTGCCCGGTCAAACCGACGTATGAATAGCGCGCGTTCCCTGAGTACCAAAGGAGCGTGCACCCTCAGGCCCAGCTTCTTGGCGATGTCCATATAAGGCGCTTCGTGACGCAGGATGCTGGCCAGGCGTTCATTCGTGCCCCGCCCAAACTTGACGATGTAGTGTTCGCGTGCGCGCTCATCTGCAAGGGTGTGGTCCAAGTAGAGGAGACCGTCGTCTGCTCGCGTGAGCAATACCTTTGGCCACTCTCCCTGCACGCCCGATGACCCTGCTACAAACAGACCGTTGGATGCAAGGTACTCTGCAAAATCTTCACTGCGCGCGGCGATGTCTTCATCGGTAAATCCACGCACAGGCCCTGCGTTTGCCTGCAGCCACTCTGCGGCTTCTTTGACACGCAGGTTCCCGATTGGGTTTCCGGCGCCTGCTTTGAGCAATCGCCAGTCCGCTTCTTCAGCGGCGGTAGGCGACAAGTCAATGCGGCGCAGCAGTTCTTCCCGGCCAAAACCCTGGGGCAGCATGTCGATCAGGAAGACTGGCCAGTGCGGCAACTCCAGTGGCTCGAGTCCCACGGGCACTTGGCAGGCAAGCGCATGCGCGTCACGTCGATTAGGATGCTCGAACGCCCACTCCGCCGAGTAGCCTGAGTAGGTCTTTGTGCGCCATCCCTCCCGCTCTTGTCCAAAAAGCGAAACCGTTGCCACGTCGTGCCAAGTCCCGTTGCAGAATAGCTGGATGGTGCAGTTTTCTCTCATTTACACGAAATTCTATCATTAATATGGCAATAAAACAATGTATAAATGATAGAAACCCGTGTAAGTAATGGCCGCCTGTTTTTTGGCAGGGTGCGCCGCGCATCACCCTGCCCTGTCGGCTCAAACCAGCAGTCAGTAACGCTAGGATCTGGGGGTGATGTACCGTACAACAACTTGATTCCAGTTTGATGATAGCTCACGTAAGCAAAGCGCAATTGACTGAAAGCCTAAAGCAGCGCGATGCCGATTACGACTACCGCACCGAGCACGGGCTAAGGCAATTCAACCCACGGTAGCATCGGTCAGCGATATGCCCCCCACTGAAAGCAACGATGACAGAGAACACCCCCGAGCCAATCCATCAGGACCGCGTGTGGAGCGATGAGCGCTGGACCGCGCGAGTTATCAAGAACGAGGATGACGACGGCTGGGCGGTTGCGATGACCTTGCACAGTGAATCTGAGCCGGCCCTGGTTGGACCGTGGACCATGGGACGCGACAAGAAGAACCCCAAGCCACTTGACGTTGCCGCGTTCCACACCCTTGTCAAGACGGCGTCTGAGGTCCTGCGTCGTCACGAGCAGCAACTTCATGCCCAACTCAACCGGAATATCACCGTGACGGTCGCGGGACGCCGCATTACCGTCGCGCTGACCATCGTGCCAGACGAGGACGGTGCCACGGCATCCCTGGTCGCGGCGGATGAGTTCGGCAAGGAACTGGGTCGAGCCGCCGTCTCGCCTGCTTTCAAATTGAATGCCAGCAGTGCAGTTGCCTGGGCGGAGTCAGGGTTCGTTCGACCAGGTGGTCGGGACATCGGGAATTTGTAAACAAAGGCTTGCTCGCGCGGAAAAATGTCCACCGACGTAACAACGGCACTTGGCGGGCCGCGCCTGGCCGAATCGACCTGAGACACGGTAAAATCGAAACCAGCCCAGCTTACCTACTCGCCACATGCAAGTCACGCAAAAACTCCAAAACCGCCTTGACCAGGCTGTGCGCGTCTCCATGCGGATTGAAGGCTATCGCCCCAGCTCATCGCTCCAGATTCAGGCCAAAGCCAAAGCACTGATGGATCAACAGCGTGTCAAAGTATCAGTTCCACCAAAGTGACATCTATCAGCCGGGGACCGACCTTCCCATCAATCGGCTGAACATCGGCGATGCCGAAATCCTCCACGAAATAGAAGCACAGCTGCTGCAACAGGCATACCAAACTTTTGTATCCGAGCTGACGGCAGACACCCGGTTTGACGAAGCCTATTTTCAATCCCTGCACCAGCGCACGTTTGATACCCTGTATGACTGGGCAGGCCAGTACCGCACGCAGGACATGGTCAAAGGCGGATCGATGTTTTGCCGTGCCACGTTCTTGCCAAACGAAGCACGCCGCATCTTCCGCGAGTTGGAGAATGAAGACTTTCTGCGGGGTGCCGCGCTGTGGCCCCTGGACCGATTTGCCGACCGCCTGGCCTACTACCAAAGCGAGCTGATTGCCCTGCATCCGTTTTACGAACTGAACGGACGAATTACCCGCTTGTTTTTTGATCTGATCGCCATTGCCAACGGGTTTGGTCCCATTGATTACGAACTCGCACTGCGCGATGACCCCGAGGTGGACAACAACTACATCCGCGCGTCCATTGACTGCGTCCAGCGAGTCAGAACCATGAGCTTTGTCCAAGCGTTCGTTTACAGGGACCTTTGCGGCAGCCTACTTGTCTGTTGACCGGGATGCCACACCAGAATTCATCACCCCACACCACGCCGCATCGGGCTGCCAGTTGGCCACCCAGGCGGGTAACTGCTCTGGTGGCATGGGCTGTGCAATGCAGTAGCCTTGTGCCAGTTCGCAACCCAGCTGCAGCAGCGCGGTGCCGTGCGCCACCGTCTCCACACCTTCGGCAATCACGTCGCGCCCGAACGCGGCGGCCAGGCTGATGATGCCTTGCAAAATGACCAGGTCATCCGGGTCGTCAAGCACGCCACTCACAAAGCTCTGGTCAATCTTGAGCAGCGTGACATGCAGGCGTTTGAGGTAGGTGAGTGACGAGTAGCCGGTGCCAAAGTCGTCCAACGCAAACTTCACGCCAATGCGGGCGCAGTCCTCAATCACCTGCGACACCTGTGCCATGTCTGCCAGCGCGCTGGTCTCCAGCACCTCAAGCTCCAGACTGGTTGGGTTGACTTGCGGGTGCCTGGCCAGCATGGCTTGCAGCTGCTGCACAAAGTTGCCTTGTTGCAACTGGCGGGCACCGATGTTGACGCTGACGGGCAGGTCCAGATCAGCAGCGCGCCACCGCTCGATCTGGGTCAGGGCGGTTTCCAGCACCCACTCGCCCACGGCAACGGCCAGTGGGTGGTCTTCAATCACCGACAGGAAGGCCGCCGGCGCCAGAAGACCTTTGTCGGGATGCTGCCAGCGGATCAGGGCCTCGGCACCCATCACCTGGCCGCTGTGCATATTCACCTTGGGCTGGTAGTGCAACACCAACTCATGGTTCTCCAGCGCCAGTCGGATGCGTTCCAGGCTTTCGTGCTGGACACGCATGCTGCTGTCCTGCGCCGCATCAAACACGCAGAAACGGTTTTTGCCCGCCATTTTGGCCTGGTACATGGCATGGTCTGCCTGGCGCATGAGTTGGTCGGCATCCATTTCTTGCGCCTGCGGGTAAAACGTGACACCCACGCTGGCCGAAACCTGCGGCATCAGGTCGCCCACCTGCACCGGTAGTGCGGCGGCCGCTAACAGCCGGTTGAGCAAAGGCACGCTGGCGGTGCTGTCTTCCAGGTCAATCAGCACCGCCACAAACTCGTCGCCACCGATGCGGGCTATCGTGTCACACTCACGCAGCGCCTCTCTCATGCGCCTGGCCAGGGTGATCAGCACCTGGTCGCCGATGCCATGGCCGTGCTGGTCGTTGATGGCCTTGAATCCGTCCAGATCGAGATAGGCCACCGCCACCTGTTGCTGCCTGCGCTGCGCCTGCGCCATGGCTTGTTGCAGGCGGTCAGCCAGCAGCACGCGGTTGGGCAGGTTGGTCAGTGGATCAAAGTGGGCAATATGTTCGAGCTGGCTCTCGTGCGCCTTGCGCTCGGTGATGTCGGAGAACAGCGATATGTACTGGCTCACCTTGCCCTGCGCGTCTCGCACCGCACTGATGGCCTGCATTTCGGCAAACACTTCGCCGCTCTTGCGCCGGTTCCAGACCTCACCATACCAGTAGCCGTTGGCGACCAGGTTGCGCCACATGGCAGCAAAATAGTCCGCACTGTGCCGGCCGGAGTGCAGAAAACGCGGGTTCTTGCCCAGGGCATCTTCGCGCGTGTAGCCGGTGATGCTTGTGAAGGCTGCGTTGACATCCACAATGCTGCCGTCGGGCGTGGTGATCATGATGCCCTCCAGCGCATGCGTAAAAACACCCGCAGCAAGCTGAAGCTGTTCCTGCGCCGCTTTGCGCTCAATGGCGATGCTGGTCAGACTGGCGGTTTGCTCAATCAGGGCGATATCGGCTGGCGCTGGCGTGTGTGGTGCGCGATGATAAATGGCAAAAGTACCCAGTACCTTGCCGCTGGCACCGCGAATCGGTTGTGACCAGCAGGCGCCCAGTCCGGCACTGGCCGCCAGGTCTTTGTACGCGGTCCAATAGGGGTGTGTGGCAATGTCGGCCACGATCATCCGCTCACCGGTAAAGGCTGCTGTGCCGCAGGAGCCCACCCCAACCCCGATTTCAATGCCTTCGAGCGCCGCGTTATAGAAATCAGGCAGGCTCGGTGCCACCCCTTTGCACAGATGGCGGCCTTCCAGGTCGAGCAACAGAATGCTGCACAACATGCCCGGGTTGAATTGTTCCACGCCCCGCACAATGCTTTCAAGCACCTCGGCAAGGGGCTCGCTGGAGGCCAGCATTTCCAAGGTGTGGCTTCGAAAACGCTCGTATTGCTCAGCTTGCTTGCGCTCGGTGATGTCTTGCACCAGCCCGGCTATGCGCACCACCCGCCCGCTGGCATTGCGCTCGGGGAAGCCCTTGGCGATGCAGGGGCGAAGTTCGCCGTCGGGTTGCACCGTCATCAGATCAAGCGTGTAGGGCGTGCCGTCTGCCACAGCCTTGCCCACCGCATCCAACAGGGTTTGCGAGGACTCGGGCGTGTACAGCCCGGCCTGCGCCTGCAGGTTTGGTGCGCCCAGGGCCGGGTCGCGGCCGAACAGGTCAAACATCTCGGGCGACCAGGTGAAGGCGTTGGTGTCCACGTCCCATTCGAAACTGGCCAGGCGCGCCATGCTTTCGGTGCGCTCCAGCATGGCCTGGCGCTGGTGCACGGCTTGCTCAGCACGGTACTTCTCGGAGACATCACTAAACACCAGTACGACCCCGACAATCTGGTCCGCCGCGTTGCGAATGGGCGCAGCACTGTCGGCAACCTGGTATTCCCGCCCGTCACGCGCGAGCAGCGCAGTGTGGTTGGCCAGGCCCACCACACCATCGCGTTCCATCACCGTATGCACCGGGTTGAGCGCAGGCAGGCGGGTTTCGGCACTGATGATGCGAAACACGTCGCTCAAGGGCTGGCCCAGCGCGTCGGCCAGCGGCCAGCCGGTGAGGCGCTCGGCGGTCGGGTTCATGTGGGTGATCAGACCCGCAACATTGGTGGCAATGACGGCGTCGCCAATCGAATTCAGCGTGATGGCGAGGTGCTGCTCGCTTTTTCGCAGCGCCTCTTCACGTTGTCTCCAGGTCTGCAGAATGCGGTTGAAGCCTGTCACCAACTGGCCGATCTCGCCCGCGTGCGTGAGCGCCAGGGGCTGCGGCATTTGCTTTGTGTCGGCCAGAGCCGCCATGGCAGATGCTGTTTCCACCACGGGTGCGATTTGGCGCCTTAAAACCAGCCAGGTCAAAGCGCCGGTGAGCAGGGTCAGCAGCAGCGTGGCCCAAAGCAAACGCTGCTGCATGGCGTAAATAGGCGCAAAGGCTTCTGTGCTGGGTATGACTACACCCAGATACCAGTCCGCTACCGGAATGGCTTTTACCGCACTAAGCTCTTCGATACCCCTGGAACTGACAGCAATGCCATAACCTTCATAGCCCTGCATGTAGCGGTCGTGCATGGTGTTGATGCCGGGTGCAGGCAGTGGCTGCATGACGCGGCTCTTGTCCGAGGAAGTCACAAACAAGTTGTGTTGCGGGGCAATCAGCATGTAGCCCCCTGACTTGCCATAGGGGCTGTCTGACAGCGTATCCAGAAAACTCTGTTCCCCCAGATTGGTTACCCCGGCGAGCGCACCAATCACCTTGCCCTGAGCGTCGCGCACGGGTGCGCTCATGACCAACACCGGGGCTTTCAACTGCTTTCCCATGACCGGGCGGCCAATGGCTGATTTACCCTGTTTGAGCGTCGCCACAATGAAATCCCGCTCCATGTAATTGACGCCGATGCGATTGGCCGAGAGCGACACATCAGCGATGGCAGTGCCTTCCAGATCGGTCACGAAGGCCCCGGCATTGAACAGCAACTGCAGCAGTGGGCGCTGCTCCAGGCGGGTTTGCAGGGCCGCCGGGCGGGTCAATAGGTCGGCATCCATTTCTTTGGCAAGCGTTTCCAGTGCTTGCAGGCGCTGCGTCAGGTTTTGATTGACTTCCTTGGCCATTGAAGTCACGACCGACAACTGCTGCTCGCCCAGCATTTGCTCCATATCGGCCCGCAAGTTGCGGCTGATGTAGAACGAGAGCGACCACATCCCCAGCACAAAAACAGCCAGCGTAAACACCGTGGCGCGAACCTTCAGCGACTGCCAGGGGAAGATTTTCGGCTTCATGGCGCACTCCAATGCTGCTATCTTGTTGATAGCTATTTACGCAGTAACTCCCTGATCTGGTGGCTGACTGCATCGACCCACATCGTGGTGACAAATTAGCTTCAAAAAGCATTTATGTCAAGTCAGACATCTCAATCACTCAGCTTGCATCAATATGGCTTTAAGTACATAATGCCACATGGTTTAGGACGTCCTTTTTCACGACGACTTTGCTGTTGAATTCGCGGCCCTGGCGGAGAGCCTGCAAGACGAGTTGCTGGCGCACGCCCTGCTGCTGAGGGATTCTGGTCCCGGCGTGGGGCGACCAACAGTGGACACCTTGAAGGGCTCGAAGCACACCAACATGAAGGCATTGCGCTTTGCCTGGACCGGCGAGGTGTGGCGCGTGGCGTTTGCGTTTGACCCCGAGCGCCAAGCAATTTTGTTGGTCGGTGGCGACAAGGGCGGCGCAGATCAACGACGGTTCTACAAACGCTTGATCACCGTCGCGGACGAGCGATTTGACGGCCACCTCAGCACATTGAGGGCATCGAATATGGGGCATCGACATGGCAAAAAAACTTGAGCAACTGATGGCTGACCTGCCGGCAAAGCGGCCGGCAGCTATTGAGGCGCGTGCTGGTAATTTGGCAACCCTGAAGGACTTGCGCCGGGCCGCCCAACAGACCCAGCAGGACCTTGCCGCAGCGTTGGGTGTCGGTCAAGATACCATCTCCCGCCTGGAAAAGCGCAGCGACATGCTGCTGTCCACGATGCGGCGCTACGTCGAGGCGATGGGTGGCACCCTGGAGTTGGTGGCACAGTTCCCCAACCGACCGCCTGTGGTTATTGATCATTTGCCGCCGACAACCAGGTCGGAAAAATGTCCACCGACGTAACAACGGCACTTGGCGGGCCACGCCTGGCCCAATCGACCATGCGGTTCACCTCGTGCGCCCCCAGTGAAAAACCGGGCGACCGATTTAAACGCCTTACAAGCGCTTTTTATGATGAGGGCAAGGGGTCGCTAACCCCTGATTTGAAAGCCCTTGATTTCCGGGTCTGGCGATAAGTCAGCTATCAAGTCGTACCGTACGTATCCTTTGTACGATATATCGTATTTCAACCGGTGTGCCGAATTCCAGATGCAGGTTGTGACATGGTCACTTCCTCCCTGGCTTCACCTTCTCCAGTCGATTCAGGATGGCAACAAGGTCCGCTGGTTCCAGCGCGAGAAGGCCTCTCAAGCCCGCCCTGATAACTTCAGATTTATTGGTGTTTCGCCCTTCCAGGGCAGCCCTTACTCGCAGCTGCTCAATCAAACCGTAGTCACTTGAAGGCATGGAAAACGTATCCCGGGTGACGTGCTGGGCGACCAGCCTGATAGCCGACGGAACTGGCGAAGCCTTCTTGACTGGCTTGGCAACAGCGTTTGCGGGGACGGTGTTGCCCACAACGGAAAACAGGTCGTCAAAGGCCATCTGCCGTCCTCCGCCCGACTTTTTACCAGCAATGCCATGTGCTCGCTTGACCATATCGACTCACCTACTTTCTTGCATTTGTTGCCGCATTGCATGGAGGTACTACCGAAATCATCTCAATGCACTCGAGCGATTTGGCAAAAACATATCGTTAGTACGATGTGTATCGTACGACCATAATGGTATCGCAAAGAAATTGGCTCCGTTTGAAGTCTTTGGGCATCGAGATGCACTTGTATCGCATGATTGCCGCTATGACAGAAGCATCATAAACAGGGTGGCGTGTGTGATGATGGTACAAGGACGTATTCTGCGTTACAAGCCCGGAAGTACCGTCGCTGGATGGCAGACCGCGCGGCAGCGTAAAAGAGTGACCATGAACCACAAAATGATCTAAAGAAAGTTGCTGACACATGAACGGAAATCTACCGAAATCTATTTGGCATTCCACCTTTCCTCTTGAACTCGTCAACCAAAAAGGCAAGGAATGCGGGAACGGGCACCTTGGCATTGAAATTCTGGAGGCAGGGGCAGACTACCTGAGAGGTCGAATGCCGGTCGACCATCGAACCAAGCAGCCTGCCGGTGTGCTGCACGGTGGAATATCCGTCGCTCTTGCTGAAACCCTGGCGTCCTGGGCCGCTGCATTTGTGGTGGACCAAAGTCTTTTCCACTGTGTCGGGCAGGAAATCAATGCAAACCACATCCGCGCCGTTAGTACGGGATGGGTGTACGGTGAAGCACGGCCGCACCACCTTGGCAAGAGCTCCCATGTGTGGGAAGTAAAAATCACCACTGAGGATGGAAAGCTGGTTTGCGTGTCCAGGGTGACCATGGCGGTGCTCAGCAAACCCATTCAATATTGAGGGCCTCAACCCGAATCAAGCTGCAGACCACCTTCAGACGAACACCCGGTATGGGACGCAAACACTACAGCGTTTATGTCATCGAGTTGTCAAAGGACGTTCTGCTTGAGGGTCGATTCCGAAAGGGCAACCCTGATTACGTTGCTGGCAAGCCCTGCGTTTATGTCGGCATGTCAGGTCTGGACCCCGACGTGCGGTTTGACAAGCACAAGGCGGGCATCCAGTCCAATCGGTACGTGCAGCTATTTGGTCTTCAGCTGTTGCCGGACCTCTACGAGAGCGTACAACCCGATGGCCTACGAGGCGGCCAGAGACATGGAGGTCGAACTTGGCATTCTTCTACGAGAAGCAGGGTTCGGTGTCTGGCAGGCCTGACAACGCGCATCACCTGATATTGCGTCGCATCGGGTACGGTTGGTACCAGCTTGGCTACCATCTGCGCTACCTGACCGGCGTCGACTGCGTGATTTGTCTCGGCCGCTGGCCGTGAAGAGCCGGGATGAAAATAGCCATCCTACGCGAGTTACGCTTTGCTCACTTCCTTGCCCCTGATCAGTTCCAGCTGACGAAGCTCTGCAAGTTCCTCGCTAATCCTTTCCAACTTCTGGTCGACCTGCTTGACGCGAAAGTTGAGATAGAAGCATTGAAAGAACACGACAGCGATGCCGGTCACGTAGATCGTGGTCTCCAGGTCCATTTCCAGTAGCATGCTTGGTCTCCTTCGCGTTTTGCCTCGAAAGAGGGCCGATGGTTGCGACAGGATATTGTCGCTGGACGTGTGGC
>QYPX01000027.1 GCA_007280205.1 Comamonadaceae bacterium
CCATCTGGCAGTAAATCGAGTTCGATCTTTTGCCCTGGTTGAATACCGAGGTGCCGCAGTACGTCTCTTCTGAAAGTCACTTGTCCCCGGGCGGTCACTGTCAATGTTGTCATCGCTTGATTCCCTCGAAGTTTTGCAATAGCCACAGTGTAAGGCGAAATTGCATTATTTGCTCAATTCCTTGCAGCAAGCCAGGATAAAGGGTTGCGTCCCCTTTTATCATCAATTCCTTGCAGCAAGCCAGGATAAAGGGTACCGTCCCCTTTTATCGTCCCCTTTTATCAGCCCCCTTTTATCAGCCAGTGACCACCGAGTTGTCGAGTACAAACGGCATCAATCGCGTCCTGAGTCGAGTGCCTGGCGCACCGTGCAGCCCAGCTCCGCACCGGAGCCGAGTTCACGCAGGCGCTGCATGGCATCAAGTACACGTTGAGGCTGCTGCGCCGACGCCTGCGCACCTGCGCCAAGCGGAAAAGGGGACGGTACCTTTTCCCCTTTTCCCTGGATGCCGGGTCGGGGCCCGGCATGACGACTGTGAGGGCGATCTAGTCGACGGGAAGAAAGTTCTCCATTAGCAATGCCTGGGCGGGCGCAACAATGCGCATACCCAAATCAGCCTCAATCACGAGCAAATCCAGGTCCCCTGTAATCAACCACTTTGCAGCACTGGCCAGAGCGGTGTGAATGAACTTGTCATCGTCTTCATCTCTGCTGTATCGCTGCGCCGAAATGCTTGGGGGAATATCAACCCAGCGCCCCAAGGCCCGCGCGTCATGCAAGATTCCCTGGCGCGCCTCCATCGTCAAGTAGCGGTCGAATTTGGGTTTCCAGATTCGTGCTTCGAGTTCGGCGAAAGTGGGCGCCGAAAATACCGGCACACCATAAGCCAGCACTCGCCGCAGCACCTGTGATGGAGCTCCAGCTGGGGACAGGGCGGCGCTCAGCCACACGTTGGTGTCGACGACTACCCTCTTATCCAGGGCGTCAGCTTTCATCGGCCAGCAGGGTATCGAGTATCTCCGCCGTCATTCCGGCGCGCGCAGCGCCTTGGGCTGACGCGTCGAGTCGGTGTTGGAGGCGGTCGGCGTAAAAGGCGCGCATGGCTTCAAAGTCCTGCACACTAACCATCACTCCCACCATACGGTCGTGCTTGAGTACGCCCACTGGTTCGCGTTGCGCCCGATCCAGGAATTCGCCGAATCGCGTTTTAGCCTCATTAGCGGTAAATGTTTGCATACGATATTCCTTGAAGATAAATATCGCTTAATTTATCCGAAACGTTCGATTTGGTCAACCGGTAAAGTGGGATAAAAGTGGGATAAAAGGGAGGGATAAAAGGGGACGGAACCCTTTTTCGATGTGAAAAATTGAGCGCTTGGCAGGTTATTTCCCGCCTAACCCGGCTGGCTTTGACAAGGCACTCGGACGAGAAGCCGCCGCCCTCGGTGGCCGGCTTCAGGCCCCTGGCTGGGCGTCCTGCCCTCTCACCCAGAACGGCTGCATACGCATCCTTTCGCAAACCGCCTACCCCCAATAAAGGGTACCGTCCCCTTTTATGCTACGGGCGTTTTCATAGCAATTGCCATCCACTCAAGCCGCTTCCAGCCGGCGGGTGCGACGGGAGTTTCTTTGTGGTGCGGTCAGTTCTTCACGTATCACCTGCCTCACGGCATCGATCATCGAACGCTGCTGGATAAACGCCACCAGCGCGTCATTGATCAAGGTCTGGTAACTGCCTGTTCCAGCGCGCTCAACTTGCGCTCGGAAGTCATCAATTACCTTGTTGTCCAGTCGAATCGATATTTTGGTCTTGCCCGCCTCAAGTGGGATCACCGCGCCTTGCTTGGCGTCAGTGAAATCAATGTCCCGGTAGGGCTCAGCGACGATTTTTTTCATACATATTCCTTTGCGGTTTGTTGGCCTTCCAAGACGATATCAGTCGGTAAATGTCTGGCTCACGGTGCGTATAGACAAGCACCAATAGTGCTCCAGTGGCGCTCATCCCCAGCGTGACGAATCGCTGCTCGCCTTGCGCGTCTGGATCTTCACGCGTAAGGGCAAAGTCATCTGTAAGCACGGTGGCAGCTTCTCCAAAAGACACACCATGTGCTTGCAAATTAGCAGCCGCCTTTGCCGGATCCCACTCGATATGCATGAGTTCATTGTATGCACAAATGTCCACCTGTCAAGCATTGGCCATTTCAATCTGCCCACCGATGCTCCATTTGCCGGCATCGAGGCCATTTTTAAGACGGCTGATGCCGAGAGCCGGTCCATGATTTTGCTGGAGATGCTGAGCAAGCCGGTGGCGATGCGTATTGAGACGGCCAGTTTGCGCCGGGCAGGGTGACTTACCGACTCGAAAGATTCGCTGACAGGGGTGTGGCTTCGGCTAACCGTTGATCGTCGCTTCCAACACACGCAAACGCGCGACGATGTCATCAAAGGCGGGAGCTTCGCCAATGAACATTCCCGCACCAATCATGCGCTGAAAATCTGCGCGCAAGGCGACCAATGCGTCTTCGTCCGGTAGCAGCCGGAGTTGGCGAGCAAGGCATGCATCATAGTTGGCATAGCTGGTGTTGTAGAAGGCTTTCTTGTGCTTCACAACATCAGCCAGGAGATCACGGTTGGCCAGGGCAGCATGCCCATACTCGAGGTCCGCCAACATGGCAAGGTCGTACCAATGGCGCGACAGGCGCTCTGCACTGGTACGAAACTCGCCGCGCTGACATTCAACATGCATTAATGTCGCCTTTTCCCAGAACGTACGCGCCGGGGACAGCACGCTCACCTGTGAGTTTGGAAACTCGAGCGTGGGAACGTGCTGGGCAATATCAGGCCGAACAACATGGAGCTCATTGGGCTCCGTGATATTTCGACCACCGAACTCGATCAATACGCTGTTGCCAACGTAGTCTGCAGCTGCGTCCAGCACGCTCGGATAGTGCACACGCAACTGCTCGCCGTCGTCACTGATCTCAATCCTGCCATGGTCAACACCGAACTCGGTGGCCAGTCTTTCTTGAAAATGAGGGCCAACGACGCCGTGCGCATGCTCGCCCACAAAGGATTTCAACGAATCACTGAACTTGCGCAGTTGGCTGTTCGACACATCGGCGGCAAACGGATCGAAGCTGCTGTCCAGCCCCCGGTAGTCAAGTGTGATGTCGACGTCCTCAGAAAACCGGGCGATTGCACCGAACACCTTGGACAGTGATGTGCCACCCTTGAACGCCATGGGCAATCTTCCCGGCATTGTGAACAAGGTCTGCAGCACCCAGCACACCCAGACATCTTTTTCCAGAACCACGGGGGAGCGGGAGAGTCGCGGCCCGAGCGCGCGGTAGATCTGCGATTGCTCACCCTGGCTCAGGTGCAGGAACGACTCAGGCATGAACACTCCATGCGGCACGCCCATGCCGAAGAAAAGCATCGCTCATCCAGGCGGGCATCGAACTGGTCGCGGACTTCAGCGCCTCAAACTCACTGCCTGATATCTTGCGGCGGATCTTCTCAATCAACAAGGGTGTCACTTCTGACTTGCCCAGGTACCACATCGCGGCCAGTGCCAGACCGGCAGGCCGACCGGCCAAGGTCAATTTGCGCTGACAAACGTGCTGCAAGCGAATCTCCATCTTGCCAACACGAATGCGTTTGGACGGACCCGAGGTCGAAAACACAGACTGGGTCGGAACCTGTGTGGTGAGTTCGAGTCGGCGAGCGGCTTCCGCGCCGTGAATCTGGATGATGGATCCTGTGGTCCTGGCGACGGTCTCGGCCACCTTGATTGGCTCCGGCATCACCTTATCCACAAAGCGGTTTACCTCAGGGCGTACGAAAACACCACGCGTCACTCGCTCGACGCAACCCGCTTTGACCAAGCGAGACAGAGTCTGATCAACTGACGCACGCGTGCCAAAAGCCAGAAAGGCCGTCGGGGTGAAGGGCTCCCCAACCGGCATCCCTTCGATGCACTGGCGAATCAGCTCAGCGGTTTTGGTGCTTGTACTCATGTGTGAAAATATACGCGAGTTTCTGACAAATAGCAACTACGAGGATTCTTCGAACCCAGCAGCCGATGGTCCGTTTGCCGGCATTGAGGCCATTTTCAAGACGGCTGATGCTGAAAACCGGTCCAAGATTTTGCTGGAGATGCTGAGCAAGCCGGTGGCGATGCGTATTGAGACAACTCGCCTGCGCAAGGCAGGGTGACTTACCGTTTCCGATTGAGCGGAACGCCTTCTTGCCCAGCTACGCCAACTCAGCGAGCAACTCCGGGTGGCGACTGACCAGTTTGAGTAGACTTTGCGCGGCACCGCTGGGTACCTTGCGGCCCTGCTCCCACTCCTGCAAAGTGCGCACCGACACGCCAGTAGCTCGTGCAAACTCTGACTGCGACAAGCCCGCCTGGCTGCGTGCCGCTAAAAGTTGCCACTGCGGGCCCACCAATATCTCTTGGGTCTGCACCGTGCCGTTGGCCAAGGTCACCGTTCGGCGCACACTGCCATCAGCCAACGGCTCAAACGTGGTGGTACGTGCCGCTTTGTTGGTCTGCAACTCCCGCACCGCTTCGAGTAGTTCTGCGCCAATATTGCGATTGGCATCACGCGCCTTTAGTTGCGCATCAGTCATCATGGTCCAGCAACTCCTTCAATTGTTTCAGCACCGCTGCGGAAATGCTGGTGCGCGCGCTCTTGGCATAAATCAAAGACTGTCACGATTTGAGTTTTGCGTGGATACCAACTCAGGGAACGATCTCGATGGACGCCATATCCAGGGTGATCAGCGCATCTTCAATCAAAGTCCTGTTTTCAAGCAAGATTTTCAGCGTCGCAGATCGTGACTGGTTGAGGGTCTTGAGCCTTATCACCTTCGGTGGTTGTCCCCATACCAGCGACAACTCCTGAAAGTCTGCGTCGCGCGTCACGATGACGTAGGCTTCGTCTCTGGCTCGTTGCCATACATCTTTGTCAGTTGCAGACTCCATGCCAAGCAACACCACCTGGCTGCTGTCGGGGTAGTCATGCTGCAAGAATGGAACCAATCGGCGTGACAGGTTCTCGTCTAGCAGCAATTTCATTGCGTTTTAAGAGAATAGACCTGATGCTCCCGGTCTGCTGCATAGGCCAAAACAGCCAGGATGTCTTCTTTGGTCAGTTCAGGAAAATCATCCTGAATTTCCTGCTGCGACATTCCGCTCGACAGCATCGACAGGACGTCGTACACAGTGATTCGCAAACCCCTAATACAGGGCCTGCCACCGCGTTTACCAGGCTCCAGCGTGATCAGGTTCATTCACAGCTCCTAGGTTTAATCACTACGTTTGGGGTAACTGTAGCAGCACAGTGCGCCCCCCATCAACTGCACAAGCAAAGGTAACGTTTCAGCTCCTGCGCAGGTTGGCAAATTTGATGAAAAATCCGCGTTTCGTTTCCCTAGCAAAAACTGCTGAAAGGCAATGTAGTCGGCTTCACTGAGGTAGTCGTACACCATCTTGGTGAACAGGCCAGACTCGATGAATTCGTATCGCAATCGTCAGATTATACGCTTAAAGCGTATAGACAAAGGCTATTTTGCAATACACCGCCATATCGGCCCCCCAGTCTCCACCCAGCAACTTTATCTTCCCCATTCTCTGAAATTTGACTTGATAGCTCCTCGCCTGTAGAGCCAACATGCCTCAACCGCAAAAGGAATGAGGCCACATGGTTTTAAGGCGGACAAGATTCTGGAGTACGCCCAGCGCCGAAACATCGAGATTGTTCGAACCTATGCAGATAACAGTGCTGAGGACTCAGGACTGAGTGCTGAGTTAAAGTCAAATACAGCTACCGCAGCCGGGTATTACCCTCAGTCCTCAGTCCTCAGTCCTCAGTCCTCAGTCCTTTCCCCGCCTACGTGGCCGAGCAGTTCGAGAACGATGGCTCACCGGTTTCTACCATCGTCAAAGGCGTCAAGCGCGCCATGGCGGGTGAGTATTCACGCGAACTCTCAACCAAGGTGTTCATCGGCCAATGCCGATTGATTGAGCTGGGCTTTAGGCAGGGTGGGCACGCGGGCTATGGCTATCGCCGCATCATGATCGACCAGGCGGGTGAATTCAAGGGTGAGCTCAAGCACGGTGAGCGAAAGTGCATTAGTACGTACAGGGTGGTCCTGGTGCCCGGCCCGGCCGAAGAAGTGGAACTGGTCAACAACATGTACCGCTGGCTGGTTCATGACAAGCTCACGGTCCCGCAGATCGTCCGGCGTTTGAATGGCACGCAGTTGTCGCCTGAACCGGGTTTGCCCTGGACATTCGGGCGGGTGCGCCAAATCCTGACCAATGAAAAATACATCGGCAACAACCTTTACAACCGCAGCTCCTACAAGCTCAAGACGTCCCGCATCCCGAACCCCCCTGAAATGTGGATCCGCAAGGAAGCCGCCTTTCCGGGCATCGTGCCCAAAGAGATGTTTGTTGCCGCCAGCGCGCTGGTAAAAATCAATCGCAGCAGCAGCCAAGAACTGCTTGACCAGCTCAAGCAACTTTTTGAGAAAACAGGGGTGCTGACGCGTGATGTCATTGCGCAGACTGCCGGCATGCCCTCGGTCCAAACCTACGTTTCGCGCTTTGGCGGCTTGAGACGTGCCTATGAGCTGATTGGCTATTGGCCGACTAGCGATCCGGACCACCAGGAGGCGAATCGCCGCATCCGGCGCATGCACCCAGAGATCATCGAACGGACCCACGCTGCAATCGCGAAGTGGGGCGGCACGGTTTGGCGCGACCCCAAGACAGACTTGATGCATGTCAACCAGGAACTGATCATTTGTGTGCTGATGGCGCGCTGCCACACCGACATCAGTGGCGAGCAGTGCTGGCGCGTTCGCTTTGACCCGGTCAAACTGGCACCCGACATCACCATCGCCATCCGCCTGAATGACACGAACCAGGCTGAGCTTGACTATTACGTGATGCCCGCGCTTGATCTGGCCGGGCCGGCGTTGAGCATTTTCAGCAGACGGGAAAGCAGTCTGGATTGTTTTCGTTTTGACAGTCTGGACTTTTTCTACGGCATGGCGGAGCGCATGCAAGTGGTGCGACGGGGGCATGGATTGCCACGCTTCGCTCGCAATGACCAGACGGGGGGAACGAAGAGATTTTCTCGTAATGACAGCCCGGTGTATCAGTAACTTCCTGCTCGCTAAAAACTGCCCAAACACCGCCACACCACGATCGACGACCACCCACCACCAAGGAGCTTCACATGCTTGACAGTCTGCAACTACCAGCACCAACCCGAACATTGCCCGCCACCCCGGAGGCGGTGACGATGGTTCCGGTGAACCGCATTGAGGTTTTGAACTCGCGTGAGCGCAACAGCAAGATCTTCAACGACATTGTCGAAAACATCCGGGCCATCGGCCTGAAGAAACCCATTACCGTCACCCAGCGGCCCACGGATGATGGCGAGCCGAGCTATTTGCTGGTGTGTGGGGAAGGGCGCTTGAACGCGTTTCGCATCCTGGGGCAAAGCCACATTCCGGCGTTGGTGGTGGATGTCAGTGACGAAGACGCCTTCATCATGAGCCTTGCAGAAAACATTGCCCGCCGGGGCTACCGCCCGTTGGAGATTCTGGCTGACATCGAGGTGCTGCGCAAACGCGGCTACAGCGCCGACGTCGTTATCCAGAAAACCGGCCTCTCGCCCAAGTACGTCAAAGACATCATGTTCTTGCTGGAGCAAGGCGAAGACCGGTTGATTGAAGGAGTGCAGCGCGGCTTTATACCGCTTACCACCGCGCTGGAGATAGCCCGTGCCAAAGACAGCAATGCCAACTTGGGCGACATGCTGCAAGAAGCCTATGAAAGCGGGCAACTCAAAGGCCGACAGATCATCGAAGCCAAACGCCTTCTTGAAAAACGGCAGGAACTGGGTCCTGGCTCCAAGTCAGTGGCCCAGGTGCGCCCCGTCACCACCAGCTACAGCCTGGTCAGCACCTACCAAAAAGAGGTTGACCGGCAGCGCAAGATGGTGCTCAAAGCCGAGCATGCGCACCAGCGGCTGTTGCTGGTGGTGCAAGGCCTTAAAAAACTGCTGGAAGACGACAACTTTATCAACCTGCTGCGCGCCGAAGGGTTGGATACCTTGCCCAAATACCTGTCTGAACGCATCAGCGCCTTGAACGGAGCAGTGGCATGAACACCATCACCAAGCTCAACCTGCCCACCGCACCGCTCAACACCCTGCTGGGTTTTGAGCTGGATACTTACCAAGTGCCGCTGGAGCAACTGCTGCCCAGCAAAAAGGTGCAAGACGGCATCATTGGCAGCCGCAAGTACAAGCAACTGGTCTCGTCCATCCAGGAGATCGGCCTGATCGAACCCTTGTCGGTGATCCAGCCCGACCCCGCCAAACCCGAGTTCTTGTTGCTAGACGGCCACTTGCGCGCTCTGGCGCTCAAAACCCTGGGCCTTGATGTTGCGCCGTGCCTGCTGGCACGTGATGACGAAGGTTTTACTTATGTGGTGCCGGAATTTATGTGCTGCTGAGTGCGCGGCACAGGGCATCAGCGCCAGACCCATGGTGGATTGACGCCACATAACTTTCGCAGTGTGCTACAGGTCTTACTTCCAGGAGACCTGCTATGTTCGAAGAGATTTTCTCCGCCCCGTTCACCCAACGACGCCATCGCAATGCGGTCTTGTTGGAGCAACGGGTGGCTTTTTTGCAGAGTTTTCGCGACACAGGAGCTGCGCGCCATACCTTAAGGCAGATGTCCGAGCGGCTGCTGCGACTGGCCAACCGAGCACCCGCGCCTTTGCCCAATGGCATTGACGATGTGGAGCTGCAGCGTCTGATCGACAGCGAATGCCGGCCACGGGTTTCGGCTGAATACCGTCGCCGTATCGAGCTCGACGCCAAGCGGTGGTTTGAATTCCTCGGCTGGTGGCGTAAGCCCGTCGCCACGCCAATGGACCCGGCACTGGGACATTTCATCGACTGGATGCGCAACGAACGCGGTTTGAGCGCCAACACCGTTGACAGCTGGACTCGATGGACGGCGCACTTCCTGCGCTGGTGTCAGTCTCAGGCCTTAACCCTTAAAACCCTGCAGCCGCAGCACATCGACGCCTACCTGAGCACCTACCAAGCCCGTGGCTGGAACCGCCGGTCGGTCGGATTCATCGTGGCCATGATGCGCGTGTTTCTACGCCAGGCCGCCAGCCGTGGTGAATGTGCCGATACCCTGGCTGGATCAATTTTCGGACCCAGGGTCTATTCGCTCGAAGGGATTCCGGCTTCTTTGAGCTGGGACGAAGTGCAGCAAGTGCTGGCCACGGCCAGCGGCGACACCGAGCAAGACATCCGCGACCGGGCCATTCTTCTGCTCATGGCCGTCTACGGTTTGCGCCGCGGCGAGATCGTGGCCTTGCGACTCAACCAGATCAACTGGGCCGGCCAGCAGCTGCACATCTGGCGCCTCAAGCGCCAGCAAGCCCAGGTTTACCCTTTGGCGCCCGCCGTGGCACAGGCACTGGCGCGGTACATCGATCAAGCGCGTCCTGCCGTGTCAGATCCTGAAGTATTCATCGCGCTCAAGGCACCGCGCAAGTTCATGTCGCCCCAGAGCCTGTACGCCATCGTGCAGCACCGCCTACGCGCCATTGGCATTGATCGCCCCAAGATGGGGCCGCATGCCTTGCGGCATGCCTGTGCTAGTCGCATGCTGGCGCAAGGACTCAGCCTCAAGGAGATCGGCGACCACCTTGGGCATACCAGTACCCAGGCCACCACGGCGTATACCAAGGTGGACATGACCGCCTTGCGCGCCGTAGCTGCTTTCGACCTGGGAGGCGTGCTATGAAGACCGCAGACATCATCACCGCCTACTTGGCCGTGCGCCGTGCCCAAGGGGTGCAACTGAGTTCTTCCGAACGCGTCCTCTATCGGCTCGCCCGTCAAACTGGCAACGGCGAGTTCGACACCATCACGGCTGAACAACTGGACATATTCTTGCATGGCCCTGGCCAACTGAGCCGCACCTGGAAGAGCAAGCATGGCCTGCTCAACGGCCTGTATCGCTTTGCGATTTCGCGCGGCCTGGCCTCACACAATCCCTTGCCCCAACGTGCGCCGCAATTGCCACCAGCCCATCCCTCCTACATCTACACCACCCAGGAAGTGCAGCGCCTGGTGAATGCCGCAGCGAGGATGGGTGACACCAAGAGCCCGTTGAAGGGGGACACGTATCGGCTGCTGCTCTTGTTGATGTACGGTGCCGCGTTGCGTGTGAGTGAGGCGATGGGCCTGCAGCTGCACGATGTCGATCTGCAGGCCAGCACATTGCTGATTCGCGAGACGAAGTTCTACAAGACCCGATGGGTGCCCATGGGCCCCCGTCTGCGCGACGAAGTGGCGAGTTACCTACACAAGCGCACTGCCTTACCCATGGCCAAAGGGCAGGAGTCGACACTGCTGTGTTCACGAACTGGTCATCACCTTTGGTACCAGGATGTGGTGACGCTGTTTCAGCACATCCGACGCGAGGCCGGTATTGGCATACCGCCCGGTGCCACCCGCCCACCGCGTATGCACGACTTGCGCCATACCGCTGCCATGCATCGGCTGGTGAGCTGGTACGAGCAAGGGCTGGACGTCAACAAGCTCTTGCCTCAGCTCTCCACCTACATGGGGCACCACGGCGTGGTCTCGACGCAGCGTTACCTGCACATGACCCCGGACTTGCTGGCACAGGCGAGCCAGCGCTTTGCGGTCTACGCCGACCAGGGAGGCGATCATGCGCAATCGTGATTTGCTGGGGCCACCCGAGTTCGACACCAAATCCCGTTTCCCCCGGTTTTTGACCCCTCGCCCCTAACAAAATCAAGTACTTAGCGGTGTCTTTCGGAATTTTATGTACTGGCAATTTCGTTTCGTTTAAGTGTTGGCAATAAGTGTTGCGTTTGCCGCTCCATTTTGCTACACTTCCCGCATGTTCACCAAGCTCACCCGATCGGGCGGCCACACCTACGTGCAACTGGTCGAATCTTTCCGTGACGAGTCCGGTCGTCCGCGCCAACGCACCGTCTCTACGCTGGGGCGCTTGGACGAAGCCGGTGGCCAGGTGGAGTCGTTGCTCAAAGGCCTGCTTCGTGCCAAAGGCATGCCGGCCTCGATGGCTGATACGCCGCAGCTTGCCTTTGAATCGGCATTGGCGCTGGGTGATGTTTGGGCGCTGGACCAACTTTGGAAGGAACTCGGCTTTGACGCTTTGGCTGGCGTCTTTCGTAAAGCGCGGTACACCACACCGGTGGAACACGCCATTCGCGTCATGGTCTTCAACCGCCTGTGTGATGCCGACTCCAAACTGGGCGTGCTGCGCTGGCTGCAAACGGTGAGCATGCCCCAAGTCGATGTGCAAGCTTTGACGCATCAGCATTTGCTGCGCAGCCTTGATGCGCTGATGGACCATCAAGAAGCCGTGGACGATGTGGTGGCCAATCTGCTGCGTCCTCTGGTAGATCAAGACCTCTCCTTGGTGTTCTATGACCTCACCACCATCCGCGCTGCCGGTCTGTCGGAGCAGACAGGCGACGTGCGCCAGTACGGCATGGCCAAAGAAGGTTTGATTGCGCGCCAGTTCATGCTCGGGGTCGTGCAGACCGCCGAAGGTCTGCCGATCTACCACGAGGTGTTTGACGGCAACCAGGCCGAGTCGCCTACTTTGATGCCAACGCTCAAGAAGGTGCTCACCCGCTTTGGCCACATCAAGCGTTTGATTGTGGTGGCCGATCGGGGTTTGCTGTCTTTGGACAATATCGACGAGTTGGGCAAGATCAAATTGCCCAGCGGACAAGCCCTCGAATTCATTCTGGCGGTGCCGGGTCGGCGCTACGGTGAATTTGTTGAGGTCTTGCAGGCCTTTCAAGCCAAAGCCATCACGGCCGAGCAAGAGATTGTTGAGGAAACGTCGTGGCACGACCTGCGACTGGTGGTGGCGCATAACCCGCAAAGGGCCAAGGAGCAGACGCTGCTGCGCCAGGAGCGCATTGCTGTCCTGCAGACCCAGGCGCAGGCGTGGGCTGGCAAGCTCGATGGGCAGGACAGCGGCGCAAGCGCACGGGGCCGCAAGCTCTCCGACAGTGGCGCCAAGGCGCGGCTGTATCACGAGGTCAAAGAGGCGCATCTGGCAAAAATAGTCAAGGTCGATCTCAAGAGCGATTTGTTCAGTTACACAGTAGACGAGGCTGCGCTCAAGCAGGCAGAACTGATGGATGGCAAGCTTTTGCTGGTGACCAATGTGGCTGACTTGACGCCGCCAGAAGTGGTACAGCGCTACAAGGCACTTGCCGATATTGAACGGGGCTTTAGGGTGCTCAAGTCCGAAATCGAGATTGCGCCGGTGTACCACCGCCTGCCAGAGAGAATCCGCGCCCATGCGTTTGTTTGCTTTCTGGCTTTGATCGTTTACCGCGTGATGCGTCAAAGGTTGAGGCTGGCCAAAAGCGATCTGTCGCCGGAGAGGGCGTTGGCAGAGCTGAGGAAAATTCAGCGGCATAAGGTCAGAATCAACAAGGCAGAGCCGATCTCTGGCATCTCAACGATTAACGACGCACAGGCCCAAGTGCTGGAGACTTTGAACATCAAAAAACCGACCCAAGACGCTCAGTTGACCCTTTTGTAGTGGCAAGTTTGAAGCTCGCCCTATATAAATCAACAACTTGCGTCATTTGGTGTCGAACTCGGG
>QYPX01000114.1 GCA_007280205.1 Comamonadaceae bacterium
GAACAATCTGGTCGAGGGTTTTACCAAGCAGTATGACGTGCACACGCTGGTGTGGTTCGAATCGACCCCTTCCATCGAGGCAGCCATCGCGCGAGAGAAACAGCTCAAGAATTGGAAACGCGAGTGGAAGCTCGCGCTGCTGGAGAAAACAAACCCAGACTGGCTTGACCTGTACGACAGCCTGCTCTGAGTCAGCATGCCCTGGATTGCGGGTCAAGCCCGCAATGACAAACAGGGCGGCAATGACAAACAGGGCGGCAATGACAGCCGACGCTCGCAATGACAACCTACATCACACCTGCATGTTCATGATGTCGTGATAGGCCGAGACCAGCCGGTTGCGCACCTGCACCATTTGCTGAAATGACAGGTTGGCTTTTTGCATCGAGATCATGACGTCGGTCAGGTTGGTGTTGGGAACGCCGAGCTCGAAGTCGCGTTGCAGGCCGGTCGCTTCGACCTGGCGGGCATTGACGCCGTCGATTGAACTCTTCAGCACCTTGGCGAAGTCATTGCCTGCCACCGGCGCACCGGCAGCACCGGCAGCACTGGCCGCACCGACCCCGCCGACCGACTGGCCGGCCATCGCTGCCCCGGCACGCAGTTGGCCCAGCAGTTTGTCTATGGCGTTGATGTCCATGGTCTTCTCCTCGCTTCAGTTCGTCAATTCGGCAATTCCAGGCGGTAGCGCTGCAGCTTGTAGCGCAAGGTGCGCTCGCTGATGCCGAGCCGCTCGATGGCCAGCTTGCGCGAGCCGTTCACTGCGCGCAAGGTGTCCATGATGTGTTTGCGCTCTACCGATTTCATGTCCAGGCTGGCGTCGGGTGCAAGCGCTTTGCTGGCCTGCGGCGCGTGCAAGTGGTAACGCTCCACCAGTTGCAGCAGCCGCTCGGGCTCAAAGGGTTTGCCAAGGTAGTCGGCCGCGCCGGCACGCATGGCGGTGACGGCGCTTTCGACGTCGGCGAACGCCGTCATCAGGATCACCGGCACGCGCGGATGGCTGCGCCTGATTTCACGCAGCAGGCTCAGACCGTCCATCGGCTGCATCTGCAGGTCGCTGAGCACCAGGCCGACGCGCTCGTGCGCCATGATCGCCAGCGCCTCGCAGCCGTCGGCGGCGGCAATCAGGGCGTAACCGGCGAGTTCCAGCGTGATGCACAGGGCATCGCGCAGGTCGCGGTCGTCTTCAACAATCAGCAGTGGCAGCGATGTCATGCCCGACTCCTTGCGCTTGTTTGGGTTCTTGGGTTTGTCTGGTTTGGCGTGTGGCAGGGGCGTTTGCCTGCTTGAGCGGAACACTCAAAACGAACTCGCTGCCCGCGCCCGGTGTCGAGTGCGCCTGGACGCTGCCGCCGTGGGCCTCGGCCACGGCGCGCACCAGCGCCAGTCCGAGGCCGGTGCCCTGGCGGCGCGTGGTAAAGAATGGCTCGAACAGGCGCGCTTGCGCCTCTTGCGCGATGCCGGTCCCGGTGTCGGATACCTGAAATGCGAGGTGGCCACCCTGGACGCTGGCCGTCAGACCGATGCGCGCGCCGGCGGAGCTGGCTTGCATGGCGTTGTCGAGCAGACCGAGCAGCGCGCTGCAGAGTCCTTGCGCGTCGGCCGCCAAGGAGCAGCCCTCGCTGTGGTCGCGCAGCTCCAGTGTCAATCCGCGCGCCAGGACTTGCGCTTCGATCGTGTGAAAAACTTTTTGCAGAATGTCGGAGGCCGCTACCTGCTCGTAGGCGGGACTGGCGCCGCGCACGAACTGCAGCATGTCGGCGATCAGGCGCTCCAGATCGTGCAAGCGATCAACGGTTCTTTCGGCAAAGCGGCTGCGCTCGGGGGCTGGCAGACCCGCCTGGCCCAACTGCGACGCATAGAGCAGGGCCGTGGTCAGCGGCGTGCGCAAGCGATGCGCCAGATGCGCGGCCATTTCTCCCATGGCGGCCAGCCGTTCCTGCCGGGCCAGGGACTCGCGCAGGGCTTCTTTCTCGGCAAACTGACGCCGCAGCTCGCCATTGGCCAGCGCCAGTTCGTCGGTCAGCACGAGCGCCTGCTGGCGCAGCTCATCGTAGGCCGTGCACAGGTCTGACGATGCAGCGTTGAATAGCGCAAACGCCTGTTCCATTTGCTGTGAATTGAGTGAGCTTGGCTGATTCATTTGGTGAGTCTGGGGTAACGGCCAAAGGCTAACACCGCACGATTTCCGAAGCCAAAGGAATACGAGCCATAAACCCCCTCTGCTTGCCGATTTGAAGCGCCGCGCAATGCCCACAATCGCTTCAGCAGGTAAATTTCAACTGAAAGACTATGGCAACAGCAGGCGCAAGATTACCCACACCCCAATTGCTCGGATTGATTCCGTCGAAGCAGAAATTGGGTCTGATGGTGGCGCTGGCCGCCATCACCGCCCTGGTGGTGGCCGGATGGCTTTGGGGCCAGAGCCCCGACTACCGGGTGCTCTACGCCAATCTCTCCGATCGGGACGGTGGCGCAGTGATCGCATCGCTGCAGCAGATGAACGTGCCCTTCAAATTTACCGAAGGCGGTGGCGCCTTGCTGGTGCCGGCCAATCAGGTGCACGAGATGCGCCTGCGCCTGGCGGGTCAGGGTCTGCCCAAAGGCGGCTTGGTCGGTTTTGAGTTGATGGAATCGCAGAAGTTTGGTACCTCGCAGTTTCAGGAGCAGGTCAACTACCAGCGCGCGCTCGAGGGCGAGCTGGCGCGCTCGATCCAGTCGCTTGCGGCCGTCACCGGCGCGCGCGTGCATCTGGCGTTTTCCAAGCCTTCGGTGTTCGTTCGCGAGCAGCAGAAACCCAGTGCCTCGGTGCTGCTCAGCCTGCACCCGGGGCGCAACCTGGACCCGGGCCAGGTCAGCGCCATCGTGCACCTGGTCTCGAGCAGCATTCCGGACCTGCCGGTCAAGAATGTGACGGTGATAGACCAGAACGGCAGCCTGCTCACTTCATCGGACGCCGGCGTCGTCGGGCTGGACCCGAGTCAACTGCGCTATCGGCGCGATGTAGAACAGGGATTCGCCAAGCGGATCGAGGCGATTCTGGCGCCCATTGCCGGGAACAACAATGTGCTGGCCCAGGTCACGGCCGACATCGATTTCACCGTGACCGAGAACCTGGCCGAGATCTTCACGCCCAATCCGGCGGCATCGGCCGCGGTGCGCAGTCAGCAGTCGACCGAGGCGAGCAACGCTGGCGGCGCGGGTGGCGCGGCTGCCAGCGGCGTACCCGGTGCGCTCAGCAATCAGCCGGGCGCGAGCGCCAATGCACCCCTGGTGGCAGCTTCTGCGCCGGCAGCGGGTGCCAGCGCCGCCGCCGCGGCAGCAGCAGCCAACACGCGGCGTGACTCGACCGTCAATTACGAGGTGGACAAGACGATCCGGCATACGCGCCAGTCGGTCGGTGGCATCAAGCGACTGTCGGTGGCGGTGCTGGTCAATCACCGCAAACTGGTTGATGAAGAGGGCAAGACCACGACCAAGCCGATGAGTCCGGAGGAGCTGGAGCAGATCAACGCGCTGGTCCGGGAAGTGATGGGTTTCAGCAAGGAGCGCGGTGATTCGCTCAATGTGACCAACAGCGCTTTCTCAGTGGCCGCGGTGGAACCGATTGTCGAAGTGCCGCTGTGGAAGCAGCCCGAGACGCTCGCCATGGCCAAGGATATAGGCCGCTACGTGCTGATTGGGGCGCTGTTGCTGTACCTGGTTTTTGGCATACTGCGTCCCCTGCTGTCCAACCTGAATGTGCCCGATCCGAACGAGATCAGACAAGTTGCCATCGACACCGAAGCCGCGCCCGCCGCGCCGCGCCCGGAGGCCCAAACCGGCAATCTCGACGCCGTCAAACAACTGGCCCGCAGCGAGCCGCAACTGGTCGCCAGCGTGGTCAAGGAATGGGTGAACAAGGATGGATAACGAAGGTCTGGAGCGCAGCGCCATTTTGCTGCTGTCGCTGGGAGAAGAAGGCGCGAGCGAAGTGTTCAAGCACCTGGGTCCGCGCGAGGTGCAGAAACTCGGCTCGGCGATGTCGAATCTGAAGACGGTGACCCGCGAAAAGGTCAACGAGGTGCTGAGCGCCTTTCGCCTCAGAGCCGAAGAAAAGTCGCCCTTGGGCTTGAACTCGAATGAATACCTGCGCACCGTGCTGACCAACGCGCTGGGCGACGACAAGGCGGGTAATCTGATTGACCGCATCATGGTGGGCGGCGACACCAGCGGTATCGAAGGCCTGAAGTGGATGGATTCTGCAGCAGTGGCAGAGCTGATTCTCAATGAACACCCGCAGATCATCGCCACCATCATCGTGCATCTGGACCGCGACCAGGCAAGTGAGGTGCTGAAGCACTTCGGCGAGCGTTTGCGCAACGATGTGGTGTTGCGCATTGCCACACTGGACGGAATTCAGCCCTCGGCCTTGCGCGAACTCAATGACGTGCTGACCAAGCTGCTGTCAGGCAACAACAATCTCAAGAAGAGCCAGATGGGTGGTGTGCGCACGGCCGCCGAGATACTCAACTTCATGTCGACCACGATTGAAGGTTCGGTCATGCAGAGCGTCAAGGAGTACGACGCCGAGCTGGCGCAGAAGATTCTGGACGAAATGTTTGTGTTCCAGAACATTGTCGATATTGATGATCGCGGCATCCAGCTGCTGATGCGCGAGGTTCAGTCCGAGTCCCTGATCATCGCCCTCAAGGGCGCCTCGGAGGCCTTGCGCGAGAAGATCCTCTCCAACATGTCGCAGCGCGCCGCCGAAATTCTGCGCGACGATCTCGAGGCCAAAGGGCCGGTGCGCCTGTCCGAAGTCGAAGCCCAGCAGAAAGAAATTCTCAAGATCGTGCGTCGCCTCTCGGACGAGGGTCAGATCGCACTCGGTGGCAAGGGCGATGACACCTATGTCTGACGTCGCCGCAGCCAAAGAGAGCCGCACCGCGTACCAGCGCTGGGAGCTCGATTCGTTTGATACACCCGCTTCGGCTGGCGCCAGGGGGGCGGTCGTGCTGCCCACTGCCGCCCAATTGGAGCAGTTGCGCCGACAGGCGCAGGAGGAGGGCTACGCCAAGGGCTACCGCGAGGGCCGCGACAAGGTGGGCGCCGAGGCCCAGCGCCTGCAGCAAATCACGCTGGCGTTGGCGCAGGACCTGCAGCGCTTCGATCAGGCTGTGGCAGACGACCTGCTCGGCCTGGCGTTGACCATCAGCAAACAGGTCTTGCGCCAGGCCATCAAGCTCAAGCCAGAGGTGATTCTGGCGGTGGTCAACGATGTACTGGCCCAGTTGCCGGCGTCGCATCAGCGCGCGCGTCTGGTGCTGCACCCTGAAGACGCAGCCCTGGTGCGCGCCAATCTTGGCGAGCAGCTCAAGCAGTCCAACTGGGAAATCATTGAAAGCGCCGAGATGGCACGCAGCGGCTGCCGTGTCGAGGCGCCCGAATGCGAAATCGACGCGACACTTGAACGCCGCTGGCAGCGCGTGGTTGAAGGAATGGGGGGCGAAAATGTCTGGGTCGAGTGAGCTCGCTCTGCGCAACGACGGCTGGTGCAAATTCCTGCGCGACTGCAATGAAATGGCGGCCAGGGTCAATCCGATGCTGGTCAGCGGTCGTCTGACGCGCGTCGCCGGTCTGGTGATGGAAGCCACCGGTCTGAAGCTGTCGGTGGGCAGCAGCTGCACGGTGGAGTTGCCCAACAACAACTCGATTAGCGCAGAGGTGGTGGGCTTTTCTGGCGACCGGCTGTTCCTGATGCCCGCCAGCGAAGTCTATGGAATGGTGCCGGGCGCGCGGGTCTTTCCGATCGATGTCCTGCACTCGCTGCCGCGCATCGGAGGCGCCGTGCGGCCCCTGCGCCGCGGGCAGGACCGGTCCAGACACAACCCGGTCGGCCAGGAACTGCTCGGGCGTGTGCTCGACGGCGTGGGGCGCCCGCTGGACCGGCTCGGTCCGGTGGTCTGCGCCCGCAGCGCGCCCTTGCAACGCCGTGCCATCAATCCGCTTGAGCGCAGGCCCATCCGGGACGCGCTGGATGTGGGCGTGCGCGCCATCAACGCGCTGTTGACGGTGGGACGGGGCCAGCGCATGGGTCTGTTTGCCGGCAGCGGTGTCGGCAAGAGCGTGCTGCTTGGCATGATGGCGCGCTACACCAGCGCCGACATCATCGTGGTCGGCCTGATCGGTGAGCGCGGCCGCGAAGTCAAGGAGTTCATCGAGGACATACTCGGTCCGCAGGGGCTGGCGCGCTCGGTGGTGGTCGCGGCGCCCGCCGACACCAATCCGCTGATGCGTTTGCAGGGAGCGGCCTACGCCACTGCGATCGCCGAACATTTTCGCGATCAGGGCAAGCACGTGCTGCTGATCATGGACTCGCTTACCCGCTACGCCATGGCGCAACGCGAAATTGCCCTGGCCATTGGCGAACCACCGGTCTCCAAAGGCTATCCCCCTTCGGTGTTCGCGAAGTTGTCGCAGCTGGTGGAGCGCGCCGGCAACGGCAGCGACGGTGGCGGCTCGATCACGGCTTTTTATACCGTGCTGGCCGAAGGTGACGATCTGCAGGACCCGGTGGTGGACAGTGCGCGCGCCATTCTGGACGGACATATCGTGCTGACGCGAGAACTCGCCGACCAGGGGCACTACCCGGCCATCGACATTGAGGCCTCGGTCAGCCGGGTGTTGCCCAACCTGGTGAGCGAGCATCAGCTCGAGCTGGTGCGGCACTTCAAGGGGATCTATGCGCGCTACCAGCGCAGCCGCGACCTGATCAGCGTAGGTGCCTACAGCAGCGGACACGATCCCCAGCTCGATCTGGCCATCCAGATGCACCCTCATCTGGAGAAGTTTTTGCAACAGGGCATGCAGGAAAGCCAGCCCTATGCCGCCAGCGTCGCCCAGCTTGCCGGCCTGTTCCCGGGAAAAATATGAGCGCGAAACACAACGCTGCACAACAGTGCTCCCTTAATGTCATTGCGGGCTCGACCCGCAATCCATGTCCCAAGCACGCATGGATGCCGGATCGAGTCCGGCATCCAGTGCCGGTGGCGCAGGTGCTCACGCAAAGCGAGGATTGGCTTGTCATGCCGGACCTGATCCGGCATCCAGTGTTAGCGAGCACTGGATTGCGGATCAAGTCCGCAATGACAACCGGGGATGCAATGACAAATGCTAATAAGCGGTACTTTGGGAATTTCTATCTTCCTAAACAGTCTTTGACACACCAGTCACAAAGGTCGCCCTGAATGTCCAAACCCTTCCCTTTGAAGACCCTGCTTGACCTGGCGCAGGAGCGCAGTGACGAGGCTGCGGCGCAGTTGGGTGTGGTCAATGGCCACCTGCGTGACACGCAGAATCGTTTACAGCTTTTGCTGGACTACCACCGTGAATATTCGAACCGGCTCGTCAGTGACGCCAAGCTTGGCATCGGCAGTGTTGGCTGGCTCAATTTCCGACAGTTCATCAGCACGATTGACACCGCCATCGAGAAGCAGCGCGAGATGGCGGCAGCTGCCCAGCAGCAGCTTGAAGCGAGCAAACAGAACTGGCAGGCGGCGCAGGGCCGACTCCGATCCTTTGAGACCCTGGAGCAGCGCCATCACCGGGAGCAACGTGTGATCGAGGCCAAGCTGGAGCAAAAAGAGCAGGACAACTTTGCGTTGAAGGACTTCCTCGGGGGTGGGCGTGCTGGTGGCATCGCAAGCAACCCCCTGTGAAATGACGGGTGACTTTGTATGAAGGATGGATCATGACGAATTTGCCAATTGCGGCACCCGTGCCGACACCGACGACGGTCAAGCGGGTACAAGCCAATGCGTTGCAGCAGAACGCTGGGCTGCCTGGGGCAGCGCAAACGGACGAAAGCTCCTTTCACGACGCCTTGCTTCAGATGCTGGGCAAGGGTCCGGGCAATGCATTTTCTGCGGCGGGGACCGCGGCCGTGGCGGGTTCGAAAGCAGACAGCAGTCGAAAGACGGAGGTAGAAACCGATCCCGTGCTGGATGCCAGCGCTTTGACCGACGCCCTGGCCTTGCCGCAATGGTTTGCGTCAGCACTGGCGCCAGCAGCGACCAGACCCGTGGGCTTGAGCACGGTGCTGGCAAGCGCGAAGGCAGCCCTGGATCCGCAGACCGGCGCCGACACGACGCCCGTGCTGGATGCCAGCGCCCTGACCGACGCCCTGGCCTTGCCCTTGCCGCAAGTGCTGGCGTCGGCACTGATTCCAGCAGCAGGAGGGCAGGCGGGCTTCAACACGGTGGTGGCCAACTCGAAAGCAGTCTTTGATCGGCAGATCGGTGCAGACACGACACCCGCGCCGGCTGCAAACGCCCTGACCGACGCCCTGGCCTTGCCGCAAGGGTTTGCGTCGGCGCTGGCGCCAGCAGCGACCAGGCCCGTGGGCATGAGCTCTGTGCTGGCAAGCGCGAAGGCAGCCCTTGCTACGCAGACCGGCGCAGACACGCCAGCCGTGCTGGACGCGAGCGTCCGGCCCGAGAGCGCTCTGGCCGCTGGGACGGTGTCACCACACCTGGACCCGAAAACGGCACCGGCCAATGCCTTGTTGGCCCTTGCACCCGAACCCCTTAAAGAGGCAGTCGCGGCTCCTGTTTTCGAAACAGCGAGTTCTCGAACCGAAGCACCGGTGGCCTTTTCCATCGCCGCGCAAGCGATCGAAACAGGCAGTTCCACACCGACCCGCGGCGTGCCAGAGCCGTCGGCTGCGGTGCAGACGCGTGTCGGTGAACGCGCTTGGGATCAGGCCGTGGGGGAGAAGCTGGTGTGGATGGTCAACCAAAAGCACCAGGTGGCACAACTCCATCTGAACCCGCCTGAGCTCGGCCCCTTGAAGATTTCTATTTCGCTTGACCAGAACCAGGCCAGCGCCCAGTTTTTCTCGGCGCACGCGTCGGTGCGCGAGGCGCTGGAAACTGCCATGCCACGTCTGCGTGAAATGCTCGCCGACAGCGGAATCACGCTCGGTAATGCAAGCGTTGGCACCGAGGCCTTTCGCGAGCCGGCGCAGCAACAGCCTCGAACGCATGTAGCACAAGCCGGCGTCGTGGCGGCTGATTCGGGCACGGTTTCCAGCGGCGAACGCCTGTTGCGCCCGATGCTCGGTTTGGTCGATACCTTCGCCTGACCGCGCTTCACACCCTCACTTATTCGGAGCAACGGAGACAGCATGGCAACCACAGCACCCAAAGCCACGAGCAAACGTGAACCGGACCCCGCGCCTGAAGCGGAACCCGTCGCTCCGAAGAAAAAAAGCAAGCTCTTGCTCATTGTGCTGGTGCTGCTGCTGCTGGGCGGCGGCGGCGCGGCCGGCTGGTACTTCTGGCCGGGCGAGGACCCGGCGGCGCCAAAAAAGGGAGAGGCTGGCAAAGCCGTGGCGGCCAAGGTGGCTCCCGCCAAGCCGCGAACCTATGTGCCTCTGGAGCCCTTTACCGTGAATTTGCAGCGTGAGGATGGTCAGCCCCCCTTCCTGCAGATTGGCCTGTCGCTCAAGCTGACCGATGAGACTCTTTCCGCCCCGGTCAAGCTGGCCATGCCCGAGATACGCAGTCGCGTTCTGTTGCTGCTGATGGGCAAGACGGCGAGCGAGCTCTCCACACCCGAAGGCAAGAAACTTCTGGCCGAGCAGCTTGCGCGGGAAGTCGTCCAGGCAGTTCCCGGTACCACGGCGGCCACCGGTCTCGAAGCGGTGTTGTTCACCTCCTTTCTCATCCAATAGCCATGAGCCAGGACTTTCTCTCGCAAGACGAGGTTGACGCGCTCCTCAAAGGTGTGACCGGTGAGGTTGACGAGGCCAAGGTTGAAGTCGACAACACGGGTGTGCGTGCCTACGATCTGGCGAAGCAGGAACGCATCGTGCGCGGACGCATGCCGACGCTGGAGCTTATCAATGAACGTTTCGCCCGCCAGGTGCGCATCGGGCTGTTCAATTTCATGCGACGCGCGGCTGAAGTTTCGATTGGCCCGATCCGGGTCCTCAAGTACAACGAGTTCATCCGCAACCTGGTGGTCCCCACCAATCTGAACATCGTGACGGCCAAGCCGCTGCGCGGTGCCGCACTGTTCATCTTTGACCCGAGTCTGGTTTTCCTGGTGGTGGACAACCTTTTTGGGGGTGATGGCCGTTTTCACAGCCGGGTCGAGGGACGCGACTTTACCCAGACCGAGCAGCGCATCATCCAGCGTTTGCTCGGTGTGGTGCTCGACGAGTACGGGAAGTCCTGGAAGTCGGTTTACCCGTTGGAGTTCGAGTTTGTTCGCTCCGAGATGAACACGCAGTTCGTCAATATTGCCACGCCGAACGAAGTGGTGGTCGTGACCACTTTCATCATCGAGTTCGGAACCACGTCGGGCGAATTTCATATCTGCCTGCCCTACGCCATGATCGAACCGGTACGTGACCTGCTGCATGGCAGCCTGCAGGGGGATCACATGGAAGTGGACAAGCGTTGGCTGCGCCTGCTGACGCAACAAATTCAGACGGCGGAGGTCGAACTCGTCGCCAACCTTGGGCGCGCCGAGGTGAAGCTCGACTCGATACTGACGATGAAGGCCGGTGATGTGATCGCCATCGAAATTCCGGACGCCATTGCTGCCACGATTGACGGGATACCGGTGATGGAGTGCCGCTACGGTGTGTTCAATGGACAGTACGCGCTGAAGGTGGAAAAACTGCTGACCAACTCGGGCAGCGATTGAGAAAGAGGGCACCATGGAAAATAATGCAGAGCAGGAAAAAGTTGACATCGATGACTGGGGTGCTGCGATGCAGGAGCAGGCAGCGTCCACAGCGGCCCCGGCTGCGGGGGCGCAGATATTCGAGCAATTCACGGCCCGGGATCAGAATTCCAAAGCGGTGCAGCGGACCGATCTGGACATGATTCTGGACATTCCGGTGCAAATGGTGGTTCAGTTGGGTCGCACCAAAATAGCGATCAAGAGTCTGCTCCAGCTTGCACAGGGATCGGTGGTCGAACTCGATGGCCTGGCCGGTGAACCCATGGATGTGCTGGTGAACGGCTGCTTGATCGCGCAAGGCGAGGTGGTCGTCGTCAACGACAAGTTCGGCATACGCCTGACCGATGTCATCACGCCGTCCGAGCGTATCCGCAAACTCAACCGCTAGCGCCCATGAGCCTTGCACAATCTGATCTGCCCGGAGCCGCCCTGTCGGCTGGCAGCGTCGCTCAGGTCATCGTTGGCCTGGTCCTGGTACTCGCGCTGATCGGCGCCGTGGCCTGGCTGCTCAAGCGCTTGTCGGCATTTCGCGCGCCCGGCGCCGGGCTGATCCGAGTGCTCGCGGGCGCGGCCGTCGGCCAGCGTGAGCGCATTGTGCTGGTCGAAGTCGGCGAGACCTGGCTGCTGGTGGGTGTTGCCCCCGGTCAGGTGACGACCCTGCACAGCATGTCAAAAATGGAGTCCGCGTTGCCGCCCGGTGCGCCAACGCCTGCCAGCGCGGGCGCCAGTTTTGCCAGCTGGCTGAGCCGCAAGATCGAAGGGCGTGCGCGTGATTAATGTGAAAGCGCGGGTTTGTCATACCGGCCCCGGATCAGGTCCGGGGTTGCAGCACCCGGTATCCATGAATTCTGGATTGCGGATCAAGTCCGCAATGACAGCCTGGAAGTGCGAAATGACAGCCTGGAAGTGCGCAATGACAGCCCGGAAGTGCGCAATGACAGCCTGGAAGTCCGCAATGACAACTCGGCGGCTCGCCGGGATGTCGGTAGCGGGTTTGGCGCTGTGGCTCCTGTTCTGCGCGCCTGCGCTGGCGCAGGACTTGTCGTTGCCGGCGTTCACCAGCACCCCAAGCCCTGGCGGGGGGCAGAGCTATGTGCTGAGCATACAGACCCTGCTGATGCTCACGGCATTGTCGTTTTTGCCTTCGGTGCTGTTGTTGATGACCAGCTTTACCCGCATCGTCATCGTGCTGTCTTTGCTGCGCCACGCGCTGGGGGTGCAGTCAACGCCCTCCAACCAGGTGCTGGTGGGGATCTCGCTGTTCCTGACACTTTTTGTGATGTCTCCGGTGCTCGACCGGATCTACACGGAAGCCTACCAGCCAATGGCAGAGAACCGGATTACGTTTACCGAGGCGCTGGAGAAGGGTACCGTGCCGCTGCAGGCGTTCATGCTGCGCCAGACGCGCGCGACAGATCTGGCGCTGTTTGTCCGCATCGCCAAGCAGGCCCCGCTGCAGGATGCAGCGCAGGTGCCGCTGAGGATCTTGGTCCCGGCCTACGTCATCAGCGAGTTGAAGACCGCCTTTCAGATCGGATTTCTGGTCTTTCTGCCGTTCATGATCATCGACATGGTGGTGGCCAGCGTGCTGATGTCGATGGGCATGATGATGATGTCGCCGGCGACCATATCGCTGCCGTTCAAGATCATGCTGTTCGTGCTGGCCGACGGCTGGAATCTGCTGATTGGCTCTTTGGTGCAGAGTTTCCATACCTGAGCTTTCCATGAACAGCCCCACCCCTGCTTGTCATTGCGGACCCCGGATCGTGGTCCGGGGCAGGCCTGATCCGCAATCCAGTGTC
>QYPX01000273.1 GCA_007280205.1 Comamonadaceae bacterium
ATCATCGTCCCGCCCCGTCACGACAAGGACAACCAACTCGCAAGCCGCACACCATCGCAACCACGTCGAGGACTGAACCCCGCCGACACCCAGCGCCACAGCGATGTGCCTTCGATCATCGTCGCTCACTACTACACTGCCATCACTTCACCCACTGCGTTAGCGTGCGACACCAACGCTCGCCACCTTGCGACTCGTTGATGGTTATACAATCACAGTGTGCGCTCCCTCACGCGATAGTGCTGTGCCACGGCTTCGCCTAGCGTGCAACCGTCCCTTCATCGCAGTCGATTACTCGTGCCCTGCTTTTGAGTAGGAACTGTCCCGCCCGCCTGCACTGCACCGTGAACGAAGAAGCTGGCCACGACGCTGGTGGCCAGTAACAGTGCTTCGCAGATGATCAAGCAGTGCCGCGTAGGCGGCAGGACACCACGACCCTGCGGCGTTCGACAGGAAGTGCTCCCGGCCAGCAGCGCGGTCATGTCGTGCATGCTGCCCACCGCCACGCCACGCTGCGCTTGCTGCGCAGTGTTCATCCTGCCCAACATCACCGCTTTCGGTTTGCCAGCAAGGTGGGTTCAGTCAGTGCGCAAGGCGCTGCTGCGCCACGCACAGGTGCAAAGAGGTACATCGTCAGTGCTTCGCAAGGGTTACTCAGTTTGACGACAGCACAACCCTTCGGCGTTCGATAGGCAGTGCTTTCGGCTGGCAGCGCAGTCGTGCCAGTTCCCCCGCCCACAGGAGGGCGCTGCGCGCCAATGGCATGGCAACCAGCACCACTGCTTTGGTTTCGCGTAGGTCGGTGGCCTCAGTCAGTTGGCAAGGCGGAGTACCGCCATACCAATGCCCATGGTGTTGGCTCGCTGGCGCATCGTGCTGGCAGGACAGCGTGGTATTCGTTGCAGTTGTGGCACTCGCACGCTACGGGCACCTGCTTCGCCGCCCTTCGGGTTTACATAGGGTGCTGTTTTGTGAAGTAGTCGCCAGTCACTGCGCTAAAGCTCCGCTTGGTGTCGCCTACCGCTGGCGCGCCCTCTCGGGTTTACAAAACCCACCCTATGCAAAGTCCCTGCGCTGGTGGCTGCGGTTTGCTGTCGCCGTGGCATTGGTCAGGCGCTGCGCGCATTGTTTGGTCACTGGCCTGCGGCCAGTCATTACCAGTTAGCCCCTGCCCACCCACCGGGGCCTCGCCGCTGCGCGGCCTTGGCCCTTGTGCGCCGGTCTGCCCGTCCGCCCCCCGGGGTGGCTCCCTCCGTCCGGCGCTTTGATAGCGCTGGATTCGAAAAATCCGCTTACATCCGCCGTTACATCGTTAAAAAGCAACAGCACAAAAGAAAACACCCGCTATGTTTTATGTAGCATGCTTTCTATGTCCCATGGGGGTTGTGATTGGTAGGATGTGGGAGATTCGAACTCCCGACCAACGGATTAAAAGTCCGCTGCTCTACCAACTGAGCTAACATCCCGAACCGCTTTTCCTGTTACGTTTCACGCCTCAGGAAAGCGTCGAATTGTAGCTGTCTTTTTATGCTTTCCCGGGGGTGCTGGCAATTCGATCCAGAATCCAGCCCGCCGCACACTGGCCGAAGGTGGCGGTCACGCTAACCACCGAGCCGTAACCATGGCAATTGAGCGTTCCATCGCCCGCTACTTCGCAGGAGGCATCCGGTTGCTGGACGCTTTCGCGGCTGAAAACGCAGGCAATGCCGATCTTCTTGCCCGCCGCCGGTGCGCCATGCTCCTTGCGCAGGCGATGGCGCAGTTGCGCCAGCAAGGGATCGTGCGTGCTTTGGGACAAGTCGTCGATGTCTACCAGATGGGCGTTCCGCTTGCCACCGGCCGCACCGACAGCAATGAAAAGGCTTGTGCCAGCCCGTGCCCAGGCCGCCATCGCCGTCTTGGCGCGCACCTGGTCGCAGGCGTCAATCACCGCAGTGACGCCGACCGGTATCAGTGCGGGCCAATTGTCGGGTTCGACGAATTCCTCTACGCAACTGACCTCGCAGTCCGGGTTGAACGAGTGAATCCGGTCACGCATCGCCAATACCTTGGCCTGGCCGACGGTTGCCAGAAGCGCGTGAATCTGACGGTTGATGTTGGACTCGGCCACATGGTCCAGATCGATCAGCGTCAAGCGCCCAACGCCGCTGCGCGCCAGCGCCTCTGCGGCCCAGGAACCCACGCCGCCGATGCCGACCACGGCCACATGAGCATGGCCAATCTGCTCGGCCCCGTCGACGCCGTACAAGCGCGCGAGGGCGGAAAAACGTCGATCTGTCGGCACGCTGGCTTGGACGCTACTTGAGGCGCGTCAGCCTGTCCTTTGCCGCAACCGCGGCTTCGGACTGTGGATAGGCCTTGATCAGATCTTCCAGTGTCTTGCGCGCAGCGCGCGTATCCTTGAGTTCAACCTGGCAATTGGCGATCGACAAGACCGCTTCCGGGCTGCGCAGATGATCAGGTTCCCTGGCCACCAGCGCGCGAAAGTTGATCATCGCTTCTTTGTAGTCACGTGTCGCGTACTGCGCGTTACCCAGCCAGAACAGTGCTGCCGGTGTGTAGCCGCTCTGGGCATAACGCCTCAAGAAGTCAAGGAAAGCCGGTTGCGCTGCGGCGAATTCACCTTTACGAAAGACCGCCAACGCCGCTTCGAAATCGCGCTTTTCTGCCGGGTCGGCCATGAATTCACGACCGTCCAGCGCGACCTTGACCGGCTCAAACTGACGCAGTCTGTCGTTCACACCCTGCGTGATGTCTTTCTGCTTGCGCTGCAACTCGGCCAGATCACGCGCCAGTTGTTCATTCAAGCCTCGGAGTGTTGCCGTCTCGGCGCGCAGTGTTTCTATCTGGCTTTGCAACTCAAGCAAGCTGCGCCGCAGTGCTGCGTTTTCCTCACCCGCCTCCCTGGCACGACTGTTACCCTGCTCGGCAACGAGTCGAACCGCATCCACACGCTGGCGCAGATCAAGTATCGCCTTGCGTGCCTCTTCGTCGTCAAACAGTCCGGCGCCCGCCGTCGCGCTCCAGCAGCACAGCAGGAGCAGGCCGGCAGTGCGGCCCCACAAGGTGATTGCGCCCATGGCTGGCTGGCCTAGCGGTAGCTGATTTCAGCGCGGCGGTTTTTCGCCATGGCCGCTTCGTCATTGCCGGGAACGGCCGGTTTTTCCTTGCCAAAACTCACCGCTTCGAGTTGACTGTCAGGGGCGCCGAGCAGGCCCAGTGCCGATCGCACTGCCTCTGCACGCTTTTGCCCGAGCGCCAGGTTGTACTCACGGCCACCACGTTCGTCGGTATGCCCCTCGATGGCCACTTTGCGGGCCTTGTCGGCCTTGATAAAGCGTGCGTGGGTCTCAATCAGGGTCTGGAATTCCGGTTTGATGACGAAGCTGTCCAGATCGAAATAGACGATCCTCGGACCAGCCGGTACGGCGCCCTGCGAACCTGACTTTTCAATATCAACCGGAGTGACGCCCCGCTTTTCAACCGCACTGCCGGTACCGCTGCCAGCTTCTGATGAGACGGGCGTTCCAGACTTGTCCTCCACCGGCACGTTATCGAGATTCACCGAAGAGCCACAAGCGGCCAGCAGCGCCGTCGCAAAAAAAACCAAGAACCATCGTTTCATCTAGTTACCCCTTAATGAATGAATTATTTCTGAAACGGACCCCAATCCGGTTCCCTGATATTGCCGTTTTGCCCTGTCAGCCGGGCCTTGATCTTACCGTCCAGTGTGCTTGTCATCAGGACTTCACGCCCCTGTTGCTGGGTGGCGTAAACAATCAATCGGCTATTGGGGGCGAAGCTCGGGCTCTCGTCGGCCGCGCTGTCGGTCAGCGCGCTCACGGCGCCGCTGGCGAGGTCCATCACATGCAATTTGAATACGCCACTGACCCGCGAAATATAGGCCAGCCAGCGACCATCCGGACTGACGGCCGGAGAAATGTTGTAACTGCCGGTGAAAGACACACGTTCGGCGCCTCCACCGAGCGCTGGCATCCGGTAAATCTGGGGCGCGCCGCCCCGATCACTGACAAAATAAATATGTTTACCGTCCGGACTGTAGGCGGGCTCCGTATCTATGCTGCCGGATTCGGCCAGGCGCCGCGGCTCACCGCCGCTTGCCGCGATGGCGTACAACTGCGAACCACCGCCGCGACTGAGCGTCACCGCCAGCGTGCTGCCATCAGGCGACCAGGCGGGGGCGCTGTTGGACCCTCTGAAGTTGGCGATCAGACGCCGCTTGCCACTGCCCACATCATGGGTGTAGACCACGGGCTTGCGCGACTCAAACGACACATAGGCCAGTTGACTGCCGTTGGGCGACCAGGCGGGCGAAATAATGGGCTCCGGGCTCGACAGAGCGGACTGGGCGTTTTCGCCATCGGCGTCGGCCACCCACAACTGGTAGCGCTGGGGCAGCTTCGTGACGTAGGCTATGCGGGTCGAAAAAGCACCTTTGTCACCGGTCAGTTTTTCGTAAACGAAGTCGGCAATCCGGTGCGCAGCCAGACGCAGGTCAGACGGCGTGACGGCGTAACTCTGGCCGCCAAGATCCTGCGCCCGGACGACATCCCACAACCTGAACCTGACGTCATAACGACCATCGACCAGGCGCGTCACGCTACCGAGCACCAGCGAATCCGCCCCCTTTTGCCGCCACAGCGGCGCGTCCGGCCGGCTCAACTCATCCAGGACAACGCCGCTCGCCTCCACCGCGCGAAACTGTCCGCTGCGCTCAAGATCGGCCTGCACGATGGCGGCAATTTTCTGCAGCGAAGCGTCTTCGCCGCGAAAGGCGGCTACCGCAATCGGCAACTGGTTGAGTCCAATGCCGGAAACGTCGACCCGAAACTGTGCCTGGGCCGAACTGGCGATGATCAGAAGAGTTCCTGTCAACAAGACGCGAAACGCATCAAACAGACGGTGGATTGGGCGATACATCATTTTTGTGATTTAAACAATACAAGGCAAAATATTTTCCGAACGCGGCCTGGGCCTGCATGGCACACACCGCAAACCCCATGGCACCATCGAGAAAGCCCCGGCGAAAAACATAGCTGCGCAGGAATGCTACCACCCCGGCCAGTGCGGCCCGCAGCATCGAGCACTTTTGACCACGGGCATGGCGCTGCTCTGCCCAAGCCTGGCTGTACTGTTCGAGCTTGCGCCAATAGTGCGCTGGTGTTGGATAACTGAAATGCAGCAGCGGCGCAGTCAAGCGCGCTGGCGCACCCGTCTGCAGCAGGACACGCTCATGAACCAAATCATCGCTGAAGCGCGCCCGGTCGCGTTTGAACAGCCGCAGTACATGGTCGGGGGTCCAGCCGCAATGGCGTATCCATTGGCCGCAAAACTGTGTCAATCGGGGGATTTCATAGGCGTCGGCAACACCGTCGAGCAGCACGCGCTGGATCTGTTGCGCGAGTTCGGGCGACACCCGCTCATCGGCGTCAAGTGACAGTACCCATGGACAACGCGCAAGGTCAAGTGCCTTGTTTTTCTGCCTGCCAAACCCCGGCCAATGCTGCGAAACATGGACGCTGGCGCCAAAAGCGCGCGCAAGATCGGCGGTGCCGTCGCTGCTTGCGCCATCCAGTACGATCACTTCGTCGGCAAAAGATACCGTCTGCAGGCAAGCCTCTATGTTGGCAGCCTCATTGAAGGTGATGATGATGACGCTGAGTTGTGTCAAGTGGAAGTTTTCAGGATTTCATGGCCAGGGCAGAGCATAGCCGAACCGAACCGGTGCGGCAGGCGCCGGGGCAGCGTTGATAATAGGCGGCCCTGGCGTATCCCACTGACTCTATCGCAACCCACGTTCATGCTCCGGTCGTTTTCCAGCGTTCGCCTTTACCTTATCTGTTTTGCCGCGGTGGCGCTCGCCTTGCCGATTGCCATCATCAGCCTGGCCAAGTTGCTGGCGCTGCTGGGAACGACGGTGGTTCTGCTGCATGGCTGGTTGCGACCAGCCATGCGCGCTGAACTTTCACTTGCCAGCGTCACCCCCACGATTCTGCTGGCGCTGCTGCTGCTCACTCTGAGTGCTTTGTGGAGCGCCGGCTCAAGCGAGGAAGTTCTGACCGCCCTTGCCAAACACGCCCGTCTGATCCTGATTCCGGTCATGCTGATTCTGGTGCGCTCACGGCGCGATGCCCTCATCGCCATGGGATTCTTTGTCGGCGGTCAGATCTTTCTGCTTGGAAGCAGTTGGCTCTTGTATGCCGGCGTACCACTGCCCTGGGTCATGTCGAAGGAGGCGGGGATTTGCGACACCTGCTCGTTTGCCGTTTTTTCCAGTTATCTTGATCAGTCGATCATGAGCGCCGTGCTGGCCGCCGTCTGTTGGCACCTGCGCAGCCTGGCACCGACGCGCTACCGCACCGCCCTGGCGCTGCTGGTCGCTGCGCTGGCCCTGGTCTGCGTCTTTTTCATTTTTCAGGGCCGCACCGGTCACCTGGTAGCCATCGCGCTGGTCCTGCTGGCCATGGTCTGGGAATTTCCGCGGCGACTGCACCTGAGAGTCATGCTCATCGGCCTGCTGCTTCTGGTGGCGATTGCGGCCGGTTCAAGCAGGATGGGTGAGCGCTTCAGGGAAGTGGGCAGCAGCATGCAGCCCGCCCAACCAGGCAGCAAACACACGCTGTCAACGGACGTGCGTCTTGAGCTCTGGCAACGCTCGCTGCAGTCAATCGCAGAAAGCCCCTTGGTTGGTACGGGCGTGGGTAGCTGGAATCGGGAATTCAAACGCCAGGAGGAGAATCACGCAGCTGAAATGCCGATCAACCGCGCCAGCGCCGAGCACCACAATCCGCATCAGGAATACCTGCTCTGGGGTGTAGAAATGGGTCTGCCCGGAATCCTGTTGTTGTGTGCCCTCTTCGTGGCGCTGTACCGGGACAGTCAAAAGCTGGCTGCGCCAGAGCGCCGCGCGTTGCAGTCGGTGCTGCTGGCGCTGCTGGTGGCGTGCCTGTTCAATTGCGCACTGCACGACGCCATGATTGGGGACTTCTTCTGCATCACGCTGGGTCTGCTGCTGGCGCTTGGTTTGCCAGTTGCAGTGCGCCCTTCAGCCATTCCTTTGGTCGCCTGAGCGTTCACCAACATGTCTACCACGACACCCAAATCGCCAACCCAACTGGTCCGCAGACTGGCTCGCTTGCTGCCCTATTTCGGCAAGCCCTACGCGGCCTGGCTGCTGGTGCTGGGCGCGACAATGGTCCTGTCGCTGACCGAGCCCATGATTCCCTACCTGCTCAAGCCCCTGCTGGACAAGGGCTTCCAGCAGGGCGCACTCGAAATCTGGATGGTGCCGGTGGTCCTTATCCTGCTTTTCGGCGTGCGCGGGCTCGCCAGCTTCCTGGCGCAACTGGCACTTGCCAAGGTCACCAACCGCGGCCTGCTGCTGATGCGCAGTGCCATGTTTGACAAACTGCTGGATGCCAGACTCACCCTGTTTCAGCAGCAATCGTCCAGTGCCCTGGCCAACACGCTCGTCTATGAGGTTCAGACCGGCTCGGTGCTGCTGGTCAACTCACTGACCACGCTGTTGCGCGACAGTCTGACCTTGCTGGCGCTGGTCGCCTACCTGCTGTACGAGAACTGGAAGCTGACACTGATTGTCACGGTCCTCTTTCCGGCGGTGGCGTTCGTCATGCGCACACTTTCCAGGCGCTTGTACCGGCTGACCAAAGACAGCCAGGAAGCGACCGATGCCCTGGCCTACGTGGTTGAGGAAAATGTGCTGGCTCATCGCGATGTGCGCCTGCAGGCGGCGCAGGCATCGCAGGCCAGACGCTTTCACCTGCTGGGGGCTTCGCTGCAGCGACTGTCGATGAAGTCCACCACTGCGTCGGCCGCCATGACGCCCTTGACCCAGATGCTCGCCGCCTTCGCCTTGTCTGCCGTGATTTCGGTGGCACTGGCGCAAAGCGCGGGGCAGGGCATTTCTGTCGGCAGTTTCGCCGCTTTTGTCAGCGCCATGCTGATGCTGCTGGCGCCGATCAAGCATCTGTCCGAACTGGCCAACCCGATCACGCGCGGCTTGGCAGCGATGGAGCGCGGACTGGACCTGATCAGCCTGACCGCCAGCGAGACCGGCGGCAGCTTTTCCAAAGCCAAGGCACAGGGCCACCTGCGTTTCGATCAGGCCAGCGTCAGATACCCTGAGAGCACGACACCCGCCCTCGACCAGTTCAGTCTGGAGGTACAACCGGGCGAGATTGTGGCGCTGGCAGGCGCCTCGGGATCGGGCAAGACGACGCTGGCCAGTCTGCTGCCGCGCTTTATCGAGTTGAGTTCGGGCAGCATCGAGCTCGATGGCCATGCCCTGCAGGACTGGAATCTGGTTTCGCTGCGCACCCAGTTTGCGCTGGTCAGTCAGCATGTTCTGATGCTCAATGACAGCGTTGCCGTCAACGTCGCGCTGGGGCAGGAGATGGACCGCCAGCGTGTTCTGGAATGCCTGCAGGCCGCCAACCTGACCGACCTGATGGCAGAGCTCCCGCTTGGCATCGACACGCTGGTCGGTCACAACGCCATGCAACTCTCGGGTGGACAACGCCAGCGCCTGGCCATCGCCAGAGCGCTCTACAAGGACGCGCCGGTTCTGATTCTTGACGAAGCCACCTCGGCCCTGGACGCCGAGTCGGAGCGTGCAATTCAGGACGCCCTGCAGCGCCTGATGCAAGGGCGAACCACACTGGTGATAGCGCATCGACTATCGACCATCCAGCACGCCAATCGCATCATCGTGATGGACAAGGGCCGGATTCTGGAATCTGGCAGCCATGCCCAGTTGCTGGCCGCACAGGGAGCTTATGCACAGCTCTACCGCATGGGTTTTTCTGCGCCTGATGCGCAACAGAGCGCTTAAGCCAGCCAGGCCTTGATTCTGCTGAAAAGGCGTTTGCGCCGGAACTCCATGCTTTCTTCCGGTTCTGTCAAACAGAGCTGACTGGCAGGCTGGCCGCGACGAAGATAGAAGCGATCAAACAGGGACGAGGTCATGCCCCATTTGCGCATGAACTGCTTTCGTCCATCGTTCTTGACGATGCGCC
>QYPX01000087.1 GCA_007280205.1 Comamonadaceae bacterium
CACCACTTCGAGATAGTGCGCGGGCAGCGATTCAAGCGCAGCGGCCAGGTCGATGCGCAGGTCGTTGTCGCTTTTGCTGGCTATCTGGTGCTCGGCCAGATCTTCATCGAGCGGCTCGTGGCGGAACATGGCCCGCTCCAGCTTGCGGCATTCGCGCTTGATGACGGTGAAAAGCCAGGACGAAAAAGCGGCGGCGGCCTTGAGCCCGTGAACCTTGCGGGAGATCACCAGGAGCGACTCCTGGACGGCGTCGTCCACGTCGCTGACCTGGCAATGCCTGCGGGCGTATCTGCGGGCGTCAGATTGGCAAACCGCCAGCAAGCGCCCGATGGCGGCGGGATCGCCCGTTTGCGCGGCGCAAATCAGACTTTCCCGTTCAATCCCGCTGGTCGCCATGGCTCAGGCTCCTTTGTCGAGCTTTCTGCCCACCATCGCGCACATGGGGCAAAAACCAAACAGGCCCGTCATGGACAGAATGGCGCCCATGGCGCCCGCACCGATGGCCAGAGGCGAGCCGCCCCAATTCAGGGCGGCGAAGGCTAAGGCCATCAGGCCCATGACAACCCGAAGAACCCGTTCCCAGTTGGGGAGATTTTTGACGTAGAACATGTTGATTTCCTTTGATGCCTTGGTTTGTGAGGACAGCCCTCAGACACTAAGAGGGGGCAACGGTGCAAAACGGTTCGCAGGAAATGAAATAAACATGGTCAGGATTGAGCGAGCACTAAATTTCCGCCAATTCGCGGATGGACTTTGCGAGCTCTTCAAAACTGTCGAAGACAAAATCACAGTCGCTGTGCGGTGTGGGGTCAGGCGGCCCCTCTGCACCCCACTCCAGCGGCCTGCGAACGAAAGCGGTTTTGTAGCCGCAAGCTCTGGCAGCGTTGAGGTCGAAGTTGTGGCAGGCGACCATCAGGATGTCGGGTGGCTCCAGCGCCAGCCACTTCGATGCTTGCTGGTAGGCGCGGGGATCGGGTTTGTAAAACCCAATGGCCTCGCAGGAAATCACGGCGTCCCAGCTCATGCCGTTGAGCCGCGACACGTCCACCACCAGCGACAGCGGCAGCATGGTGAAGGATACAACCGGACAAAACTCCCTGATCTCACGCAGAGAAGGAGCGAAGTCGCCCCAAGCCGAGAGCGTGTGCCAGGTTCCCGCGATCTTCTTGCGATCCTCTTCCGAAAACATGATTAATCCGTTGGACTTGAAGACCTCGTCCAACACGCCAAAGTGAACATCGTCCATGTTGAAGCTGGGTTGCACTTGCCCGACGATGCCCTTCATGGCAAGGCGCCGATATTGATTGGTGATCGTTGCCCAGTCCCTCTGCACGCCATGGGTTGTTCCGATGGTGGTAAAAGCGTCCTTGATCCCCGAATGCCAATCAAGGACTGTGCCTCCGGTGTCAAACGCAATGGCTTTAAATCTCATATGAAATCCTCACGTTACGCGAGTTTAGAACCGGGTGGTCAGCGTCGTTAACCAGGAAGGCGAGTGATCCACCAGCCACGATTCGACGGACTTGTCGGCTCCTGTGAGAATCATGGCGGCCAGAGCGATCATGATAATGCCCAGCAGCATCTTGCCGGTCTTGCCCGCTTGCATGAGCTTGCCGCGCATCTTCATCATGGCGCTGCGACTGACATAGGCGAGTGCAACGACTGGCAGCGCCGCACCAATGCCAAAGACACCCATCAGCAGAGCCACTTGCGGCAGCTGCGATCCTTGACTGGCGAGCACCACTGCCGCTCCCAGGGTTGGCCCGACGCAGGGGCTCCACACGACGCCCAGCACGAGGCCAATGGCGAATTGACCCCCAAGTCCGTCGAGCTTCATGCGCGAAATCAGATTGTTGCCGGCGTCCCCGATGCCGGAGGTGGCTAGAGCGAAGCGTTGCTGCAAGCTTGCCGACATCAGGACGAGTCCGAGCAAGCCGAGGATAACCGCCCCAACATTGCGAAAAATCGAGGTGTCAAGGCCCAGCGATGAACCTGCCCACGCGAGGCTCGTGCCGATCAAGGCGTAGGAAATGGCAAGGCCCCCGGCCAATGCCAGGGGCGCCCGGGGATGGGCGTTGACCGCCGATCCCAGAAGAATCGGAATGATGGGGAGCACGCACGGCGAGAGTGTCGAGAGCAGCCCCGCCAGCAAGCCGAAACCGTAGGAGCCGAGTCCGAACTCCATCAGTTGAGCGTCTTCTTGATCAGCCCTTCAATGCCGCCAGGACTGGTGTCACCGACCGAACGTCCGACTTCCTTCGCGCCCTTGAAGGCCACCAGTGTGCTTTGCATGCCGACCTTGAATGTCTTGAGCTCCGCCTTGTTGGCGTCGAAGTCGATCGTCATCAGGGTCACGTCCTTGTAGGCTGGCTGCTTCATGAGGCCGTCGATGATGGGCTTTTGCGCCTTGCAGGTCGGGCACCAGGTGGCGCTGATGTCCAGAACGACGGCTTTGCCTGAGGCGGTCATGGAGTCAAAGTCCTTTTGGTTAAAAGGCTTGATTTCTCCGGCCATCGCCAAAGACATCAACGAGGAGAGGGCGAGAAGGGTGCTTGTTTTTGCGAGGTTCATGTAAAGGCTCCAGAAAGTGGTTAGTGAAGTGGGAGGTGGGAAGAGGTTAGCGGGATGGCTTGAAAGATTTTTGCTGAATTTGGAGGTAGGCCACGAGCCCGGCGAGCTCCTTTGAGTTCCAAGGCAATGGCTTGGCGGCCATCGGCATGACCATGCAGCCTTGGATCATCTCATCCAGATAGACCGACTGTTGCCCCAATTGTTCCTTGGCCATGGTAACGGTGTGGGGATAGTGTTTGGCGAAACTGTTCGAGTAGGACCCGTGGTTGGCGTGGCAACTGGCGCAGGCCATGCCATTGGTGGACAGCTTGGTGTCGGTGAAAAGTTTCTCGCCGAACTTGGCGTCTCCGGCAATCGGCTTGTAGCCTGCCGGACGGGTGGTTGGGGCGCTGGCGTCACCAGCGGCGAAAGCAGGAGACGTGGAAAGGGCAAGAGCGGCGATCAACGCGCTGAGCAAGGCAAAGATGGGTTGGGGCACGGTGATCCCTTTATGTTGAGTCCGCACTAAGAGGCGGCGATCCTCCAAAACGGTTCGCGGGATCGTAAATATTTATTTTTGAAGATGCGAACCCGATTGCCGATCAAGCCGCTCTTAGTCTCCGAGGAATCGCCTCACAACGTCCCATCAACCCAACTATCCAGGAAAACCCAATGAACACATCTTTGAAAATGGCCTCGCTCATCGCTTTGACGGCTGCAACGCTTGCATTGCCTGCCGCCGCTCAGGACACAAAAGACCCCATGAAGTGTCAGCCTAAGCAAGGCATGGCCAAGTGCGGCTCAAAGTGCAAGGCGAAATGTGCAAGCAAATGTGGCGCCAAGTCCAAATGTGCTGCCAAGAAGTGCGCAGCGAAGAAGTGTGCGCCCAAATGTGCTCCGAAATGCGGTCCAAAGTGCGCTCCAAAATGTGCCCCCAAGTGCGCGCCCAAGAACTAACGGGGGTGAGCCGCAACTGGCGATCACCGCCAGCAAAGGGGGCGGCGCAAGTCGCCAGTCTGCGTCTGCTTGGAATCTACGACGGCTTGGCCCGGCGTGGCGAGCATCTTTTGGGGCAGCTCCTTGGCGGCGAGCTGCCGCGCCAATGGCGACATTACCCTGAGGACGATGCGATCGACCAAGGGAGCGGGTTTCAGTGGTTCTACCACTCGCATTCGCCAGAAGATCGGCCAGGTGCCGCCGAGCATGGTCACATCCATCTCTTCGCACGGCGAAAGCTGTGGTCGCGTCGGCTGCGATCAGCACATGAGATTGAATTTGCCAGTCTTGCGGATGATCCAAACCGGCAGGTCAGCACGCGGCACTTGATCACGATCGGACTCGATGCCAAGGGCATCCCAATCTCTCTTTTTACTGTCAACAGCTGGGTGACCGGCGACTTGATGCTTTCGGCGTCAAACACCGCATTGCTGTTGGAGCAAATGACTCTAGCAACTGGCAATGAAGACGTCGATGCTGTGATCGAATGCGTTGTCCGGCTTTTCCAAAATGAGATTTGGGATTTGCTGGTTCGACGCGACGCCCTTCTGTATGAGAAACAATCGCCCGGACTTCTGCGCGACGAAAGCCTCGAAGTGCTCTCTGAGCTTGCCATCAACGTGGACGAGAAATTGGCGTGCGGCGGGGCATGGCAGCAGCAGGATTTTCCTTTGTCTTGAATAGGCAGACACCGCTTTTGATACGTCTCACGGCGCGACCCCGAGAAAAATAGACTGGTCTAGATTTCAGCCAAAGGCGTATCTGCCGCCGTTTCATCGGCTTTGAGAAGGTGGATCAACTCATCAAGGTCCTGATCCAGACGTGTCAGCGTATCGGTACCCAAGTTACCAAGCGCATCGGGCAACACGCCTTCAAATGGCCCGGAGACATTGGCCAAAAGCCTTTGCCCGTCGGGCAAGATGGCCAGATGCAGATTGCGCTTGTCGCTCTTGGCCTTGGCCGTCATTATCAACTCCTTTGCCAGGAGAGTCTTGATCAGATTGCTGGCTGTGGATTGATGAATTTGCATCTGGGAGGCGATCCCTCCCACGCCAATGCCGGGGTTCTGCTCGATGATGCTGAGTGCCCAAACTTGGGCGCCACCCAGACCCACTTGCTTCTCCATTTGCCGGAAGTGGCTTCGTACTGCGTTGAAAACAACTCGAAATCGGCGTAACACCTTGGCGGGTGTTACTGCTTCTACCGAGGGAGTCGCATCTTGGACCATGTTGGGTATTGTCATCGAAGAATGAAGTGATGTTGATCGAGTGGTATCAGGTTGCGGTTCGGTAAAAAAAGGGAGCCCCGAAGGGCCCCAAGCTCGCTCACTTTGCAAACCCTGGTCTCGAGTTCAGGGAATCACGCTACTTGTTTGGATAAACCAGATCGACACGGCGATTTTGCGCCCAAGCGGCCTCATCATGCCCCTGTGCCTTGGGCTTCTCCTTGCCCCAACTGACGGCCTCAACTTGAGAATCTTTGATCCCGTAGAGCTTCAAAGCTCGTACCACTGCATCGGCGCGCTTCTGGCCCAACGCCAGGTTGTATTCCGACCCGCCACGCTCGTCTGCATTGCCTTCAACGCGGATCGAAAGCCTCGGATTGCCTGCCAGGTATTTGCCATGCAGTTCCAGCATTTGGATGAAATTGGGCTTCACAGAAAAGATGTCATAGTCAAAGTAGACGCTGCGATTGGTCGAGATGGCGCTCTTTGGATCAAGGTACGGCGGAATCACGACTGACTGCACCTTGGATGCACTTGCCGATGCCGGCTTGGCGGGAGCAGGTGCAACCACAGGAGCCTGAACCACGGGTGGAGGTGTAGGCGCAACCGGCGTGGGCGGGGCACTGCTGCAAGCCGCCAGCAACACAACGCTACCCAAAAGGATGGACAGGTTCTTGAAGATTTTCATTGACTAACTCCAGTTGTAAGTGAGGCGGAAGGACCGCAATGGG
>QYPX01000102.1 GCA_007280205.1 Comamonadaceae bacterium
AGAGCCTGATCCCGGACAACATCGCGCGCCAGGTGATGAGTTACCTGGCCCAGTTTGCCAGCCGTTCCTCCAGGCTAGGCGGTGCCGGGGTGGCGCTGCTGTTTGTCACCGCGCTGGCGTTGATTCTGACCATTGACCACACCCTGAACAACATCTGGCGTGTGCGCACGCCGCGCCCTTTCGGTCAACGGATTCTGATCTACTGGGCGGGTCTCACGCTGGGGCCACTGTTGCTGGGTTTCAGTCTGAGTATGAGTTCCTACGCAATTTCCGCTTCCCGGGGCGTGGTCTCGGTGTTGCCGGGCGGCGTTGGGCTGCTGCTGGACCTGCTGCAGTTCTTCATGCTGGCCGGTGGCATGGCAGCCCTCTACTACTACGTGCCCAATGTCAGGGTGCGCTGGGCGCACGCCTGGGCTGGTGGCCTGTTCGTGTCGGCCGCTCTGGAAGTGGCCAAGAAGTTACTGACGCTGTACCTGGCCAAGGTGCCAACCTACTCGGTGCTCTATGGCGCTTTTGCCACCGTGCCGATTCTGCTGATCTGGATTTACACCGCCTGGCTGATCGTGCTGCTCGGCGCGGTGATCACGGCCTACCTGCCCAGCCTGCTGGCTGGGCGGGAACTGCGCGGTCGCACGCCCGGCTTCCAGTTTCAACTGGCGCTGGAGGCCCTGCAGCAACTTGAACGTGCCCGGCTGGAACAGGTCAAAGGTCTGGCCATCGAGCCACTGTCAGCCATGCTGCGTGTTGATAGTCTGCAACTGGAGCCGGTGCTGGAGGCACTGTGCACGCTGGACTGGATCGGCTTGTTGCAGGAGCAGGGCGCTGATGAGGCGGCACGCTATGTCCTGCTGGCCGATCCTGACAGCACACCGCTGGCGCCTTTGCTGCAGGCGCTGCTGTTAGGCCGGCAGGAGAGCACGGAAAACCTGTGGCACAACGGCGACTGGACGGCGCTGCGCCTGCGTGAAGCGCTTTAAGTCGGGCTTACTTGCCGGCCGTATCGGCCAGATAGCGCGCCTTGTTTTCGGCGTTGGGCGGGTACAGACCCGGTAGCGCCACCCCCCGCTCGACCTGCTGCATGATCCAGTTCTCCAGCCGTTCCTGCTCAGGGGCGAGGCTCAGGATGTCGTCCAGCAGGGCGGCCGGAATCAGCACGGCCCCGTCGTCGTCCACCACCACCACATCTCCCGGAAAGACGGCCACGCCGCCGCAGGCGATCGGCGCTTGCCAGTCCACAAAAGTCAGGCCCGCTACCGATGGTGGCGCCGCTGCGCCATTGCACCAGACCGGCAAGCCGCTGCCCAGCACGCCAGAGACATCACGCACCACGCCGTCGGTCACCAGCGCGGCGACACCGCGCTTGACCATGCGCGTGCACAGAATGTCGCCAAAGACGCCAGCATCCGTAACGCCCATGGCGTCCACCACTGCGATGCAGCCTGGCGGCATGTCTTCGATGGCGGCGCGGGTTGAAATCGGGGAAGACCAGGATTCGGGTGTGGCCAGATCCTCGCGCGCCGGCACAAAGCGCAGCGTGAAAGCGCGCCCGACCAGACGCGGCTGACCAGCACGCAGCGGCCGGGTGCCGCGCAGCCAGACATTGCGCAAGCCCTTTTTCAGCAGCAGGGTCGTCAGCGTGGCGGTGGTGACCCGGCTCAGGATCTCGATCGCCCTGGCGTCGAGTTGCATGTGGATGGTGTTGTTCATCGTGTTCAATTATTGAGCTTTCCATAAACCATGACGCGCACAAAAGAACACACTGTCATGCCGGACTCCGAAATTGTCATCCCGGACTCCGAAGTTGTCATCCCGGACTTGATCCGGGATCCAGTGCTACGCGAACACTGGATTGCGGGTCGTTGCCCGCAATGACAAGGGAGCCCGCAATGACAAGGGTGCCCGCAATGACAAGGGTGCCCGCAATGACAATGCGGCATCCGTTCCTGTTGGGGCAGTGTCATGAATTTCGGACAGGTCAATAATAAGTTACTGTTGCAGAAAATCGCGGATCGCAAACAGCAGGCCGTCGGGGGCTTCGGTCATGAGCGCGTGGCCGGCGTCGAGCAGCGCAACGCGTCCCTTGATGGCTTTGCTGACCAGCGACTGCGCTGCCTTGGCCGGCGTCATCTGGTCCTGCCGCCCAAGCACAAACAGCGTGGGCGCCTGCACCTGCGCCATCGCCGCCTCGCCGTTGCGGTAGTCGTCGCAGGCCTTGAAGCCGGTGTGGAAAACGTTCACGCTGCTGTTGCTGGCCAGTACGCGCTTCATCAGTGCGCGCGAGCCACCGTAAAGCCAGGTACCCGGCCCCAGCGTGGAAGGCGGCGGTGCCAGCGTGGAGTGTGAAAAAGTGTTGACCATGTCGATCGCCTTCATCGGTTGGCTGATCGAGTTCTCCAGCAGCAGCGGCGACACTTTCATCGGGTAGGCGGTGCCGACCAGGATCAGGTGGCTGACCCGCAGCGGCGCGCGCGCTGCCGCCTCAAGCGCAATCAGCGAGCCAAAGCTGTGACCGACCAGCGCGGCTTTCTCAACGCCCGCCGCATCCATCAGCGCGACGATGAAGGCCGCCGCTTCTTCAACACTGGCCGGTGGTGCCCCGGCGCTGCGGCAATGGCCCGGCAGGTCCAGGGCCAGCACGTTGTAACCGTGATTCGCCAGGTAGCGCGTCTGCAGAATCCAGACGCTGTGGTCGTTTAGTACCCCGTGGATGAAGATGACGGTCGGCTTGGCAGCGTCAAAAGTTTTGCCACCGGTGTAGCAGTAAGTGTTAGCGTTTTGGACTTGCAAATACATCATGTTTCCTTTGTCTGTCATCCCGTTCTTATGTCATCCACTTTATTTATGTCATGCACTTCATTTATGTCATCCACTTCTTTTATGTCATCCCGGACCCCGGATCAAGCCCGGGGCAAGCTCTGATCCGGGATCCAGTGGTAGGGGATGACTGGATTGCGGGTCAAGCCCGCAATGACAAATTGGGCCCGCAATGACAAATTGGGCCCGCAATGACAACTAATCAAGTTTTCTCGGCAGTCTTGAGGGCACGTTTCAGGTCGTCGATCAGGTCGTCGGCGTCTTCGAGTCCGATCGACAGGCGTATCGTGCCTTGCGTGATACCGCCGGCAGCCAGCGCCTCATCGCTCATGCGGAAATGCGTCGTGCTGGCCGGGTGAATCACCAGGCTGCGGCAGTCGCCCACATTGGCCAGGTGGCTGAAGACCTTGAGGCTCTCGACAAACTTCTTGCCCTGCTCACGACTGCCTTTCAAGTCAAAGCTGAAGACCGAACCGGCGCCGCGTGGCAGCAGTTTCTGCGCCAGTGCGTGGCTGGGGTGACTCTCCAGCAGCGGATGGCCAACACGCGCCACAAAGGCATTGCCCGAGAGGAATTCCACCACCTTGCGGGTGTTGCTCATGTGGCGCTCCATGCGCAGCGAGAGGGTTTCTATGCCCTGCAGAATCAGCCAGGCCGAATGCGGACTCATGCAGGCGCCAAAGTCGCGCAGGCCTTCGCGCCGTGCCCGCAGCAGGAAGGCGCCAACGGTGGACTCCTGACTGAACACCATGTTGTGAAAGCCCTCGTAGGGTTCTGTGAGTTCCGGAAATTTGCCCGACTTGTCCCAGTCAAAACTGCCGCCGTCCACCACCAGGCCGCCAATCACCGTGCCGTGGCCGCTGAGGAATTTGGTGGCCGAGTGGTACACCAGATCGGCACCGTGCTCAAAGGGCTTGATGAGCCAGGGCGAGGTCAGTGTCGAGTCCACCAGCAGGGGTACGCCAGCCTCGTGCGCGATGCCAGCGACGGCTTCGATGTCGAGCACATCCAGCCCCGGGTTGCCAACGGTTTCGCCAAAGAAGAGTTTGGTGTTGGGCCGCACGGCAGCGCGCCAGCCGGCTATGTCGCCGGGCTTGACGAAGGTGGTCTCAATGCCAAAGCGGCGCAGCGTGTAGTGCAGCAAGTTCTGTGAGCCGCCGTACAGCGCGGTGGATGCCACGATGTGCGAGCCGGCACCCATCAGCGTGGCAATGCTCAGGTGCAGTGCCGCCTGCCCGCTGGCGGTGGTGATGGCGCCTATGCCGCCTTCGAGCGCCGAGATGCGCTGCTCCAGCACCGCGTTGGTCGGGTTGCTGATGCGGGAGTAAACGTGGCCGGCGCGCTCCAGATTAAACAGTGCCGCCGCCTGGTCGCTCGACTCGAAAACGAAAGACGTGGTGAGGTGAATCGGCACCGCGCGCGCACCGGTCGCCGGGTCAGGTGCGGCACCGGCATGCAGTGCCAGGGTGTCAAAACCGGGGTCAGAGTAGCCAGACATGGTTTTCCTTTTGCGTATCGGGACAAGTCCGCATTATCCGGCCTGCAAATTCGTCATGAAACACAAGCCACGCGAATCGGGTTTGACGAATTCACAACGAACAAGCACAATGTTGTTGAAATCTTCAACAAAGCAAAGGATGCGCCATGCCCACCGTCAATTTCAGCGTCCCTGAAGACATCAAAAATGCCTTCAACACCACTTTTGAAGGTCAGAACAAAAGCGCCGTCATCGCCGAGTTGATGCGCGACGCGGTGGAACGCGCTCACAGTCAACAACGAAGCAAAGAGGCTTACCAGCGCATCTTGGAGCGCAGGCAGTGCGCGCCCCACCTCACCGAAGAACAATTCCGCGCAGCACGAGAAGAAGGCCGTCCGTGATTGCTGTGGTCGATGCCAGCGTGGCCGTCAAATGGTTTCTCTATGGTCGAACGGACGAACAGCAAGCCGACCTGGCTCTGCGTTTGTTAGAGCAGTCGGTGCGGGGTTTTTTGCCCCTGGTGCAGCCTCCCCATTTTGTGGCGGAGGTCGCTGCCGTATTGGCCAGACTCAAGTCGACCGATGCGCCAGACGACTTGATCGATCTGCTTGAAATCAGGCATCGTACGCTGGCTAACCTTGAAACCTACGCCACGGCGCTGGATTTGGCCACGCGATACCAGCATCATCTGTTTGACACGCTGTACCACGCGGTGGCACTGCATACGCCCGGAGCGGTACTTATTACGGCCGATGAACGCTACTACAGCAAAGCCCGTAGTGAGGGCCAAATCACCTTGTTGGCTGATTTCAAACTCCTTTGACTTTGTCTTAGCGCACATGGCAGCGCACATGGCACCACACAAGTAGCACGAGAACGGCTGGAGTCACGGCTACCTGGCGTTGACCGAGCCCATAAGCGAGAGATCCGACGAATGAAGTTCATCCACACCGCCTACATCCACCTCGACAGCCCCTTGTCCGGCCTCGCTGCCTACAAAGTGTCTTACGAGGGGCTTCAACGCATTGAGACCTTTCCTGTACCGCAGGCGGCGCTGCGCGAGGCGTTGCTCAACGCGCTGGTGCATCGCGACTATGCGGTAGGCGCACCGGTGCAGATTCGGGTATATGACGACCATTTGAAAATCTGGAACCCTGCCGTGTTGCCGGAGGGCTGGACCTTGGCCAAGTTGCTGGGCGAACATGCGTCGAGCCCCTTTAACCCGGCGATTGCCAACGCATTTTTCCGCGCCGGAGAGATTGAGGCCTGGGGGCGCGGGGTGGAGCGGATTTTTGAGGCTTGCCGCCTGGCGGGTGCGCCCGAGCCGCTGCTGCGCTATGAACCCAATGATATGTGGCTGGAGTTTCCGTTTTCTGCGGCTTACTTGAAAGCTTTGGGCGGGGGGAGGGCTGCTAGCGCATATGGCACCGAACAAGTAGCACCAGAACGGCTAGAGTCACGGCTAGAGTCACGGCTAGAGTCAAATTTGGCGGCTAAGGTCATGGTTCTTCTTGGCAAGGCGGAGGCAGGCAAGGCAAATTTGGCCAAGTTGTTAGGGCACAAGTCAGTTTCTGGCGAGTTGCACAAACAAATCAAGCGTTTGCTGACACTCGAATTGATCGAGATGACCTTGCCAGACAAGCCCAATAGTCGCCTGCAAAAATATCGACTCACAGCCATTGGGCGTGGCTACCTGGCGTTGACCGAGCCCATAAGCGAAAGATCCCACGAATGAAGTTCATCCACACCGCCGACATCCACCTCGACAGCCCCTTGTCCGGCCTCGCTGCATACAAAGATGCACCGGCCGACCTGCTGCGCACGGTCACGCGCGATGCCTTCACCCGCTTGGTGGATGAGGCGATTGAGGAGGCTGTGGACTTCATGGTCATTGCCGGTGACCTGTACGACGGCACCTGGAAAGACTACAACACGGGCCACTTTTTCTGCCGTGAAATGGGCCGCCTCAACAAGGCCGGCATTCCGGTCTATCTGCTGCTGGGCAATCACGATGCCGACAGTGAGATGACGAAGAAGCTGACGCTGCCCGCCAACGTCCACCAGTTTGACACCCGCAAGGCCCATACCTTTCTCATCAACGATCTGAAAGTGGCGCTGCATGGCCGCAGTTATAAAGAAGCTGCCACGCTGGAAAACCTGGCCACTGGCTATCCGGCACCGGTGGCTGGTTGGCTCAATATCGGTGTGTTACATACCGCATTGGCGGGCTATGCGGCGCACGCCAACTATGCACCATGCACGCTGGCAGAACTCGGCGCCAAGGGCTACCACTACTGGGCGCTGGGCCATGTGCATGAGCATGCTATTTTGCAGAAGGACCCGTGGGTGGTGTTCCCCGGCAACCTGCAGGGCCGGCATATCCGCGAAACCGGCGCGCGTGGCGCCATCCTGGTTACGGCGGATGAATCGGGCATTCAGTCGGTAGAGCGCGTGCTGGTGGACGCGCTGCGCTGGCATGTGGTGGATGTGGATGCCAGCGAGGCGAACACCTTGCAAGAGGTGGTCCGGTTGGTAGGCCGCGCTTTTGAGCAACTCGTCAATCAGACGCCAGAGAAAATCTATCTGTCTGTGCGCGTTTGCATCAAGGGCAAAACGGCGGCGCACGGCGAGCTGTTTGGACTGGAGTCGCAGTTGCGCGAAGAAATTCTGGGCCAGGCGGCAGGCCTGGGCATTGACCGCCTGTGGGTGGAAAAGGTACGCATCGAGACGGAGCCCCGCACGGATGCCACACATGTCGCCGCTCGCTCGGACGCCATTGCTGATATGCAGCGATTCCTGGACCAGGCGCCTGAAGATGCGGCGCTGCTGCAAGCCTTGATGGAAGACCTGCGCCCGCTGGTGGACAAGGCGCCGTTTGAACTGATTCAAGCTGTGCCGGAGTTGGACGCGATCCGCAGTGGCAATGTTGCTGGCATTGTTAAATCCGTTACGCCGGGCTTGCTGGCGTATCTGGCCCAATCGAACTGAGGTCGCCATGCGTATCACCCGTCTTGACCTCTTGCGCTATGGCAAATTCACCGACAAATCTGTTGCCTTGCCCGGTGCCGCCAAAGATTTTCATTTGATTGTGGGGCCGAACGAGGCGGGCAAATCCACGCTGCGCAGCGCCATACAAGACCTGCTGTTTGGCATTGAAACCCGCTCGCGCTACAACTTTCTTCACCCGCACAGCGAGATGCGCCTGGGCGCATTGATAGAGCAGGGCGACAGCAAGCTCGATTTTGTTCGCACCAAGGCGCGCACCAAGACGCTGCAAACTGCCAGCGGTGCACCATTGCCGGACGGCGCGTTGACGCCCTTTCTGGGGCCAGTTGATCGCACATTTTTCGACCAGATGTTCGGTCTTGATCACGAGCGACTGGTCACCGGTGGTCAGCAGATTCTGAACGCTTCCAATGATGTTGGCCAGATTCTGTTTCAGGCGGCGGCCGGAGTTGGCGGCCTGGGCGATATTCGCGACCGACTCGAAGCGGAAGCCGACAAGCTGTGGGCCAAGCGCAAATCGGGTGACCGGGAGTATTACATTGCCAGCGCTGAACTCGACCAGGCCGAGGCAGCACTCAAGCACGCGACCGTGCGTACCAAGGACTGGCAGGAGGCCCGTACCAAGGTAGAGCAGATTGGTGATGAACTTGGGCAAGCGCGGGCGCGCTATCAGGCGCTGGAGCAGGAGCGCATCGAGTTGGAGCGGGTGCGCCGCGTCGCACCGTTGCTGACCACGCTCACCGAGACCGAGCGCCAGCTGGCTGAGCTTGGCGAGGTGGTCGCACTGCCAGAAGATGCGGCTGTGCAGTTGGCCAAGGCCGAGCACGAAGTGGCCATTACCAGCCAGTCGCTTGTTCTTTTTGAAAAACAAGCGGCGGAGCTACAAGAAAGGTTGGCAGCGCTGCATCCGGCCGAGTCCATTCTTGCCCGTGGTGCCGACATCGAGGCTTTGTCCGGCACGCGCCAACAGTTGCGCAGCCTCGAAAGCGACATTGCCAAACGAGAGGCGGAGATCGAGGTCTTGTGGCAAGACGTTCAGGCGTCTGCCAGGCAGTTGGAATGGCCGGATGATGCCGAAGATGCGCTTGTGCAACGTTTGCCGGGCAGCCTGCTGCGGTCAACTATCGACAACATCATCCGGCGTCATGAAGCGCTCGTTCAGGCGCTTTTGACCGCTCAAGAAGCACTCAGAAGGCGAGAAGAGGAAGTCAAAGCCGTCAACGCTGAAATTGCGGCCTTGCCTGCCAGCGCCATCCCCGTGACGCTGACCGCTGCCTTGGCGTCGGCAAGGTCGCTTGGTGATGTGGCCGCCCAGGAGAAGCGGGGCGTGACACAAATCAATCGGCTCAAGCGTGACTGGCAAGCTGCGGTGCTTGAGCTGGGGGAGTGGAATCCTGGTACGGACGATTTGCGCAAACTGCTGCCACCAACGCAGGACGAAACCCATGCCCTGATCAAAACACGCGGTGACCTGGAGTTGACGGTCTCGACGCTCGCTGGCCGCTTGGCTGATACCAAGGCCGAGGTCGAACTGCTACAGCTCGATATATCGCAATACAAGGCGGTGCACCAGCCGGTGACGCTGGTGCAAGTGCAGGACGTTCGCAGCTCCCGTGATTTGACCTGGCAAGCCATCAAGTCAGGCAAGGTCGTCATGAAGGACTCTGCTCGTGGTTATGAGAAGGAGGTTGCCCAGGCCGATTCGCTTTCTGACCAACGGCACGACCGGGCACAGGAAGAGACCGAATTGCAGTCGCGGCTCGACCGGCTGCAGCGTTTGCAGCAGCAAGTGCTGGAGCTCGATTCTCGTTTGCAGGAAAGTACGAAGGGCCTGGCCAGCTTTGATAAAAATTGGAAAGAACGTATCAAGGTGGCCGGCTTGGTCGGAATGCCGCTGCTGCGGGTCAATGATTGGCGCTCGGCCCGCGAGCGGGTTCTTGGCGCCGCTGACGCCTTGCTGGAGGCACAGTCGTCGCAAGAAGATTTTGTGGTGAGTGTTACCCATGCCAGTGCCGCGTTGATGCAGGCCGGGCTGGCGGTTCAACCGGAAGCACAGAATCTGAAGCTGTCCGCGTTGATTTTGTTAGCCGATGACATGGTGAGTTCTGCCACCCGAGCGCAGGAGCGGCGCAGCACGCTGGCAACCCAAAAAATCCGCGCTGAGGCAGCGACTCCCGAGTTGAACAATCGGCTTGTGAAGGCACAGGCGGCATTGGACAACTGGCAGTTGGACCTGCAAAACAATCTTGCGCTGGCCCATCTGCCGCTGGAGGTAAATATCGGTGCCATTGAAGGCGCGCTTGCCTTGTTTGAGCGCATGTATCAGCAGCTTGAAAAGATAAGAGACATTCGCGTCAACCGCATCGACATGATGCGCCATGACCTCAATGAATTTTCCGCAACGGCCAAATCGCTGGCGGCAGACATTGCGCCAGAAATTTCGCAGCAGGCAGCAGTCCAGATTGCCATAGCCTTGGACATGCGCTTGAAGCAGGAGGTATCGGCTTCGCAAGAGCTTGGCCGCCTGACAACGGAAGTGGGAAAAGCCACAGCGCAGGCCACTGCCGCCAGCCACCGAATTGCCGAAGCGAAAGCCAGTCTGGAACCCCTGCTGCGGCTGTCTGGCGCAACGGACAACGAGGGCTTGCGGTGCGCGACTGAACGCTCGGATCGCCTACGCTCGGTGACCTCTGAAGTAGACCAAACCGTCAAACAGTTGTTGCAAGCGGGCGATGGTTTGGACCGGCGAACGCTTGAAGCTGCGTTTGAGGCGACCGATGTCAACACGATTTCAATTCGACTGCCAGAGATCAAACTCCAGACTGATGAAATGGTGGCACAGCAAAACCGCTTGTCTGGCGAAATGAATGCGGCCGAAACCGCTCTTGGAAAAATCGCTGGTCAGGATGAGGCGGCACGGGCTGAGTCGCAGCGGCAAGAGGCGTTGGCCAGAATGTCAAACGCGGTGGAGCGCTACATCAAGGTCTACACGGCGGCCAAGCTGTTGCGCTGGTCCATTGAGCGCTTTCGCGAAAGCAAACAAGGCCCGATGTTGACCAGGGCCAGCGCAGTGTTCGAGGGGCTGACCCAAGGTGGGTTCAACCGGTTGGTGGTCGATTACGAAAGCGAGCCCCTGAAACTTTCCGGGCAACGTGGCAACGCAGAATTGGTCGGCATCGAAGGCATGAGTGAAGGCACTCGCGACCAACTTTATCTGGCATTACGTCTGGCAGCGCTGGAGTTGCACCTAGAGCAGACCGTGCCCTTGCCCTTCATCGCCGACGATCTTTTCATCAACTACGACGACGGCCGTGCCAAGGCCGGGCTGGAGGCCTTGGCCAAGCTGTCCGAGATGACCCAGGTTATTTTCTTGAGCCACCACCCGCATCTGGTGCCATTGGCGCAATCGGTGTTTGGCGATAGGCTGAATGTGGTGAGCTTGGGTTGAAACGCTTGGGTCAGCGTCTGATGGCACCGATGGTGGCTGCCGTTGCGATTGCAAAGGGCTCAAGCGTATTGCCAATGAAGTTGCATAAAGTATCATTGACTGATACATTTTGCAAATAATTTGGACAAATTTCCGTGCAAAGTCCCCTGACTGATCTCCTGGATGCGGCTGAACGCCGAGGCAAGCTGAACCTGCGCACGGCAGACATTGCCCAAGCCTTACCTGGTGTCAGTGCCGAGGCGCTACGTCAAGCGCTACATCGCCAACAGCGCAAGGGGCGCATTGTGCGGGCCTCGCGTGGTTCGATGCATTGGGTGATTGTTCCGCTGCAGGATGCGTCGGCGGGCGCTCCGCCGCTGGAGACCTGGCTGGATGCGTATCTGTCAAAAACGCTGGGCTTACCTTATTACGTCGGCTTGCTCAGCGCAGCAGAAGTCTATGGTGCGTCACCTCAAGCCGTCATGGTCACGCAGGTGATGACATCCAGTTCCCGGCGGCCAGTGCAAGTGGGCCGACACCGGCTGGTTTTCCTCAAGAGCACGCGCATTGCAGAGAAGCCCACACGTTGGCACGCAACGCCCCATGGCCACTTCAAAATCAGTACACCTGAGCTCACCGCGCTGGATTTGGTGTCCCGACAGCAAGTGGCTGGTGGCATAGCCCGCGTGACCGAAGTGCTGCAAAGCCTGGCGCCAGACATGACCGCAGACGGGTTAACCGCTGCACTGAATGCCACCCAAGAAACGCCAACCGCCCAAAGGCTGGGTGTACTGTTGTCTCGGATGGAGCAGGCCTTGCTGGCGAATCGGGTGGCTGACTGGCTTGGCACCAGGCGCACCCGCAGGATACCCCTCACGCCAGGGTTTGATGAGCAAGGTGTCTTCATTCTGGACAGTTGCTTCAAGGTGAACGTGCCCGATGCACTAGAACCCGCCAACACCTGATGCAACACACTCATTTGACCGCCTGGCAAGCACACGCGCCATGGCCCAAGCGCAGCCAGATCGAGCAAGATCTGCGCCTCTCGCGCGGGGTTGTTGCAATCTTTGGCGACGAAGTATTGTGCGAACACATGGCCATGCGCGGTGGCACCGTGTTGCACAAGGCACACCTTGCCCCGGCGGCACGTTATTCAGAAGACATCGATCTGGTGCTGACCAAGCCGATGGATACAGCCAGCCTTGAAAAGCACCTATTGCGGGTGTTGACGCCCATTCTTGGAGCGCCTGCACCGTCCGTCTTTCAAGATGCCTGGTTGGCACTGCGCAATGCCAGCAAGCGCTCCAAAATTCTCTCCATCAAGTTCAAATTCATACCCGTCGGACTGAGTCGGTTTGAGACCATCAAGGTTGATGTCAATTTGAACGAGCATCAGGCGCTGTACCCGCTGGTGCATGTGAATTTTGTGAGCCTGGACGACGACGGGGAGTTGGTCACCGCGATGGCTACTTCCTACGACATCAATGAAATGTTGGGCACCAAGACCCGCGCTCTGATGCAGCGCCAGCAAGGTCGCGACCTTTTCGACCTCTGGTTTGCGTGGAGTCAAAGCCAAGCCGGGGGCACGGCCTACGCTGTGGATGGCAAACGCGCGATGCGGGCTTTTGAGTGGTACCTTGCCAACGAAGGCATTGTCATGGGGCGCGAGGAGGCGGGGCATTTGCTGGACCAACGATTGCGCAATCAGGCCTTTCGGCAGGACATGGACACGCTGCTTCGGCCCGGTCTGCCCAAGTTCGATGTCGATTTGGCAGCCTCGGTGGTGCGCAGCGTATTCTTAGCCCAGTTGCTTGCACCTTGATGCATCGTCAAACGCCGCATCAGATTTCTCGAAACTTATAACTGATTTGGCGGTCTGGGATAATCCGGCCCCATGAGCGGTAACACCTTCGGAAACTTGTTCGCGGTCACCAACTTTGGTGAATCCCATGGTCCGGCCATTGGCTGCGTGATTGACGGCTGCCCGCCAGGGATGGACCTGTGCGAAGCCGACATCCAGGGCGATCTGGACCGGCGGCGTCCCGGAACTTCGAAGTTCGTGACGCAGCGCAATGAACTCGATGCGGTAGAAATATTGAGCGGTGTTTACGAGGGCAAGACGACGGGTACGCCGATCTGCCTGCTGATCAAAAACACCGATCAGCGCAGCAAGGATTACACCGCCATTGCGCAGACGTTCAGACCGGGTCATGCTGATTACAGCTATTTTCAGAAATACGGCATTCGCGATCCACGCGGTGGCGGGCGCTCCAGCGCGCGCCTGACGGCACCGACGGTGGCGGCCGGCGCGGTCGCCAAGAAATGGTTGGCCCAGCAGTACGGCACCGTGTTTCGCGGCTGCATGACGCAGATGGGTGAGTTGGTGATTCCCTTCGAATCCTGGGACTTGGTGCCCAACAACCCGTTTTTTGCACCGGTCGCCGACGTGTCGGCGCTCGAAGCCTATCTGGAGGCCTTGCGCAAGGCGGGCGACTCCTGCGGTGCCCGCATCCGCGTCTGCGCCAGTCAGGTGCCGGTCGGCCTGGGCGAGCCGCTGTTTGACAAGCTCGATGCTGATATTGCCTACGCCATGATGGGCATCAACGCCGTCAAGGGCGTCGAGATCGGTGCCGGTTTTGCCAGTGTGGCGCAGCGTGGCAGCACGCATGGCGACTCGCTCTCGCCGCAGGGCTTCAGGACCAACAACGCGGGCGGTGTGCTGGGTGGCATCAGCAGCGGGCAGGATCTCGAAGTCTCCATCGTGGTGAAGCCCACCAGTTCGATTCTGACGCCACGGGAATCGATTGACGTCTCTGGCCAGTCGGTCGAAGTCAGCACCAAAGGCCGGCACGACCCCTGCGTCGGTATTCGCGCCACGCCGATTGCCGAGGCCATGCTGGCCCTGGTGGTGATGGAGCATGCGCTGCGTCAGCGTGCCCAGTGCGGCGATGTCAAGGCGCCTTTGCAGCCGATCCCGGCATGGACTGCCACGCTTCGCTCGCAGTGACGGTACCTGAGTTCAGAGCTTGGCGTCCACTGCATCCAGCCATTTTTGCCACGGGCTGAAACCCGTGACCAAGGCGCTGGCCAGCAGCACCAGGGCGCCGCCCAGATAGATCCCGTTGCTGAGTTGTTCACCCAGAAACAGATGGCCCCAGGTGACGCCGAAGATCGGGATCAGAAAGGTCGGACTCATGGCGGCCACCGGCGAGACGTGCACCAGAATGCGGATGTGCAGCCAGTAGGCCAGGCCCGAGGTCACGACCCCCATCACGGCGACTGCGGCCAGGGCGCCGGGCGTGAACTGCGCCTGTGGCCAGCTCCAGACCGCGCCGGGCAGCAGTATGAGCAAGGACAGGCCGTGGATGCCGGCAGCGATTTCGAGCGGCTGCATGCGACCAATGGCGCGTTTCATCAGGGGTGTTGAGATGCCGTAGCACGCCGATGCAGCAATGCAGGCCAGCGCTGCCAGAATCACCTCAGGCGACAGTTTGACCGGCCCCAGACCGACGATCAGCGCGACGCCGACAAAGCCACAGACGCAACCCAGCAGCTTGCGCAGCGTCAGCG
>QYPX01000081.1 GCA_007280205.1 Comamonadaceae bacterium
CACCATCTTCCCAAAAACACAAACTTACGGATTCCAAAAATTTCAACCGGCTCATGCGCCTGGTGAGTGATTCCATGCTCATCTACCGAGCCAGACTTGCGTGTGACCCGCACTAAAACTGTTTTTACACGGCCTGGACCAGGAGCGGTAGTAGGTCAATGTCTGTTTTGGAATGGTTGGGATTTTTTGACGTCAGCGACGTACGGTTGCTGACGTCCTGTGCGGTGTTGGCAAGATTTTAGGGAAATCCCCCATGTTCAATGCGCGCAGGCACAAATAGTTGTACACCGGCGAACAAACCGCAATCTCCGCAACTCGGAGAATCCTAGTGCACAGTGTTTAGGTTAGGTTGATGGAAGATGCTGAGGCGAACTTGACGCCAATCTCGACGAGACTTGACCAATTTACGCGCTCGATGGGAACACCATGGCCACCGCCTTGGCTTGCATTTAAAGCTGTGTATGTTCAAAAAATTCTTGATTTGATATTGGAGTGATATGCACCGCGAACCGCAACTCAACAATGCCGCCCTGATGGCGCGCCGCCAGACCGCCATCCCCCGCGGCGTGGGCCAAAGCCACGAAGTCTTCATCGCCCGCGGAGAGAACGCTGAGGTTTGGGATGTCGAGGGCAAGCGCTACATCGATTTTGCCGGCGGCATCGCCGTGCTAAATACCGGGCACCGCCATCCGGCCATCATTGCCGCCGTCAAGTCACAGCTCGACCTCTACACGCACACCTGCTTCCAGGTGCTGGCCTACGAGCCCTACGTTGAACTGGCCGAGCGCATCAACGCGCTGGCACCGGGTAACTTTGCCAAGAAAACCATGTTCCTGAGCACCGGCGCCGAAGCGGTGGAGAACGCCGTCAAGATTGCGCGCTCCTACACCAAGCGCAGCGCCGTCATCGCTTTCACCAGCGGCTACCACGGGCGCACCCTGCTGACGCTGGGCCTGACCGGCAAGGTCGCGCCCTACAAGACCGGCTTTGGCCCGTTCCCGGGCGAGATCTTCCACGCGCGCTTCCCCGATGCGCTGCACGGCGTGAGCGTCGATGATTCGATCGCCTCGGTCGAGTCGCTGTTCAAGAATGACGTCGAAGCCAGTCGTGTCGCGGCCATCATCGTTGAGCCGGTGCAGGGCGAAGGCGGCTTCAACGTCGCGCCACCCCAGTTCCTGCAGCGCCTGCGCGCGCTGTGCGACCAGCACGGCATCGTCATGATCGCCGACGAAATCCAGACCGGCGCCGGACGCACTGGCAGCTGGTTTGCGATTGAGCAAAGCGGCATCGCACCCGACCTGATCACCATGGCCAAATCGATGGCCGGCGGTTTCCCGATCTCGGCTGTCGTCGGGCGCGCCGAAGTTATGGATGCACCGGCGGCGGGCGGACTCGGTGGCACCTACGCCGGCAGCCCGATGTCGTGCGCAGCGGGTCTGGCCGTGCTCGACATCTTCGAGAAAGAAAACCTGCTTGAGCGCAGCCGGAAGTTGGGCGTGCGCCTGATGGCCAGCCTCAAAGCCATGGCGACGAAGAACCGCTGCATCGTCGATGTGCGTGGACTCGGTGCCATGGTGGCGATTGAGCTGTGCAAGAACGGCGACCTGCAGCAACCCGATGCCGACACGACCAAGCGCCTGTGCGCCGAAGCCACGAAGCGCGGTCTGATCCTGCTGTCCTGCGGCACCTACGGCAACGTCATCCGTATTTTGGTGCCACTGACCGCCAGCGACGCTATCGTCGATGAAGGCCTGGCCATCATCGATGCGGCGCTCGGCGCGATACAGGAAAACTGATATGACTACCAGCGATCGCCCGCAGGCTGTCCCGACGCAGCAATTGTCGAATGAGCACTTTATCGTCACCGAATGGCGCTTTGCGCCTGGCGCCGAAACCGGCTGGCACACGCATGGACACAACTATGTCGTCGTCCCGCAAACCAACGGTGAACTGCTGTTGGAAACACCCGACGGACATATCACAGCGCCGCTTGTCGCCGGGCAGTCGTATGCCCGCACCATTGGTGTGCGGCACAACGTCATCAACCCGAGCAGTCAGGAGGTGGTGTTCATCGAGATTGAAGCGCGCTAAGGTCCGCGCGCCAGGCTGGCCATTGCGCTGGCACAGCAGGCGACGGTAATTAATAGGCGATCGGCTAGGGAAAACCCGCTGCCTCGGGCATGATTTTTGCTGCATGATGGGCGGCCCCGAGTCAACCCATTTTTTTGCACCAATTAAAACCAACTAGCGATGTTCAAGCACTACCAAACAACAGAAGTGCCGCAACACCATGAATATGGCTTCTGGCGGGAAGTGATCGCCAAGAATTACTTCAACCTGCAACTCGATTTTCGGAACAACCAACTTTTCAAAGGCTCGCTTTCGGCTTGGGAACTGGGCATGGTCTCGCTCTCCAAACTTGAGTGCAGCGCCTTGCGCTACCAGCGCCTGCGCCAGCATTGTCAGGCTGATGCACCTCAGATTCTTGTGACCGTTCCGCTGCACAGCGAGGTTGAGTTCTCGCAACTCGGGCGCACCACACGTTGCGCACCGGGTCAGTTCATTCTGGAACACAGTGACGAACCCTATGAATTCAGTCACGGCGCCGAAAACGACATGTGGGTCATCAAGGTGCCTGAGAGTGCACTCAAAGCGCGCGTTGGCAACACCAGTCGCTTCTGTGCGCAACACTTCGATACCACCCAGGGCATGGGGCTTCTTTTTAGCGACTACCTGCAGCTGATCTCGCGTCACTGCGACAAGCAGCCCAGCGAAGCCGCGCTGGCGCTGATGGGTGTCCAATTGATCGAACTGCTCGGAACCACTCTGAGGGAAGATTCTTCGGTGCTGCAGTCCTCTGTTTCCGTCGTGCGCAGCGCCCACCTGGCGCGAATTGATGCCTATGTGCGCGAGAACCTGAGCGATCCGGATCTGACACCTGAACTGCTGGCCGCGCGCCATGGCATATCGGTGCGCTACCTGCATACGTTGTTCACGGAAACCGGGCAATCAGTTGCCCAGTGGATTCGTGATCTGCGCCTGCAGCGCGCGCATGAAAAGTTGGTGACAGCGCTGCCTGGCACGTCCATTTCGCAGATCGCCTATGCCTGTGGCTTCAACGACCAAAGCCAATTCAATCACGCTTTCAAACGCCGTTTCGAGCACTCGCCCGGCGAGCTGCTCAAGCCCCGGCACTAGCCCGACGACTCCGGTCGCGATCAGGGTAATCCCCGGTCTGCGGTGCACGCAGACGCAATAAATTGAGCATCCTGGGACAAAGCAAAAAGTCCCTCAAGCCCCAGAATTTCTCCTGTACAGAGCTTCGTTTCAATTGACTGAAACGACCCATGGATGGCACGCTGTTGGCTCGCGGCGCGCCGAGGAGAAACTGATGGCGAACCTGAAAAAAGTCGACCCGATCACGCTGGCTGTGGTGCGCGGTGCGCTGGAAACGACGCAACGCGAAATGACGCTAACGCTGGAGAAGACGGCGCGCTCCAGCGTCTTCAATGTCGCCCATGACTACAGCAATGCGCTGTTCAATCACCGCGCCGAAATGATTCTGCAGGGGCAGGATATTCCGATCCACCTGGGCAGCCTGATGCCCGCCATGAAGGCTGTGGCCAACTACTTTGGCGACGACATCGAAGACGGCGATGTGATCTACCACAACGACCCCGTCATGATGGGCAGCCACATTCTGGACTGCTGCATGTACAAGCCGGTGTTCTATCAGGGCAAACTGGTGTTCTGGAGCGTCTGCAAGGGCCATGTCTCCGACATCGGTGGGCCGGTGCCGGCCGGCTACAACCCGGACGCAAAAGAGATTTACGCCGAAGGCCTGCGCATACCGCCGGTCAAACTCTGGGCCGCTGGCAAACCGCGCAATGACGTGATCAACTTCCTGATGTCCAACGTGCGCTCACGGCGCGACTGGGAAGGCGACCTGCGCGCGCAATACGGTGCCGTGTCGATTGGTGAACGCAATCTGATCGCCCTGCTCGACAAGTATGGCGTGGAGGAAGTGCAGGCCTGCATTGATGAGCTCCTGAACATGGCAGACCGCACCATGCGCGGCCTCTTCAGCAGCGTTAAGGACGGCACCTACGAGGCCAGCGCGGTTCTCGAAGACGCTGGCCACGGCCTGGGCGAACTCACCATCACGGCCACTGTCACGGTGCAGGGCGACAACTGCCACATCAAGATTCAAAGCCCACCGCAGGTGCCTTACTTCATCAATTCCTACGAGGGCAATTCCTATTCTGGCGTTTACCTCGGCTTGATGATGTTTGCCCGCGTTGCGCCACCCTACAACGAAGGCCTGTACCGCTGCGTCAGCCTGGACCTCGGACCCAAGGGCACGTTGTGCAACGCAGCCGAACCTGCGCCGCACGTGAACTGCACCACAACGCCGATGGAGACACTGGCCGACGCCGTGCGTCTGGCGTTGGAGAAGGCTGCCCCGGAGCGTGCTGTAGGTTCCTGGTGTCACTCCAGCGGCATCAACATTGCCGGGCGCGACACGCGCAACAACGAAGAATACGTGACCATGATTCTGGCCTCGCTGATTGGCGGCGCCGGTGCCACACCGCACCTCGATGGCTGGAACGCAGTCGGACCGCAATGCTGCTTTGGCGCTTTAAGCTCGGGCGACATCGAGATCATGGAGTACTCGTACCCGATCCAGATCCACCGCTACGGCCTGGTGCAAGACAGCGGCGGCGCCGGCTATCACCGCGGCGGTTGCGCCACGGTCTGGGAGGTTGAGCCGCTGGCACACGAGATGACCGCTATCACTTTCGGCGAAGGTCGCCACTACGGCGCCCTGGGTGCCAATGGCGCCGACAGTGCCCGTCCCGATCTGAAACTGGGCCGCATCGAACGCAAGCACGGCGCTGAGGTGGTCGATGTGATGCGCAGCAACGCGATTCTGACGATCAAGCCGGGTGACCGGGTCGCCACCACCAACCCTGGAGGCGGCGGCTGGGGCAAACCGCTGGCGCGCGAAATCGAACGCGTGGTTGATGACGTGCGCAACGGCTACGTTTCGCAGCAGGCAGCAGCCGACGAATACGGTGTGGCAGTGGACGCCAACACCTGGACCGGAACGCCCTGCGGGCCACGCCTGACCTCCGTCTGAATTGCGCAAGCTCCCAGCCCTCACATTTTTGAAAGAGAAACTCATCATGACTTACCGATTGGGCGTAGATGCCGGTGGCACTTTTACCGACTTTGTGCTGGCCGATGACAAGGGCAATGTGCACTTGTTCAAATCGACATCAACACCGGAAGACGGCACGCTGGCCATTGCCGACGGTTTTGCCCAGATTGCAGAGAAACTGGGCCGTCCGATGACCGACATCCTGGCGGAAACCGAACTCTGCGTGAACGGCACTACCGTGGGCCTGAACGCCTTGATCCAGCACAAGGGCGTCAAGACGGGCCTGATCTGCACTGAAGGCCATGAGGACTCGCTTGAAATACGCCTGGGCCACAAGGAAGAAGGCTACCGCTACGACGCAGAATACCCACCAGCCAAGATACTGGTCGACCGCCACCTGCGTGTGCCGGTGCGCGAGCGCGTACTGGCCGACGGCAGTATCCGCACACCGATGCACGAAGAGGATGTGCGCGCTGCCTGCGAGTTGTTCAAGCGCGAAGGTGTGAAGGCTGTCGCCATCTCCTTCCTGTGGTCGGTGGCCAACGAGGCGCACGAGCGCCGCGCCGCTGAAATCGTGCGCCAGATGATGCCTGATGTCTACGTCTCGGTCGGCATTGAAGTCTTTCCGCAAATGCGCGAGTACACACGCACCTCGACCGCTGTCGTCAACGCCTATCTGGGCCCGGTCCTGCAGGCCTACGTTGACCGCATCGACCAGTTTTTCCGTGACAACGGCATCAAGGTTCCGGTGCGTTACTTTCAGTCCAACGGCGGCATGGCCGCACGCGCGGTGATGATCTCGCGCGCGGTCAACGCTATCAACTCGGGGCCGGCCTCGGCACCGATGGCCGGCGCGTATGTGACGCAGCCACTGGGTCTGAAGAACTTCATCACCATCGACATGGGCGGCACGTCCTTCGACATCACGCTCACGCACGACGGCAAAACCAACATTAACAAGGACATTGATTTCCTGCGCTATCGCGTCGGCACACCGATGATCCAGGTCGAGACCCTCGGTGCGGGCGGTGGCTCGATCGCCTGGATCGACCAGATGGGTGTTCTCAACATGGGGCCGCAGTCGGCCGGCGCCACCCCCGGTCCGGCCTGTTACCTGCGCGGGGGCACGCTGCCCACCGTGACCGACGCCAATGTGGCGCTGGGCTACCTCAATCCGGAGTACCTGCTCGGCGGGCGCTTGCCGATCAATGCCGCGGCCTCGCGCCAGGCGATTACCAGCCACATTGCCGAACCGCTGGGCATCGGCGTGGCCAAGGCCGCTTACGGCATGTTTCAGATCGTCAACAACAACATGGTCAATGGCATCCGGCGCGTCTCGATCGAGCGTGGCTACGACCCGCGTGACTTTGCCCTGATTGGCGCCGGCGGTGCCACCGGGCTGCACATCACGGCGCTGGCGCAGGAGATTGGCTGTCGCACTGTGCTCGTGCCCAAGCTGGCATCCGGACTGTGCGCATTCGGCCAGATCCTGTCGGACGTGAAATACAACTACATGGCGGCCACGCCAACGCGGTTGGACGAGCGCGCCAATCTGGACAAACTCGAAGAGCGCTTCAAAACGCTGGAGAACGAGGCCGTCACGGCCCTACTCGCAGAAGGCATCACACGCGACCTGATCGCATTCAAGCGCAGCTTGGACATGCGTTACGTGGGACAGGTCCACGAGTGCACGGTCGATATCGGCGACACCGTGGCCAATAGCGCCAACTTGCCGACGATCAAACAGAAGTTTCATGACCTGCACAAGCAATTGTTCACGTACAACGAACCTGACAGCCTGGTTGAAATCGTCAACATTGAATCCACCGTTTATGGCAAGACAGCCTTGTTGCCGCCGCAACTACTGGCCAAGGGTGGCAAGCCCGAGGCAGCCATCAAAGCGCGCCGCGCGATGATATTCAGTGCCGATGGCGGGCCCACCGACACGCCAGTCTATGACGGCGAAGCGCTCGGCGCCGGCGATCAGGTGCAGGGGCCAGCGGTAATTGAAGAGCCGACCACCACCATCGTCGTCAACCCGGGCTGGACTGCGCGCTTGGATGAGAGCGGCAGCTACGTCATCACGTGCGCAGCCTGAAGCGGGACCTTTAAAGCATGTCTACCAGCCCGGTCGCCAACTGCCTGCAGGCCGACGACGTGTCGGTCACCTTTGCCGGGCTGCGCGCGCTCAAGCACGTCAGCCTGCGCCTGGAGCGCGGGCAGATCGTGGGGCTGATCGGACCCAATGGTGCCGGCAAGACAACCCTGGTCAACGTGCTCACTGGATTCAACGCATTGAACACGGGGCGTGTCCTGCTTGATACAACCGTGCTGCATGGACTCACTGCCGACGCCTTTCGGCGCCAGGGTGTGGCACGGACCTTTCAGGGTGGTCGACTGTTTCGCAACCTGAGCGTTCAGGACAACCTGGAGGTCACGGCAGTCGGCCTAGGCATGTCACGGCGCGCCGCCACGGCAGAGGCGCAGCGCGTTCTGCAGTGGATGGATCTGACGCATCTGGCGGATCGGTTGGCCGGGGTTCTGCCCTATACGGACGAGCGGCGCGTCGGCATTGCGCGCGCCATCATCGGGCGTCCGGCCTTCCTGCTGCTCGACGAACCGGCCGCCGGCATGAGCGAGCACGAGGCGGCTGATTTGCGCGCCATCATTGCCCGCATTGCGCAGGAGATTGGCTGCGGCGTTCTGTTGATCGAACACAACGTACGCCTCGTGCTGAGCATTTGCAGCTACATCGTGGTGCTCGACACCGGCGAGGTAATCGAGCAGGGGGACCCGGACCGCATTCGCCAAAGCGAGCGCGTGCGTCACGCCTACATGGGAACGGCAGCCGAAACGGTCGCCGATCCACTGGCGGCGGAGGACGCATGAATCTGCTCGAAATCCATGACCTGAACGTGCGCTATGGCGGCATCACCGCACTGCACAAGCTCAGTCTCACGATCAAGGCCGGCGAGACGGTAATGGTCACCGGTCCGAACGGGGCCGGCAAGTCAACGCTGCTCAAGACCATTGCCGGGCTGGTAAAACCGCAACATGGCAGCGTGGTTTTTGATGGACAACTCATCACCGGTTGCGCGCCGGAAACCATTGCCGCTGCCGGTTTTTCAATGGTGCCCGAAGGGCGCCAGGTGTTCAACTCGCTAACCGTGCTGGAAAACCTGCGTGTTGGCACCGGTATGCGGCGCAACAAGCTCGCCGTCGCAGCCGATCTCGATTACGTGATGGACGTCTTTCCCGTGTTGGGTGAACGCGCCCTGTCGCAGGCCGGCATGCTCTCGGGCGGCCAGCAGCAGATGCTGGTCATTGGCCGCGGCCTGATGACAGCGCCCAGGCTGTTGGTCATCGACGAGCCCTCGCTGGGTCTGGCCCCGCTGGTCACCGATCAGGTCTATGAAGCGCTAATGCGCCTGCGTGTCGAGCGCGATCTGACGCTGCTGATCGTCGAGCAAAGCGCCAGCCGCGCCGTCATGACGGGCGGGCGCATGGTGATGTTGCGCGAGGGCCGCATCGTGCTCGAAGGCGATCCGCGCGAACTCACTGCGCACCAGATGCAACAGGCCTATTTTGGCTACGAAGATGAACCCGCTACTGAGAGCACGCCATGACCGCCACGCTGCAATACCTGTTTGATGCGCTGAGCCTTGGCAGTCTGTACGCCCTGGGCGCGCTGGGCATCGCGCTGATCTTCGGCGTCATGCGGTTGGTCAACTTCGCGCATGGCGACGTCATGACCTTCGCCATCTTCATCCTGATCGCGCCCACCACCGAAGCCGTGGCGCCGCTGTGGGTCGGCGCTTGGTCGACACCACTGCTGGTGCTCACCGTGCTGGTCGCCGGCGCCGCGCTGTCAATCGTCTCTGAGTGGCTGGTATTTCGGCACCTGCGTCATGCCACACCAGCCACCACCATGATGGCGTCCTTCGCACTTGGCTTTGTGTTGCAAAACACATTGCTGGTACTGCACAGCAGCAGGCCCAAGGCCGTCAATCTGTGGCCGACGCTGAGCATGCCGATGAACCTGTGGGGTGCACGCGTGCCGGGGCTGCAGATGCTGATGATCAGCATCACCATGTTGCTGCTGATCGGCCTGGCCTGGATGCTCAAGCGCAGTCGGGTCGGACTCGAAATGCGGGTCGCTGCCGAGAATTTCGACATGGCGCGCATGCTCGGCGTCAAGGCCAACCGCGTGATCCTAGTGGCGTTCGGTCTGAGCGGGACGCTGGCCGCCTTGATCGGCCTACTGATGGTGAGTCAGACCGGCTTAGTCGACATTCGCATGGGCGGGCCGATGATGCTGGTGGCCTTCGTCGCCACTGTGATTGGCGGCCTGGGCAGCCTCGGCGGTGCGGTGCTGGGCGGCTTTCTGATTGGCGCCGTCAGCACGGCGCTGCAGGCCTGGCTGCCGCTTGATGCGCGGGCCTTTCGCGATGCTTTCGTCTATCTGGCGGTGATTTTGCTGTTGCTGTGGCGCCCCGACGGCCTGTTCGTGACCAGTGCAGTCCGGCAACGCGTCTGAACCCGGGTATCAAGGCCATGAACTCATTTTTCCAACGCCATCGCTTGGCCACGCCTCTGGTTCTGTGCCTTGCCCTGCTACTGCTGACAGCGTTGTCGTTCACCGGCTCCGCGGGCCTGCAACGAACCGTCACCGAAATGCTGATCCGAATGGTCATGGTGGTGGGGCTGTTCATCTTCGTCGGGCACTCGGGTGTCATGAGCTTTGGCCACATGGCCTTTGTCGGCATCGGCGCGTATGGCGTAGCTTGGACCACGATGGAGCCGTCCATGAAGCTGATGATGCTGCCGGGCCTGCCTACTCTGCTGCAGCAGGCCGATCTGCCCTGGGTTGTCGCCACGCTGCTGGGTGCCCTGCTGGCCGCGTTCGTTGCCCTGCTCGCCGGCCATGTGATCCTGCGCTTGAGTGGCATTGCCGCGTCGATTGCGACTTTCTCGCTGCTGGCCATATTTAACGTCGTCTATTCCAATTGGGACAGTGTTACCGCGGGCGCGAGCTCGATTGTTGGCATTCCAACCCCGGTGGAGGGTTGGCAGGCGCTGGCCTTTGCGGTTGTGGCCATCGTGCTGGCGCACCTGCACAGCATTTCGCGCTACGGCCTGGGTCTGCGTTCGGTGCGAGAGGAACCGATCGCAGCCCTGAGTTGCGGCATCAATGCCTGGCGCCAGTTGCTGGTGGCGTTCGTGCTGAGCGCCTTTGTCTGCGGCTTGGGCGGCGGACTTGATGCGCAGTTTCTGGGCGTCGTCAACCCGGACGCCTATTACCTCAGCCGCACCTTTACTTGCCTGACCATGCTCGTGATTGGCGGTAGCGCCAGCCTCAGCGGTGCAGTGACCGGCGTGATCGTGCTGTCAGCGCTGATCGAATTGCTGGTGCGCTTTGAAGCCGGCGTCACTTTCGGTGGCATCACGCTGCAACTGCCCACCGGCAGCCAGGAAATTGTGGTCGGTGTTGTCATGGTGCTGATGCTTATTCGTCGCCCGACCGGTTTGATGCGGGGGCGCGACTGGTTTTGGCCCGCACCCAACGCGAAAGCAAAGGCAAGCCTGAAGGCCCCAAGCAAAAACTGAATCCCCCCATCGATCCTGAAGGAATTCGGGATCGGCTTTTCCTCAACCGTGACCCAGGAGTCTCCATCATGCTCTCGCCCCGCCTCTTTCGCACCGCAGTGGTGCTAACAACTTTTTTCACTGGCGCAGTGGCCAGTTCCGTTGCTCTGGCGCAAGCCGGCAAAGATCTCGTCATCGGCTTTGCCAATGCCAAGTCGGGCTGGGTTGAAGCCTACGACACACCTGCGCGCCGAGCGGCGCTTATCCGCATCGATGAAATCAACGCCTCTGGCGGTCTGCTGGGACGACATCTCAAGGTGATCGAGACCGATACCAAATCGGACCGAGCACAAAGCGCAAAAGCGGGTCTGGAAGCGTTGGACCAAGGTGCCGAGTTGCTCGTTGTGAGCTGCGACTATGATTTCGGTAGCCCCGCCGCCCTGCAGGCACAGAAAAAAGGGAAACTCTCGTTCTTCCTGTGTGCCGAGGACGTCAAGGCTGGCATTCAGGGCGTCGGAAAGTATTCGTTTAGTTCTTCCGTGCTGGCCGCGGTCCAGGGCGCAACCATGGCGGAATGGGCCTATCAAAAACGCAACGTCCGTCAGGCTTATGTTCTGCTTGATACCACCATCGAATATGACAAAGGCATTTGCACGGGATTCGACTGGATGGCAGAGCAACACAAGGGTCTGTCGATAGTGGGTCGCGACACTTTCAAGAATGGGGATGCCTCTATTGCTGCGCAGATTTCGCGGATCAAAGCATTGCCAAAGGAACCGGATGCGATCATGCTCTGTTCATATATTCCTGGGGCTGCCAGCGCGGTGCGCCAACTCCGTGCGGCTGGCGTTAACTCACTTATTTTGAATGGTGCAGCGGTAGACGGTAACTACTGGCTCGATTCTGTCCCCGGCCTGTCGAACTTTGTAGTGCCAGTGCAAGGCTCAATTTACGGTGATGACCCCAATCCAAAAGTCGAGGAATTCAACAAGACATTTACAGCACGTTATGGCGCCCGCCCATCCAGCACCTATGTCTACCCTGGCTATGTCCTGATTGATGTATGGGCTAAGGCAGTGGAACGCGCAAAGACTACCGACGCTGACAAGGTAACTGCAGAACTAGAAAAGATGCGCAACGAGCCAACGCTATTTGGGCCGCGGACCTTTACAAAGGACATTCATCACCAAAACCAAGCGCGGCTACTAATTTCCGAAATCAAGGGTGGAAAACCTGGCATCGTAGATGAATGGACCATCAGTAAACCAGTTCCGCTTGAAGTATTGCTGAAGAAATAGAAACCGAAGCCAGCGTGCAGCGATCCGCATCAAATCTCTGACGGCGGAAACGACCAGCGTGAGGGTGTCTGTTCAGCGAGTGCTCAGCCGTTGAACAAGAGTCGCTTGGGGCATATGAAATTGAGATAGGACTACAGGCAACGCTCGTTCTCTTTGCCAAGATCGCCTTGCTGTGGGGGTCAAAGTCGACGAGGCACCCCACGGGCGGCCTAGTGATGGCACCGCACTCGCTGCGACAAGTGGTATGAGGCGGTCAAAACCCGAAAGAAACGGATGAAGATAGACATTGCATACCTCGACGCCACTGACAAAACACAATGGTTTTCGCTCGCCCGCGGATATAAGGAGTTCTACATGACGCCCACTTCCGACGTTGAGTATGAAGACGCGTGGGATCGCTTGTTAAACCGGGACCACGTATTTGGAATTGGTGCCAAACTTGACGGTGAACTTGTTGGATTTGCACATTACCTCTTCCACACAAGCGCATGGACACCTACTGTCTGCTATTTGCAGGATCTATTCACCGCTCCAGAGATGCGAGGAAAGGGCATTGCTCGTTCTCTGATAGAGAAGGTGGCTGAGAAGTCGACGAAACGTGGTGCGTCCCGCTTCTACTGGCTCACACAAGAAAGCAATGTTGTTGCACGTGGGTTGTATGAAAAGCTGGCTAAGCACAATGGCTTTATCCGTTATGACTACTCTCGTGCGTGATCTGAATCATTTTTGATAATGGTGATTCCGAATGGCGCTGCAGGGTGCTGCTTGAACAGATGTATTAGCGAGTGGAGTGCTTTGCTGCGATGTGGTGTGCCATCGTTTGACAAATCAAGCGGCAAATGCGTGGGGTTCAGATAGCGTCCCACGATCTCTGTTCGCTTTTTCATGTAATTGAGTATTCGAATCGAAAGTAGAAGACTATGGTGAATAGAAAGTATGACAACCTGATCAGCGGGCAATGGGTTGCAGGCGTCAAATATGCGCCCAACATTAATCCATCGAATATCAACGACGTAATAGGTGACTATGCTCAAGCTGATGCGGTGCAACTTGATTTGGCAGTCCAGGCCGCGCAGGCGGCTTTTCCTGCCTGGTCAACCGGCAACATTCAGGCACGCGCCGATGCGCTGGACAAGATTGGCACCGAGATCCTGTCCCGACGTGAAGAACTGGGGACCTTGCTGGCACGCGAGGAAGGCAAGACCCGGCCTGAGGGCATAGGCGAAGCGACCCGCTCCGGCAACATCTTCAAGTTCTTCGCTGGTGAATGCCTGCGCCTGACCGGTGAAATTGTGCCTTCGGTCCGCTCTGGTGTCAGCGTCGAGATCACCCGCGAACCCGTAGGAGTAGTTGGTCTGATCACCCCGTGGAACTTTCCTATCGCCATTCCGGCCTGGAAGATCGCTCCTGCGCTGGCCTACGGCAACTGCGTGGTACTCAAGCCAGCAGACTTGGTGCCCGGTTGCGCCTGGGCTCTGGCTGAAATCATCGCTCGCTCCGGTATTCCGGCAGGAGTCTTCAACTTGGTCATGGGCCGCGGCAGTGTCATTGGTGATCCACTGGTCAATCATCCTGGTGTCAACGCCATCAGTTTCACAGGCTCCCAAAGCGTGGGTGGTCGAATTGCCCAGCAATGTGTGCTCAACCTCAAGAAAGTACAGCTAGAGATGGGGGGCAAAAACCCCCAGGTCATACTCGATGATGCAAATTTGACGCAGGCGGTGGAATTATGCGTGCAAAGCGCCTTTTTTTCCAGCGGCCAGCGCTGCACGGCATCGAGCCGATTGATTGTTACCGACGGTATCTACGCCAAATTCATCGAAGGCGTCACCGCACGCATGGCCGGCATCAAGGTCGGTGATGCGCTTGAAGCGGGCATCGACATCGGTCCAGTGTCCTCTCTGTCGCAGTTGGAGCAAGACCTAAGCTATGTGGACATCGGTCAGGCCGAAGGGGCCATTCTAGTGACTGGCGGCGAGCGCCTGATGCGGGCGACGGATGGGTTCTATATGGCGCCGGCGCTGCTGACCGATACTACGGCTGACATGCGGATTAACCGTGAAGAAGTGTTCGGCCCTGTGGCCAGCATCATCCGGGTCAAAGACTATGAAGCCGCTTTGGCCGAGGCTAACAACACGCCGTTTGGTCTTTCAGCCGGCATTGCCACCACATCACTTAAGCACGCCACGCACTTCAAACGCCACAGTCAAGCCGGCATGGTAATGGTGAACCTTCCGACGGCTGGTGTCGACTACCACGTACCGTTTGGCGGGCGAAAGGGATCGAGCTACGGCTCGCGTGAGCAGGGGCGCTATGCGCAGGAGTTCTTCACGACAGTGAAAACAACCTATATCGCCAGTTGAGTTCTCGGAGTCAGCGCCCGAGGAGCAATTGCGCATTTCCAAAATTGACGATAAGCATGGTAGTTAACTGTCCGGCAGTGGAGGACCAACTTCGCTGGATGTTCCTGAAAGTCGGCTTGTCGGGACATTGCTGACGTTCTGGCGGGAACCTGTGCAGCAGCATTGTGGAATGCGAAGGCATCGTCCGAGCCATCCTTCCGTGGACATTGAAGGGAGTGGTCAATGTCGGGTATCGGGCGGGCAGACAAGGAAAGCCATCGTCGGGAATGGGCACTTTGCGGGTCGCCACGAACTGCCTGTTTACGGCGTTGAACTGGAGCGCCGGAAAGCCGACTGTGGTGAAGACCCGCAATTTGTCTTTAGGCGCCACTGAGTGCCATGTCGGCCTGCGGATCCCACGAAGTATGTTGTATCCGCCACTGGATCCCGGGTCAAGCCCGGGATGACAAACTGTAGGCCGGGATGACAAACTGTAGGCCCGGGATGACAAACTACTGGCCCTGGATGACAAACTACTGGCCCTGGGGGACAAACTGCTGGCCCGGGATAACAATTGTTGTTGGGAGGCCGTCATGACGGCCATGGGCGCTAGCGCTAGCTTTTCTTCAGACTCAGCGCCAGTTCATACAAAGTGTTGCGCGCTTCGCCAGTGATTTCGGCGCAGAGTTTGACGGCAGTTTTCAGGGGCAGTTCGGCCAGCAGCAGCTTCAGGACGCGGTCGTCGGGCCCTGTGACTGCCTGATCCCGGATCGGGTGCAGCACCAGAACAAATTCGCCGCGCACACGGTTGGCATCTGCCTGCAACCAGGCCGGCAGATCCTCTGCGCTGACGCTGGCAATTTCTTCAAACTGCTTGGTCAACTCGCGCCCGACGGTGACCGTGCGTGACCCCAAAGCAGCCAGCGCCCCGGCCAATGCTTCAATGCGGTGCGGTGCTTCGAGCAGCACCACGCTGCGCGTCTCCAGGCGCAGCGCCTCGACGGCCGTGGCACGCTCGCTGCTCTTGCTCGGCAGGAAGCCGATGAAAACAAAGCTGCCCTCCTGCGCGCCATCGCCCGCAATGCCGGCCACACTGAGCGCGGTGGTCACACTGCTGGCGCCGGGCAACGGAATCACGGGCAAGCCGGCCACTCGCACGGCGGCCACGAGTCGCGCACCGGGGTCGCTGATGGCAGGCGTGCCGGCGTCGCTGGCGTAGGCAACGCGTTGCCCCTGGCGCAGTCGGTCGATGACGGTTTGCGCGGCTTCGGATTCATTGTGCTGATGCACGGCCAGCAGTTGCGCAGCCGGCTTGTCAATGCCATAGGCGCGCAGCAAAGTCTGGCTGTGGCGCGTGTCTTCGCAGGCCACGGTGTCGGCAATTTGCAGCAGGTGCAGCGCGCGCAAGGTGATGTCGGCCAGATTGCCTATCGGTGTTGCCACCACATAGAGCGCGCCGGGCGGATAATTCTGGCCAGCTACCGCCTCGGACGCGGCGCGCAGGGCCAGGGCATAAGCAACAGCATGAGCGGAATTCAATGGTTCTTCCTCAGATCAAGACCGACACGGGTACCACCAAGCAGCTCGGCGACGCGGCAGAAGACGCTGCGCTGGCGCACTTGGGTGAGCGCGGCTTGCGCCTGCTTCAGCGCAATTATCGGACGCCGGGGCGTGGTGGCGGCGAAATTGACCTGATCATGCGCGCGAGCGATGGCACGGTGGTGTTTGTTGAGGTGCGCCGGCGCAGCGGCGCCAGCCATGGTGGCGCTGCGGCCAGCGTCAGTGCCTTGAAGCAGCGGCGCATTGTTTTTGCGGCGCGCCACTACTTGATGCCACTGCGTGAACCGCCACCCTGCCGCTTTGACGTGGTGACCGTGGAGCCTTCGGGCATCGAGTGGCTGCAGGCGGCGTTTGATGCGACTTGAAAAGCAGTTGACCGGAAATACGGAGAAGCAGTCATGAAGATGAAAATGGTTTTGGGTCCCTGGCGCTTGCTATGGCCTACCGGCTTGCTGGCCCTGTTGACGCTGCTGGGCGCTTGTGCGACCCAGACGCCTCAGGCTCAGCAGGCCGAAAAATCCGCCTGGGCGCCGCGTCCGATTGTCAGCGTGCCGGCTCAACAGGCGGCAGTGACGGCGCATCCGCTGGCGACCCAGGCTGCTTTGACGATGCTGGAGCAGGGCGGCGGCCCGATTGACGCCGCCATTGCAGCCCAGATGGTGCTGGGTCTGGTTGAGCCCCAATCTTCCGGCATCGGCGGCGGCGCCCTCATCATGCATTGGGATGCAGCCAGCGCCAAACTGACCAGCTATGACGGCCTGGCCGCTGCGCCAGCCCGTGTCACCGCGGCTCTGAACATCGATCTGGATGGCACGGTGCTGAAGAACGACGACGTGCAGCGCGGCGGGCGCACGGTTGGGGTGCCCGGAACCTTGGCGGTGCTGAAGCAGGTGCACGAGCGCTATGGCAAGCTGCCCTGGGCCGCGCTATTCGCTCCGGCCATCGAACTGGCCGAAGGGGGTTTTGCCATGCCGGCTTACCTGCACACTGTGTTGTCCTCGGCCAGCGCAGCCAAAGACCATCCTGACATGGTGCCGCTGTACTTCGGTGTCGACGGCAAGCTGCGACCCGTTGGCGCCATGTTGACCCATACCGCCTATGCCCGGACGCTGCGCCGCGTTGCACAGCACGGCCCGGCTGCCTTGTGGCAAGACGGCGCGGGCAGTGCCCTGGTGGGCTCCGCGCAGCGCGGCTTTCGTCCAACGTTGATGACTGAGGCCGATCTGGCAGCCTACCGCAGCGAGCCGCGCGATCCACTGTGCGTGCCCTTCCTGGTGTATTCGGTCTGTGCCATGGGTCCCTCCTCCTTTGGTGGCGTGGTGGTGCTGCAAATGCTGCAGATGCTTGAGTCGCGCCCACTGGCGGGCGGGGAGGGCCCGAGGTTCAGCTTTGACGATCCGGAGTTTGTTCACTTTTACGCAGAGGCAGGCCGGCTGGCGCAGGCCGATCGCCAGCAGTACATCGGAGACCCCGGCTTTGTGCGCGTACCCACTGCCGCCCTGCTGGCGCCGGCCTATGTGCGCCAGCGTTCCCAACTGATCCATCCACAGCGCATGACCAAGGACGTGAATGCCGGTGTCGTGGGTGGGGCGACGGCTGTTTCGGAACTGATGGCTGCGCCGACATCCGAGGCGGCGGACGCGACCAGCCAGCTCGCCATCGTGGACGCTGCCGGCAACGCACTGAGCATGACGACCACCACCAACCTCAATTTTGGCTCGCGCCTGATGGTCGGGGGCTTCGTGCTGAACAACGCCCTGACCAACTTTTCCACAGCGCCGCGTGCTGGTCAGACTGCGCCCAACCGGATGCAGGCCGGCAAGCGGCCCGTGACATCGATGGCGCCGACCATCGTCTTCGACCGCAGTGGCAAGCCGGTCGTCTTAGGTGGCTCGGCTGGCGGCGGGCAGATCGTTGACTACATCACAGCGAGTCTGATCGAGATGCTGGCGAACCAGCGCAGCCCGGCCGAGGCGCTCGCGCGCGGCCATGTCTCTACCGCGGTACGCGGCAGGCTGCAACTGGAAAAAGGCAGCAGCGCAGCGTCGCAGGCTGGCGCCCTGGCTGCCAAGGGCCACGAGCTTGACATCGTTCCCATGACCAGCGGCCTGGGCTTCCTGATGCGCCGCGAGGGGGGTTGGCTCGGTGCCGCCGATCCACGGCGCGACGGGGTGGCGCTGGGGCGGTAGCTAGTTTTTGGTACTGCCTACGACACCCTTGTCGTGCAGGCGTCCGAACTCGGCCGAGTCCATCCTCAGCAGCTCGTGGAGCACCTGTTCAGTGTGTTCACCCAGACGGGGCGCTGCGCCGGCGGGCATGCGGGCGACGGCCGAGAAGTCTAACGGGATAGCGGGTGCGAGGTACGGTCCGACGCCGGGCTGCTCAATCGTGTTGAACATCGGGTTGGCTGGCGAGCACGACGGATCCTTGTGCACCAGTTGGCCCACAGATTGGTAGCGGCCCCAGCAGACGCCGTGTCGGTCCAGTATGGTCGCCAACAGCGCCATGGTCTTGCTTCCGACCCATTGTTGGACCGCCGCCGCAATCTCGTGGCGGGCGCGAAAGCGGCTCCCTTCCAGGCCTAGGTCCAGTGCAAGACGCTGGCCCAGTTGCGCCATCTGTGCGTGCAGGTCCATCGCATCGCAAAGTGACCGCCATTGTTTGCCCGTCAGTCCAACCAGCATGATGCGTTCGCCATCGGCAGACACAAAATCGCGTCCGAAGGCGCCGAACAGGTAATTGCCATAACGTCCGCGCTGCTGGCCGAGTTGCGCTTCGGCGATGAAGCCAAGATGCCCCATCACTGCCAGCGCGACGTCTTCCAGCGCCAGCCGGACATGCTGACCCTCACCCCTGCGGCGACGGTGGCGTTCAGCGGCAAGCAGGCCCACGGCAGCCATCTGTCCGGTTATCAGGTCCCAGGCCGGCAGCACGTGGTTGACCATTTCTTCGCCGTCCTCCCGCCCCGTGAGGAACGGCAGACCGACCCGCGAATTCACTGTGTAATCAACCGCAGAGCCGCCATGGCGATCACCCTGAACGGTTAGCTGGATCAGATCACTGCGCTGCTCGCGCAGTTTCTCGAAGGAAAGCCAGCCTCGTGGTGGAAAGTTCGTCAGCAGCATGCCGGCATCGTCGCCCGGAGCGCAGATCAAAGCCATCGCCAGTTCGCGACCCTCAGCCGATGCGATATCCAGTGCGACTGATCGCTTGGACTTGTTGAGTCCACACCAGAACAGGCTGACGTTGTCTGGCGTCACCGGCCAGCGCCGGTAATCCAGGCCGCCACCAAGTGCATCGATCCGGATCACATCGGCACCCAATTGGGCCAGTGTCATGCCGCCCAGCGGGGCGGCAACAAAGGCTGCGGCTTCGACGACGCGCAGTCCGGAAAGGATGTTGTCGTGGGACATGTCTATCTCCTGTCGGTTGAGCTTGCACGGGTCTGCAGTGCGCTCTCGAGCAGGCTGCGCGCGATGACTTTGAGCGCCAGAGTCTCTTCCGCACCCTCGAAGATCGAAAGCACGCGCGCGTCGACGAAGTAGCGGCTTACCGGCATCTCTTCGGCATAACCCATGCCGCCGTGGATTTGCAGTGCTTCGCGGGTGATCCACTCGGCCGAACGGCATGCCAGCAGCTTGACAAGACTGGCTTCGATGCGGCCACCACCTTGGTCCATCATGCGGCTGACTTTGTATGCAAGCTGCCGACAGGCGGCGAAACGGGCTGCCATCTTCCCCAGTTTCGCCTGCGTCAGCTGGCAATCGATCAAGGGCGCACCAAAAACCTTGCGATCAGTCGCATACTGCAGTGACGCGCGCAGTGCTGCACGCATCACACCGCAGGCACGCGCGGCAGTCTGCATGCGTCCGCCGACCATGCCGGCCATGGTGAAATAGAAGCCCTGTCCGAGTCCGTCTTCGCCGCCAATCACGTTGGCCTCAGGCACGAAGTAATCATCAAAGGCCAGATCAAACGAGTGCATGCCGCGGTAGCCGATCGTTGGAATCGCCTTGCCGACCAGACGACCACCGCCATTCTGCCGAAAGTCAAATGCATGGCCGTCATACGCAGGCTTTTCCACGAGGAGCAAACTGAGTCCCTTGTGACCGAGCGACCGGTCGGGATTGGTGCGCACCACCACCATCAGCAGTTCCGCCCTGCCAGCGAATGTGCACCATGACTTGGCGCCGTTAAGCAGCCAGCCACCGTCGGTGGGGATGCCTCTAAGGGACAGGCTGGCCACGTCCGATCCGAAATCGGGCTCGGTGATCGCTATGGCGCACAAGGTCTGCCCGGTTGCGATTTTGGGTAACCAGAGTGCCTTCTGCGCCTCAGTGCCGCCGGCCATCAGCGCACGGCTCAGAATCTCCGGGCGTGTGATCAGGCTGCCTGCGCCCGCCAAAGAAGCCTCTGATAGCGCTTCCGTGACAGCCACCATCGTCACTGTGTCGTCGTGGTCGTTGGGCGCGCTGCCGCCATATTGCTCGGGGATCGACAGGCCGAACACCCCCATGTCACGCAGTGACTGCAGCAGTGGTTCAGGAATCGTCATGTCTTGGCGGTGAATAGCCTCGGCCTGTGGTGCGACGACCTCCTCCGCAAAACGGCGAAACGCCGCCTGCACTATCGCAAGCGGCTCGTCCAGCGCAATGCAGCCGATCTCGCCGGCGGCCGACGACAGCGCATGGCCCGCACCTGCCAGAGCCCTGGCGCCGCCCGCCGATCGGCGCAGATTTGCCCAGCCGGACTCGGCCGCCAGCGCCTGCAGCGGGGCAAGATCGAGGTCAAGTTCAATGTAGAGCATCTCCATCCTCGCGAGCACCGATGCAATCGCTTCCACGGCGAAGATCAGCGCAAGTCCGCCGTCCATGGCGCTGCTGTGCGTGTCGAGCCCGGCCAGCACGGTGTCGGCCGCGAGCAGGTCTGCGCTTGCCCATGCCATCTCGAACAAGACCACCTGGTGCTCATCGAGCCGATCCGATCGTAGTCTGCCATCCTGCGCGCAGGATGCCGCCAGGGTGGCCGCGCCGATCTCAAACAGGTGGCGCAAGCGCCCGAGCAGTTCCTGCGCGTTAGCGGTGTCGCGTTGCTGCGGGTTGTCCATCACTCTTCCTTCAGGTGTTCAGCGCCTGGCATCAGGTCTCAAAAAGACGCGTCAAGTCCGCTGGTGACGTTGTGCCGTGCTGCAGGGCCAGCATCAGCAGAATTCTGGCCTTCCAGGCCGACAAATCGGAGCTCAGAACCGCACCGGCCTGCACCAACTGCTGCGATGACCCGGCAAATCCGTAGCCAAGCCGGGTGCCGCCTCTGGGAATCCGGGTAGCGACAACGACCGGCACACCCTGCTGAATGACTTTCACAATGGCGTCGAACATGGCAGCATTGACGTGGCCCGAAGCAACCGCCTGCACCACCAGTCCGTGCGCGCCATTGTCCGCAGCAGCCCTGACCAACCCACCGCTGGCGCCCGCATACATGGAAACAATTTCCACCGACGGCAGGGTTGCTGCGCGCAGCGGCAAATGAAGCCGTCGCGTCGGCTTGCGATGAAAAACCACTCGCTCTTTCACCAGTGCGCCCAGATAACCCCACTCGCCGGACTGGAAGGTCTCGACATCGAGCGTGTGGGTCTTGGTCGCTTCCCGGGCCGCGTTGATGTGGTCGTTCAGCGCCACCAGAACACCCATGCCGCGCGCCGCGTCGCAGCGGCAGATGCGCAAGGCATTGAGCAGATTGCGCGGCCCGTCGAAATCCATCTCCGAGGCATTGCGCTGTGCGCCGGTGATGACCACCGGCTTGTCGGTACGCAGCGTCAGGTCCAGAAACCAGGCCGTTTCCTCCAGCGTCGCGGTGCCATGCGTCAGCACCACGCCGGCGATGTCGTCGCGCTCAACCAGCGTCTGTATCAGGGCTTGCAGCCCGACCCAGTGGCTGGGTTCGATCTGCGGTGAGGCCAGCCGCACAAAATCGTGCACCTCGATGGCGGCAGCGTCGATGACACCCGGCAACAGCGCCAGCAGTGCATCACCGGACAACACCGGCATGGCCAGTCCGGTGGTGGCGTCGATCTGCGAAACAATGGTTCCGCCGGTGGTGATCAGCGCGCAGCGCGCCATCGTGCTCACTTCACTCGACGGCGATGTTGGATTTTTGAATTACCTCGCGCCATTTCTGGATCTCGGCCTGCACGTAATCGGCGAACTGCTTGGGTGTACCACCCACGGCTTCGGCACCCAGTGTCTGCAGGCGTTTCTGTACATCGGGCATGGCCAGAATCTTGTTGATTTCCTGGTTGAGCCGGTTGATGATGGGCTGGGGCGTGCCGGCTGGCGCTGCCAACCCGTTCCAGGAACTCACTTCAAAATCGGGCAGGCCGGCTTCCGCCATTGTCGGCACGTTGGGCAGCTCTGGCAAACGCTTGGAGTAGGCCACGGCCAGCGGGCGCAACTGGCCGCTCTGCATCTGGCTTAGGGCACCCAGGGACGTCATGAACCCCATCGAAACATTACCCGACATGACGTCCATCATGGCCGGCGTGGCGCCCTTGTAGGGAACGTGCAGCATCTCGATACCTGCACGCAGTTTGAGAAGCTCGCCCGCCAGATGCGGTGAACCGCCTGTTCCGGATGAAGCAAAGGACAATTTGTCCGGCTGTGCTTTGGCCAGCGCAATCAGCGAACGCAAGTCCTTGACCGGCAAGGACGGACTCACCACCAGGACACTGGGCGAGGACATGAACTGGATGATCGGGCTCAGGTCGCGCACCGTGTCGTACTTGAGATTCTTGTAGACCGACATGTTGGTGGCGTTGGCGATGGTTTCCACCAGCAAGGTATAACCATCCGGCTTCGCACGAACCACCTGCTCGGAGCCGATGTTGGAGCCGGCTCCGGCCTTGTTCTCGACGATCACCGGTTTGCCAAGCGCCAAGGCGAGTTTGGTGGCCACGAGTCGCGCCATGATGTCGGTGGCGCCGCCCGGCACAAAGCCGACCACGATGGTGATTGGGCGCGACGGGTAGTTGTCGACCTCGTCCGCGGCAAATGCAGCCGAGGCTGTGGTCAGCAGGGACGCGCTGGCGAGCGCGCTGGCAAGCGTTCTTTTCAACAGATTCATGGTGTCTCCGGGTGTGGCCTGTTCGTCGTAGACGGTGGCAGGCGCTTTTCTCTGCCCATGGCTGCAAGCCCTGGGCCCTTGCCATCAAATGGCTGACAGGAAATTTTAGTCAGATCAGGAAGCCAAGGGAGCGTAGTTTTCATTCTGCATTACCTAAGAAAAACTGATCAAGCGGCGCCTCTTGCGCGTGCCGTGCCCTTGTCGCAAACGATACTGGCCCAGTTCGCTTCACAAGGCGGCTCACACGGGCGTCAGCCAGTGGTGGCGGTCCGGCACCAGCTCGCGCACGGTCTCGAAATAGCTCTTTTGCAGCATGCGTGTGATCGGACCCACCGCGCCGTCGCCGACCGGCAGGCGGTCGATGCTGATGACGGGGATGATCTCCTGTCCGGTGCCGCAGAGGAAAGCCTCTTGAGCGAAATAGAGTTCGCTGCGGTCCACGTCGCGCTGAAGAACGGCCTTGCCAGTAGCCTCTTCGTAGAGAGTGATGATGGTATCGCGCGTGACGCTCTCCAGAATGCTGCTGCCCAGACCCGGCGTGATAAGACAGCCGTCGCGCACCATGAAGAAGCAGGCGATGGGTGCTTCCGAGACCTTGCCGGCGCTGGTGAGCATCAGGGCGCCGTCATAGCCGTCAGCCTTGGCTTGCAACTGGGTCAGGCGGGCGTTGTGGTAATTGGCCGTGGCCTTGATGCGCGGCGGGCTGGCGTTGTCCGACAAGCGGCTCCAGGAGCTCACGCCCAGGCTCATGCCGGTTTCTGCGAGCTTGGGGCGTTCGCGTGGCGACGCTGCCGCCGTGAAGCCGACCGGGCCGGTGGTAGCCATCAGTCCAATGGCCTCGATGTAGACCAGCAGGCGTACGTAGACATCGTCGTCGGGCTCGTTGGCGCGGATCAAGCGCGTCAGATACTCCCGCACTTCCTCCAACTCGAACTTACGGTCAAAGCGCATCACCTTCATGCCGGTCTGCATGCGCTGAACATGTGCGGCCAGACGAAATATCTTGAAAGCACCGGTCTGCGGGTTGCGGTAGGCTCGAATGCCCTCGAATACCGTGGTTGCGTAGGCCATGGCCAGTGACAGTGGATGGACACGGGCATTGGCGAACGGCATCAACTCGCCGTTTTGCATGATCACAAGTGGTTGCCACATGTCGATTCACTCCTTTTTCATTCCGAGCTCGGGCACCAGTCGGCCCATCTGACGATAGACGCCAACGACTGAGGCGCTGAAATCGGTCGGACCCATGTAGGCCGGTGTACCTTTGAGCTTGGCCACCAGATCGACAAAGGCGGGTGAACGCGTCATGTCGCTGGCGGCCTGCTCCCACTGGCGGACCACGTCAGGTGGCATGGCAGCCGGGCCTGCGATGCCGTAGAAGATCGGCACCGAAACCGGGAAACCGAGCTCTTTGTAGGTCGGTACGCGCGGGTACTCGGGGATCTTGTCGGGACCACTTTCGGCGAGCAGGCGGATCGTTCCGGCCGCGGCGAAGGGCGGGAACTCGGCGGCAACCAGCGCCTGGATTTGACCTCCGAGCAGTGCGTTCATCGCGTCGGCGCCACCTTTGTAAGGGACATAGGTTGCCTCGATGCCGGCCGCCCGAAAAGCAGCCAGGGTCGAGATATGGGTACCACCATTGGTAGCTGCTGTGGACCAGAACAAGCTGTTCGGCTTTGCCTGGGCCGCGGCCATGAATTCCTGAATTGTCTTGAACGGCGAATCCGACTTGACGAACAGCGGTTGCGCGCTGACCAGGAACTGGAACAGATAGGTGAAGTCTTTGGCGGGATCGTAGGCGACTGTCTGAAAGTAGGGCGCGACCGTGAACGGACTGGTTGTTGCCAGAGCCACCGTGTAGCCATCGGGCTTGGCGCGTGCCAATTGGGCGGCTGCGATGGTGGCACCAGCGCCCGGTTTGTTGTCCACCACTACCGTCACCTTCCAGCGCTCACGCAGATAATCGGCGATCCAGCGCGCTGACATGTCGCCTGCGCCGCCAGCGGCGAAGCCGACGATGATGGTGACCGGTCGCGAGGGGAATTTCTCTGCCGGTTGAGCCATTGCTGTCGTTGCCATTGCCAGCGACGTGCAGATCAGTCCGGTTGCTCTTGTCCACAGTTTCAACATGAAATAGTCTCCTCAATAGTTAATGATGCCCGCGCGTTGCATGCTTTCTTCAAGCCACGCGGGAGACAAAACACCAGCGCGGATCGCAGCCATGCGTTGCGCTTCCTTCTCCAGCTTTTGGATAACCTGCAATGCGATCACTTCGGCGCGCGCGATTGGGATAACCACGACACCATCGTCATCACCCAGCAGAATATCGCCGGGACTTACGAGGACGCCAGCGCAGCTCATGGGCAGCTTGAGCCACGCCGGGCCGTCCTTGCGGCATTGCTGCGCGAAGGCGCCTGTCGCAAAGATCGGCCAGCTCGATGCGCGCAACTTGTCGATGTCGCGCACCACCCCGTTCAGTACGATGCCAGCAAGTCCTTTGTGTTGCGCCGCCAGGGCCATGATTTCGCCCACAGGGGCACCCAGAGCGGCGCCCTCCTGATCGGCCAGGATCACATCACCGGGTTCGGCATCCTTTACAGCAGCATGCATGCCAAGGTTGTCGGTCGCTGGCAGCTTGAGTGTGTAAGCCGCGCCGAGCAGGCGCATGCCAGGGCGCAGCGGCTTGATGCAAGCGCTGAGCACATGGCCCGGGCCGAGCACGTCGCTCACGGTGGCGACCGGCAGCTCACGGTACAGCGCCAGCAGGGCGGCCTCAGGGCGTTTGAAGGCAGGTCCGAAAGACAGCATGGTTCTCACCCTCGCATGGCCTTGAGTTGTTGTGGATAGCCGCTCGGATCAACCAGCACGTCGATCAGACACGGCAGCTGCGCGTCGAGCGCGCTTTCGAGCGCGCTCACGAACTCCGTTTCGTTGCTTGCCTGCAGACCCAGGCCGCCCAGCGCCTGCATGGTTGCGGCGAAATTGTGTTGTTGCCAGCGTACGCCGCGGGTTGGCAGATGACGGCTTTGCTGCTTGACGTCAATCAGTGACAAAGCGCTGTCGTTAAACACGATGACCACGATGCGTGCTCCGGTCTGCACTGCCGTGCTGAGCTCACCCAGGCACATCATCAGCCCGCCGTCGCCGGTGAAGCAAAAGACCGGCTGCGTTGGGTCATCAAGGCTGGCAGCGATCGCTGCTGGCAGTGCGAAGGCCATGGTCGCCAGTCCGTTAGAGATGAGTGTGTCGCCTGGCTCGGCGCTTGGGAAGAAGGCGGTCGCGGAGAACATGTGGGCACCCGCGTCGACCGACATTCGCGCGGAAATGCCGCGCTTCGCGCAGGCGGCGGCGGCAAGCTGGGCGACGCGGTCGGGTGCAACGCCGCACGTCACTGGGTGGTAGGCGAGCCTTTGTCGCACGTTGCTGCGCAGAGTCGCCATATCTTCTGGCCTCCAGTCACTGCGGTGTTGGCGCAGCCCTTCTTCGAGCGTGCTCAACATGGCGCCGAGCGGCCCGACGACAGCAACTTCCGGCCTGACGTAATGCACCGGGTGATGTGCAGCGCCGATGGCCACGGCCGGCCTTGCGTAACGCCAGGGTTGCAGGATCATCTCTACCGGATCCAGCCCCACCAGCACCAGCAGGTCGGCCTGCGCGATGCACTCTGCTTCCTGCAGACCACCGGTAAACAGGCACACTACCTGCGGGTCGGCGTCGGGTACCACGCCCTTGGCCTTGTAGGTCGGCAGCACCGGGCAGCCCAGCGTGGCAACCAGGCGGCGCACGGCCGTCGCATGCCGGCGTGCCTCCAGCCCCAGCAGCAGCACTGGGCGTCGTGCGGCGGCCATGCGCTGGCGGACTTTTTCCAGTTGCACGAGGTCCACGGCGTGCCGGTCCGGCGATGGCTGCGCCAGTGCTGCGACCAAAGCCGTCTGGGTTGGCGCGCCGGCAATCAGTCGCCGCGCGGCCTCGCTGGTGAGTTCAATATGCACCGGCCCGAATGGCGGCGTGCAAGCGAGCGCCAGCAGGCGCCTGATCTCCTCGTAGACATCGGCTCCATCAAGCCGGCTATGTCCCTTGACCAAGGGTGTCAGCAAGGCCTTCTGGTCGAATACCTGGTGCGTGATGTAGCCCAATTGCGTGGGGGTGAATCCGTCTGATACAACCAGCACCGGCGCGCGATCGAGCGCTGCGTAGGCCACGCCGTTGGTGCCGTTGGCCAGGCCGGGGCCCTTGGTCATGAGGGCGACGCCCGGTATGCCGGAGGTCTCAGCCAGGGCCCCCGCCATCATCACGGCGGCGTTTTCGGTCCGGGTCAGCACGAAGTCGATGCCCAGGGCGCCAGCGGCTTCGATCAGGTCAAGCGAAGACCCGCCGCCTGGCACACCGAATATGCGGCGTACGCCGACCTGGCTGAGTTCCCGGGCCAATGCCTGGGCGACGGTGATAGCTTCTGTCATGTCGGCTTTCCGTGGCCTAGCGGCGGATATAAGGGTTGCTGACCGGGTCGCCGGTATAGAACCACACGCTCTTGGTCTGCAGGTATTCGCGAATAGCGTCGATGCCGTTTTCCCGGCCCAGGCCAGAAGCCTTGTAGCCGCCAAAGGGCGTGGTGTAGCTGGTGGAGCGGTAGGTGTTCACCCACACGGTGCCGGCTGCCAGCCGGTTCGACATGTCCACGGCGCGGCGCAGGCTCTCGGTCCAGACGCCGGCGGCCAGACCGTAGCGGGTGCCGTTCGCAATGCGGATCGCGTCCTCGTCGTCCTTGAACCGGATGACACACAGTACCGGGCCGAATACTTCCTCCTGCGCAATCCGCATGTGGGGCTGCACATCGGTGAAGATGGTGGGTTGCACGAAGCAGCCGCCGGCACCGGCAGGCTTCTCGGCCGCCGCGCCGCCCAGAACGCAGCGCGCGCCTTCTTTCTTCGCGATCTCAATGTAGTCGAGTACCTTGCGGTACTGGAGCTCGGTGGTGATCGGGCCAATCTGCGTCTCGGGTGACATCGGATCGCCGATGCGGGCGCTGCGTGCCAGGGTCACGAGCCGCTCTACGAACTGATCATGAATGGATTCGTGCACCAGCAGGCGCGAGCCAGCGATACAGGTCTGGCCGCTGGCGGCAAAGATGCCGGAGATGGCGCCGGAGACGGCGTCGTCCATTCGCGCGTCCTGGAACACGATGTTGGCAGACTTGCCGCCGAGTTCCAGTGTGACGTGCTTGAAGTCCGCAGCCGCTGCAATGTTGACGTGCCGGCCGCCACTTTCTCCGCCGGTAAAAGCCACCTTGCGCACCAGCGGGTGCGAGACGAGCGGTTCACCGACTTCGCTACCGTATCCGGTGACCACGTTGATCAGGCCAGGTGGCAGGCCGGCTTCCAGCGTCAGCGCGGCAAATTCAAGCGTGGAAGCCGAGCTGAACTCCGAGGGCTTGATTACCACGGCGTTGCCGGCAGCCAGTGCCGGTGCAACCTTCCACGCCATCAGTAGCAGCGGTGAATTCCAGGGCGTGATGCAGGCCGTGACGCCAATCGGCTCAAAACGGGTGAAGTTGAGCACGTCGGGCTTGTCGATCGGCGGTACCGTGCCTTGTACCTTGTCGGCCAGGCCGCCGTAGTAATGGAACCATTCCACCAGGTAACGACACTGGTTGCTCATCTCGGCGTACAGCTTGCCGTTGTCGCGTACTTCGATGGCGGCCAGACGTTCGGCATGCCGGGCCAGCACGTCGGCGAAGCGCCGCAGCGCATGACCGCGTTGCGTCGGGTTCAGGCGCGACCACTCGCCATGGTGCATGGCGTGTTCGGCGGCCTGTACAGCGCGCGCTACATCGTCCTGGTTGCCGCGTGCGATGCGTGCCCAGGGCTGGCCGGTATAGGGGTTGACGCTGTCGAACCACTGGCCTGAGGCCGGGTCGACCCACGCACCATCGATGAACAACTGGTAGTTTTGCATGGGATTGTCTTCAGTAGGCCTTGACCGGCAGTTCGATCAACAGGTTGCGATAGGCGTCGACGGTGACGGTGGCCCCGTCCGGTACCACCACCGTCGATTCGCGCTCTTCGATGATGGCCGGGCCGTCGAGCCGGTCGCCCGGGGCCAGGCGGTAGCGGTCGTAGATCGGTGTAGCGGCGAAGTCGCCCTGTGCCACGCTGTAAACGCGGCGCTGGCCTTTCAGGGCGCCGGCGGCGTGCGCCAGCGAATCGGCAGAGGGGGCGTGCGCACTGGGGAGCGCGGGTGTCAGGTTCGGTGTCGGTCCCGACACCACGACGCGCCAGGAGACGATCTCGGCTGGCGTGTCCTTTTCGATGCGGCCATACAGGGCGATGTAGCAACGATCGAATTCGGCGGCCAGGCGCTGGGGAAGGTCGCTGACCCCGTCCATCTGCGCGACGGGGACTTCGACCTCGTAGCCTTGTCCGATGTAGCGCATCGCCGCGCTGATTCGTACACGGCAATCGGCATCGGCGAGCCCCGAACTGACCAGCATCTGTCGGCCCTTGCGCTCCAGGCTCTGGATGAGTTGCTGCACGCCAGCGAGGTCGAGTTCGGCCAGCGTGGACATGGACGCCTGCACAAACTGGAAGGACATCGGCGAAGCCAGGAAGCCGAAGGCCGAGGCGACGCCCGCGCCTTGCGGGATGATGACGCGGCGCATGCCGAGCTTTTGCGCCACGTGGCAGGCGTGAACCGGACCGGCCCCGCCGATCGCCACCATCGCGTAGTCGGAGGCCTTCTTGCCTTTTTCCAGGGCGTAGATGCTGGCGGCCTGGGCCATGGTCTCGTTGACCGTCTCGTGAACGCCGAAAGCGGCCTCGGTCACGCTCAGGCCGAGCGCAGTGGCGATGCGTTCCTGCAGCACTTTTTGCGCAGCATGCTGGTCGAGCAACATGTCGCCGCCCAGGAAGTTGCTGGCGTCCAGATAGCCCAGAATCAGGTCGGCGTCGGTCACGGTCGGGTCGGCACCACCCTGGCCATAGCAGGCCGGTCCGGGCACGGCGCTGGAACTGTCCGGACCGACCTGGATCAGTCCCATCTGGTTGACGCGCGCGATGCTGCCGCCGCCCGAGCCGATCTCGATCATGTCTAGCGCGGGCACCTTGAGCGGGATGCCGCTGCCCTTCTTGAAGCGGCGCAGGCGTGCGACTTCGAAGTCGGTCGTGATGGTTGGTTCGCCCTGATCGATCAGGCAGGCCTTGGCGGTCGTGCCGCCCATGTCGAAGCACAGGACATCTTTCGCATCGGCCAGCCGGCCGATCAGCGAGGTGGCCTGAACGCCACCGGCCGGGCCGGACTGCACCAGGCGAATCGGGTATTCGAGGGCGGTGCTGTAGTGGGCCGTGCCACCGTCGGATTGCATCAGGTACAGGTCCTTGCTGATGCCCATGCGCTTGAGCCCGTCAATCAAGCCGGTGGTGTACTTGCGGAACAAGGGCTGCACGTAGGCATTGCAGACCGTCGTGGCGGTGCGCTCGTACTCACCAATCTCGGGCATGACCTCGCTGGAGACGCACACCGTGACGTGCGGCAGGCGCGCCCGCAGGATTCGCTTGGCTTGCAGTTCGTGTTCAGCGTACTTGAAGGAATGAAGAAAGCACACCGCCACCGCCTCGACGCCGCTGTGTCCGATCTGCAGTGCCACTTTCTCCAGGGCGTCGGTGTCAAGCGGTTCGATCACACCGCCGTCATGGCCGACGCGCTCCCTGACCTCGAAGCGCAGCCAGCGCGGCACCAGCGGCTCCACGGGCGTGAGGAACAGATCGTAGATGTCGTAGCGCCATTCGCGTGCAATTTCAAGCACGTCGCGAAAGCCCTCGGTGGTGAGCAGGGCGGTTGCGACACCCTTGCGTTCGATCAGCGCATTGGCCACCAGCGTGGTGCCGTGGATCACGTTGCTGACTTGCGCTGGTGCTACGCCGTTGTTTTTGAGGATCAACTCGATGCCCGTCAGCACGCCCTGCGAGGGGTCGTTGGGGGTGGTCAGCACCTTCTCGTTGAAGATCCGGCCGGTGGCGCTGTGCGCCATCACCAGATCGGTGAAAGTGCCGCCGATGTCGACACCGATGCGATAGCCGCTGTTGCTGTTGCCCGCGCTCATTTCGTGGCCCTCCCGGCGGCCACGGCCGCTGTTGCCTGCGCCGCGCTGAGGCCGTAGTCACGCTGCGCTGCGCTGGCTGAAACGATCTCATCACGCAGGTCGCGCTGCAGCGCGGCGGGCTCGCGCTCGGCGGGCGTGTACATGCCGCCACCGCCCGGGGTGTCGAAGCTCAGCAGCTGTCCCTGGCGCAGCGTCATGACGGTCTTGCCTGGGATGCGCTCGCCGTCGACCCGGTCGACGCCAGGCGCGCCGGGCAGGCCCCCGAGGAAGCCACGCGGCGCATGTTGCACGCGCTCGTGGCGAATCATGAAGGTCAACGGGTCGGGCGAGAGCGAGCGAAACGACAGACGCTGTCCGAGTCCGCCGCGCAAACGCCCGGCGCCACCGCTGTCGGTGAGCAGACGCTTTTCAGTGACCAGCATCGGCGCCTGGTTCTCAAACTGCTCGATCGGGCTGTTGGCCACGTTGGTGGGAAAACTCAGACACGACGGACCGTCGCTTTTGCTGCGCGCGCCATAACCGCCACTCATAAAAAACATCTTCACGAACTTGCGCCGCAGCCGGTCGGTACCCTTGAAGTAGACGTTCCATATCGGTGAGCCGCTGTCGGCGACGATACGTTCTGGGATGATTTTGGACAAAGCGCCGAAGATGGCGAACGGCAAATAGTGGCCCGAGAGGTGGCGGCCCCAGACCGGTGCCGGTCGCGTCGGATTGACCAGGCAGCCCTCGGGCGCCAGGATGGTCACCGGGCGCAGGCCGCCGTCGTTGTTCGGGGCACTGGGGTCGAAGGCGCACTTGATCGCGTAGGCACTGTAGGAAAAGGTGAAGTTCATCACCGAGTTGATCGGCTTGTCCACTTGCGCATCGGTGCCGGCATAGTCCACCGTGATCTCTGAGCCGTGCTTGCGGATAGTGCAGCAGATGGTGAGCGGGTGGTCAAAGCCGTCGGCGATCACCTCGTCGCTGAATTCACCGTCAGGCACGGCCTCGAGCTTGGTGCGCATGCTGCGCTCGGAGCGTGCCAGGATCTGGTCGGTCACCAACTTGAGGTCGTCAATGCCTTCGTCCTGCAGCATGCCCAGCAACTTGCCCTGCGCCAGGTCGTAGGCGGCGAACTGGGCGCGTATGTCGCCCAGGGTTTCCTGGGGTTCGCGCAGGTTCTCTGCCAGAAAGGCAACGATATCGGCGTTCTCCTCACCACGGCGCACGATCTTCAGCGCCGGGATGCACAGGCCTTCCTCAAAGGAATCCTTGGCAAAAGGCGAGGGCGCGCCACCGATGTCCACGGTATGAAAAGTCGAGCCGACAAAGGCCACCAGCTCGGAGCCCCGGAAGATCGGGCGCACCATGGTGATGTCGTTCAGGTGCCCGGTGCCCATCCAGGGGTCGTTGGAGATCAGCACATCCCCCGGCTCCAGGCTGGACTTTGGATGGCGCTGCAGCATGGCGGCCAATGTGCGTGGCATGGTGCCAAGAAAGGATGGAATAGAACGCGATGACTGCGCGAAGACACGGCCCTCGGCGTCCATCAGTGAACAGGCCAGATCCCAGTTTTCGCGCACGACCACCGAGAAAGAAGTGCGCACGAAGGTCTGCGCCACCTCGTCCATCAGGCCGGTGAGCCGTTGCCAGACGATGCCAAGCTGGATGGCGCTGATGCTTTTACTCATGGTTTCACTTCGCTGCGGTTTGACTGTCAGAGTGTGCGCCCGCATTCGCTTTACTGCAATTTGCATTTGTCAAAGAGCATGTTAGGAGGTGGCTAACGCGCCGCGCGCCAAGGGTTGCGGCGCCCGCCGACAGGGCGTGCAGCGATGCACTATTAGGTCTACTTCTGCTGCGTCGCGGCGTCGACCAGATGACGGATCAGCGCCTCGCCGAACTGTGGCAGCAGTCGCTGGCGCTGGCGCACCAGGCTGATCGTACGTCGCGCCCAGCTGTCCTGCAGGGGGAGCAGGCGCAGATTGGCGCTGCGCGCGTAGCTTCTGGCGCAGGCTCCAGGGACGATAGCCACCCCTGCTCCGGCCTCGACCATGCGGCAGACGGCGTCAAAACTTCCGACCTGGATGCGCAGGTTGACCCGCTTGCCCATGCCGTGCGCAATTCTGTCCAGGAAGGACTGAATTGAATTGAACTGATTTAGGCCCACAAAGCGGCAGTCGTCCAGCATGTCTGCCAGACGCAGTGACATGAAGCGTGTGATCGGGTCGTTCGGGTGTGCGATCACGATCAGTTCGTCCGCGTACAGTGGCAGCACGTCGAGCTCTTCGGCCAGTACGCTGCCAGCCACGATGCCCAGATCGACGCTCCCCTTGGCCACTGAGGCAACGATGTCCTGCGAGGGATGTTCTTCGAGTTCGATGTCGATGTCTGTGTTGTCGTTGAGAAAGGCTGACAGCGCTTCAGCCAGGAAGGTGTTGGTGGCGGTGCTGTTGGCCTGAAGCCGGATGCGTCCCTTGATACCCTTCGCATAGGGTCGAAGGTCAGCGTGCAGGACCTCGAGTTGCTGCAGCACGATACGTGCGTGTTTTAACAATACCTCTCCCGCCTGCGTGAGTTGCAGGCCTTTGGCCTGACGCAGCAGCAGGGGCGTCTGGAGGCTTTCTTCGAGCTGCTTGATGCGCAAGCTGGCCGAGGGGGCTGATAAGAAACATTTTTCCGCAGCGCGCGTGAGGTTCAGGGCCTCTCCCACATTAAGGAACAGGCGCAGATCAGTCAGGTCGTAATGCATGCTTCGCTTCTCGCAAGTGTCGTTGGGTGTGGCTTATGCACGCTCTGCGCCGGCATGGGCCGGCACGCTGTCGATGGCTTCGCGCAAGGCGATCAGTTTGCGTCCGTTGGCGTCGGCTTTACGCGCCACCAATGATATCTGTGTGAATGGTGCATGCGGTCCCAGCGGCAACGTGCGCACCGGGTAGGCCAGGCAGATCCGCCGGTCCGGCACCATGACCACGGACACCCCAAGGCCGGTGCTGACCATTGCCACCAGTGCCTGCACCGACTGCAGTTCGAGCGTGCCACGGGCCTGTGGCGCGTTTTTTTGCACGTAGCGCGCGGCTAAGCGCCCGGACTGCGTTTCGGGATCGAAACGGATCCAGTCGTAACGCGCGAACAGGGCGCGCAGATTGCTCTGCGTTGAATCGGGTGGCGCCACAAGCACCAGTTCGTTGCGCACCAGGGGCTGCCAGCTCAAGCGCTGGGAGCCCCCGGTGTCGGGCTGTACCACCACCGCCGCGTCGATGCTTCCAGCTTTCACGGCATTGACCAGTTCCACACTGCGACCGCGCACCGGGCGCAACTGCAGCAAGGGGTGGCGCTCGCGCAGGAACAGCATGACACCGGGCAACAAGCCCGATTGCATGGTCTCGATCACACCGAGCCGGACGGTTCCTTCCAGCGCGAGGGAGCTACGCTGGCGCAGCGCCTCGAGTTGCTGCATTGGCTGACGTGCGACCTCGGCGATTTCGCGCGCCAGCGGCGTCGCCCGGACCCTCAGACCGGAACGGTCGAACAGGGGTTGGCCAAAGTAAAGCTCAAGCTGCTTCATCTGCATGCTGACCGCACTGGCTGTGACGTTCATCTCGACAGCAGCTTTGGCCAGGCTGCCTGTGCGAAGCACTGCATCGAGTGTGTCCAAGAAATGCAGCTTCATCAGATTTCCTTAGGTGGCGTGCAACAAAATATCGCCTTTGCCTGATTATCGCGGCCGCTAGAATTTCCTCGCTTGCGTCAGGTACTGTGGACAGTGCCTCAAAGAAGATGCGGGGTCTTTGCGGAACACTCACTATGAAACTTGCCGATGCCTTGTTCGCACCACGTGCGGTAGCCCTTATTGGCGCGTCTGCTGATCCCGGGAAGAACACGGCCCGGCCGCAGCGCTTCATGCGCAAGCACGGTTACGACGGGCGCATCGTACCGATCAACCCGGCGCGCACCGAAGTGCTGGGCGAGCGCGCCTACCCCAGCCTGCTGGAGGCGCCAGGCGACATCGACCACGCGTTCATCATGGTGCCGGCAGCTCAGGTCGGCGCGGCGCTGGAGCAATGCGCGGCGCGCGGTGTGCCCGTGGCCACCGTCTACAGCGATGGCTTCGCCGAGATGGGGCCCGAGGGGGCGCAGCGCGAACGCCTGCTGGTGGCGCGCGCCCGCGAGTTGGGGGTGCGGCTGCTTGGACCGAACAGCATCGGCCTGGTTAATGTCGCCAATGGCGCCGCACTGACGGTCAACGCTGTACTCGAGATGGACGCGTTGCCTCGAGGCGGCGCCAGTGTGGTATCGCAGAGCGGCACCATCATTGGCACACTGCTGTCGCGCGGCGCGGCGCGGGGCCTGGGTTTTGCCAAACTGGTGTCGGTCGGCAACGAAGCGGACATTGGCGTGGGCGAACTGGTGGACATGCTAGTGGCTGATGACGACACGCGCGTGATCCTGCTGTTTCTCGAGACCATTCGCGACGCCGGTGCCCTCGCGCGAGCGGCAGCACGCGCGCATGCGGCGGGCAAACCCATCGTCGCCTACAAGCTCGGTCGCTCAGCGCTGGGCCAAGCCCTGGCCCACTCGCACACCGGCGCGCTCGCTGGCAGTGATGCCGCTGTCGATGCTTACCTCCGACGCGCCGGGATCATGCGGGTAGAAATGTTGGAAACCCTGATCGAAATCGCGCCGCTGGTGGCTGGCCGCAAGCCGCCGGCGGCGCTCGGGCGCCCACCCCGGGTTGCCGTGGTCACCACCACCGGCGGCGGTGCTGCCAGTGTGGTTGATCGACTCGGAACGCTTGGCATAGAGACGCTCACGCCCGATCCGGCCTTCATCGCTGCGATGAAGGCGCAGGGCATCCCGGTGAAATCGGCACCCATCATCGATCTCACGCTTGCCGCCACCGCCGACAAATACCGCGCAGTGCTTGAGGCGCTGCTGGCGCATCCGGATTGCGATGCGGTGCTGGCGGTGGTTGGCTCCTCAGCCCAGTTTCACCCCGAGCTGGCGGTCAAACCCATCGTCGGAATTGCGAAAAGCGCCAAGCCCTTGGCGGTCTTTCTTGCACCACACGCCGAGGCTTCACTGAAGTTGCTGGCGCAGGCTGGCGTTCCCGCATTCCGCACCCCTGAAGCCTGTGCCGATGCGCTCAGCACCTACCTTGGCTGGCGCGCCCCGCGTCCCTGCGATGCGTCGGCGGCGATTGCGCTGTCCGATCTGATTCCGGCCGGGGCACTGGCCAACGGTGGCGCGCTCGACGAGGCACAGGCACTGACGCTGTTTGCTGCGCTCGGCGTACCCACGGTGGCCTGGAGCATTGCGCAGGCGCCGACGTACAGCCACGCCATCGCCTATCCGGTTGCCGCCAAGGTGCTGTCCTGCGATATTGCGCACAAGACCGAGGTCGGTGGTGTGACGCTCAATCTGGGGGATGGGCGCGCGTTCGACGCCAGCGTGCCGACGGTGCTGGCGGCGGTGCACCGCGCTGCGCCCGAGGCCAGGATCGAAGGTGTTCTGGTGCAGTCGATGGCACACGGACTGGCCGAGGTGATCGTCGGTTACCGCCATGACGCACTGGTCGGACCAGTCGTGATGGTGGGCATGGGCGGTCGACTCGCCGAGATCTACAAGGACATCTCGCTGCGCTGCGCGCCGGTGGATGAAGCGCAGGCGCTGGAAATGATCGCTGCGGTCAAGGGCCTGGCGCTGATTCGCGGCTACCGCGGACTGCCACGTGGCGATACGGCCGCGCTGGTGCGCGCCATTGCGGCCCTGTCGCGCCTGGCCCTTGTCGAAGGACAACCGGTCCTCGAAGCCGAGATCAATCCGCTCCTGGTGCGTGCCGAAGGCGTGCTGGCGCTGGACGCCCTGGTGCTGCTCAGGCTGGCGCCGCAGCAATGACATTTCAACTTGACAAAAGGGAATCGACATGAATTTTCAATTCACGCCTGAGCAGGAAGAGTTCCGGGTGGCAGTGCGCCGCTTTGCCGAGCGCCATCTGAAGGCCGGCGCACGCGAGCGTGCCCATAGCCGCGACTATCCGTGGGATGTGGCCAGGTTGATGGCGGGGCAGGGGCTGCTGGGCATCACCATGCCCGAGGCCGTCGGCGGCCAGGGCGGCACGCTGATGGATGCGGTGATCGCCATCGAGACCATCGCCTCGGTCTGCCCGCGCAGCGCGGACGTGGTGCAGGCCGGCAATTTCGGGCCGGTGCGCGTGCTCGCCGAGTACGGCAGCCCGCTGCAACAAGAGCGTTACCTGAAGCGGATACTGTCTGGCGAAGGCGTGATTTCGGTCGGCATGACCGAGCCCGAGGCCGGCTCGGCGGTGACCGACCTGACGACTACCGCTACCCCCGATGGCGCAGGATTTCTCATCAATGGCAGCAAGGTGTTCACTTCCCACGCGCCCTACGCTGACGTGATCCTGGCCTATGTGCGCTTTGGGCCCGGCGTGGGCGGCATCGGCTCGGTGCTGATTGACACCAAGGCCGAAGGCCTGCGTCTGGGCCAACCCTCGACGTTCATGTCGGGTGAAGAATGGGCACAGTTGTATTTCGACAATGTGTATGTGGCGCCGGACATGGTGGTCCTCAAGGAAGGCGGTTTCAAGAAACAGATTGCCGGCTTCAACGTCGAGCGCATCGGCAACACCGCTCGCTCGCTCGCGCTCGGTCGCTACGCCTTCGAGCAGGCGCGTGAGTGGGCGCTGCAGCGCAAGCAGTTCGGGCGTCTGCTGTGCGAGTTCCAGGGCCTGCAGTGGAAATTTGCCGACATGAAAATCAAACTCGATGCGGGGCAGCTCCTGCTCTACCGTGCGGCCGCCAATGCGGACCGCGGTTTTCCTTCGGCCGAAGAGACCGCCATTGCCAAGGCCTTTTGCAACCAGGCCGGTTTTGACCTCGCCAACGAAGCCTTGCAGGTCATGGGTGGCATGGGCTACAGCCAGGAGGCGCTGGTTGAATACTGCCTGCGCCGCTGCCGCGGCTGGATGATAGCGGGCGGCTCGATTGAAATTCTGAAGAACCGGATTGCCGAGACGGTGTTTGAGCGCAGCTTCTCGCAGCGCCCTTCCTGAAACGTGTGGCAAGCTGGTGCCAACAAGATGTTCACAATCAATTCAAACGGGGTAGGAGATCGCAATGAATGACAACAAGGGTATGGTCGAAGGGCAGGTGGTCGTGGTGACCGGCGCAGGTGGCGGCATTGGCCGCGACATCGCGCTGGCGATGGCACGCGAGGGCGCCAGGGTGGTGGTCAACGACATCGGTGCCTCGCTTGCTGGCGAAGGCAATGACGCCGGACCGGCGCAGGCTGTGGTCAACGAAATCAAGGCCTTCGGCGGCGAGGCTGTGGCCAATACCGACAGTGTCTCGGAGGCGCCGAGCGCCGCGCGCATCGTTCAGACCGCGATTGACAGCTTCGGCCGCATCGACGTGGTGGTGAACAACGCCGGCATTCTGCGCGACCGCTTCTTCCACAAGATGAGCCTGGACGAGTGGGACGCGGTGATCAAGGTCCACCTGTACGGCGCGTTCTACATCAGTCGCGCGGCCGCACCGCATTTCAAGGAGCAGGCCTCGGGCAACTACATCCACATGACGTCGACCTCGGGCCTGATCGGCAACTTCGGTCAGGCCAACTATTCAGCCGCCAAGCTGGGCGTGGCCGCGCTGTCCAAATCGATTGCGCTGGACATGCAGAAGTTCAACGTGCGATCCAACTGCATCGCCCCTTTTGCCTGGAGTCGCATGATCAGTTCCATCCCGACCGACACGCCCGAGGAGCAGGCGCGAGTCAACCGTATCAAGCAGATGACACCGGCCAAGATTGCGCCCCTGGTGGTCTGTCTGGCCAGTGACCAGGCGGGCGACGCCAATGGACAGATTTTTGCCGTACGCAACAACGAGATCTTCCTGATCAGCCAGCCGCGACCGGTGCGCTCGGTGCAGCGCAGCGAAGGCTGGACACCCCAGAGCGTTGCCAGCCATGCCTTGCCGGCACTCAAGGCCAGCTACTTTGACCTCGATCGCTCGGCCGACGTGTTCTGCTGGGATCCGATTTGATCTGCCGGGTTGCCTGCTTGGAACGGCGTCACCGCTTGCTTCATGGACAGAGCAGCGCCCGGGTATCATCCGCCCATGCTTGAGCAACGAATAGAACAACACTTTATCGACAGCGCCGACCTGAAGTACCAGGCTGCCCAGCTGCTGAGCAAACCGATTGCGGCTGCCGTGCAGGCGATGCTGAGTTGTGTCACCAGCGGCAACAAGGTGCTGGCCTGCGGCAATGGCGGCTCCGCTGCCGATGCGCAACATTTTTCAGCCGAATTTGTCGGTCGCTACGAGCGCGAGCGGCCCGAACTGGCGGCCATTGCGCTGACCACCGACAGCTCCATCATCACGGCGATTGCGAACGACTACGACTTCGATGTCATTTTTTCGCGTCAGGTGCGTGCCTTGGGCCAGCCTGGCGACGTGCTGCTGGCGATCTCGACCAGTGGCAATTCAGCCAATGTGCTGGCCGCCATCGAGGCCGCGCATGAGCGTGAAATGGTAGTGGTCGGTTTGAGCGGACGCGGCGGTGGCAAGATGAGCCACGCGCTGCGCGACACCGACGTTCACATCTGCGTGCCCCATGAACGCACGGCGCGCATTCAGGAAGTTCATATTCTGGCGCTGCACTGCATCTGTGATGCGGTGGATGCCCAGTTACTCGGAGATCAGGAAAGTCAACCATGAAAATTGCAAATCAAAAACTGCTTGGCACCGTCCTGCTGACCGCCTGTCTGGGCGGCGCACTCAGTGCCTGTGCCCCCATGATGGTGGGCGGCGCTGTGATGGGCACGCTGATGGCTACCGACCGCCGTACCTCGGGCATGCAGGTGGAAGATGAAGGCATTGAACTCAAGGGCGCCAGCCGCATCCGGGAGAACCTGGGCGAGCGTGGCCATGTCAACGTCAGCAGTTACAACCGGCAGGTGCTGCTGACCGGCGAAGTGCCCAGCGCGCAGGACAAGCAGCTGGTGGAGCAGATCCTGTCCAAAGTCGAGAACGTGCGCAGTGTGGTCAACGAGCTAGGCGTCCTGGAGAACAGCACACTATCGCAGCGCTCCTCCGATGCGCTGGTGACCGGCAAGGTCAAGGCCAGCATGGTCGATGCGCAGGACCTCTTTGCCAATTCCTTCAAGGTCGTAACCGAGCGCGGCACCACCTATTTGATGGGACGGGTCACCCAGCGCGAAGCGAACCGGGCCACGGACCTGGTGCGCAGCATTGACGGTGTGAAGAAAGTGGTTCGCGTGGTCGAACTCATCAGCGAAGAAGAGTTGCAGCGCCTGCAACCCAAGCCAGCGACCACGGAACCGAAGAAGTAAGCCCCTGGTTTGTCATTGCGTCCCCGGATCAGGTCCGGGGTTTCAGCACCCGCAATCCAGTACGTGCGTGGCACTGGATCCCGGATCAAGTCCGGGATGACAGCCAAGCGAGTCCGGGATGACGAATCCGTTGCTAGCGCAGTCTTTTTATCAGGCTGGAAGTATCCCAGCGCTGGCCACCCATGTGCTGCACATCCGCGTAGAACTGGTCCACCAGCGCGGTTACCGGTAGCCGCGCGCCGTTGCGTTTGGCTTCATCGAGCACCAGCCCCAGGTCCTTGCGCATCCAGTCCACGGCAAAGCCAAAATCAAATTTGTCGGCAACCATGGTCTTGCCGCGGTTGTCGAGCTGCCAGCTCTGCGCCGCGCCCTTGCCAATGACATCAAGCACCTGCGGCATGTCCAGGCCAGCGAGCTGACCAAAGGCAATCGCTTCACTCAGGCCCTGCACCAGGCCGGCAATGCAGATCTGGTTCACCATTTTCGCCAGCTGCCCCGCGCCACTGTGTCCGAGCAGCGTGACGGCTTTGGAGAAGGCCATGGCCACGGGTTGGGCCAGTTCAAATGCTGGCGCGTCGCCGCCGCACATCACCGTCAGCAGGCCGTTTTGCGCACCGGCCTGACCGCCAGAGACGGGCGCATCGATGAAGGCCAGACCCAGCTTGGCCGCAGCGCCGTACAGCTCACGTGCCACGCTGGCCGAGGCAGTCGTGTGATCCACAAACACCGCGCCGGGTTTCATGCCGGCAAACGCGCCGTCAGCGCCGAGCGTCACGCTGCGCAGATCGTCGTCGTTGCCAACGCAGCAGAAAACAATGTCGGCCTGCTGCACAGCGAGCCTGGGCATGGGGGCGCTACGGTGAGCCTGGGTCGGCTGACTCGCATCGGCAAATTCAGCGCACCAGGCGCTGGCTTTGGCAGCGCTGCGGTTGTAGACCGTGACCGAGTGACCGGCACGAGCCAGGTGACCGGCCATGGGGTAGCCCATGACACCCAGACCCAGGAAGGCGACTTGACGTGCGGGAGTGGCTTGGTAGCTTTTGGCGTTGATGTTGTTCATACGATGGCAAAGTTCTCGGTTCCGCTGGCCAGATCCTGCGTCTTGCTGTGCTGGCTGTTGAGTTTGATCTGCAGGCGCAGATCGTTGAGTGAATCCGCGTTGCGCAACGCGTCTTCGTAGGTGATCAGCTTGGCCTCATAGGCGTCGAACAGGGCCTGATCAAAAGTCTGCATGCCCAGATTGCGGCTCTTCTTCATGATCTCCTTGATCTCGGAGACCTCACCCTTGAAGATCATGTCCGAAATCAGCGGTGTGTTGAGCATGATTTCGACCACGGCAACCCGTCCCCGGCCGTCCTGGCGCGGAATCAGGCGCTGCGACACCATGGCCTTGAGGTTGAGCGACAGGTCCATCAGCAACTGGGCGCGTCGCTCCTCCGGGAAGAAGTTGATGATACGGTCCAGCGCCTGATTGGCGTTGTTGGCATGCAGGGTGGCCATGCACAGGTGGCCGGTCTCGGCAAAAGATACGGCGTGCTCCATCGCTTCACGGTCCCGGATTTCTCCCATCAGGATCACATCAGGTGCCTGACGCAGCGTGTTCTTCAGGGCGGATCCCCAACTGTCGGTATCTATGCCAACCTCACGCTGGGTCACCACGCAATTCTTGTGGGCATGGACAAACTCGATCGGGTCTTCGATCGTGATGATGTGGCCGAATGAGTTTTCATTGCGCCAGTCCACCATGGCTGCCAGTGTGGTCGATTTGCCGGATCCGGTGGAACCCACCAGTATGCACAGACCGCGCTTGGCGGTGGCCACTTCCTTGAGGACCTGCGGTACGGCCAGGCCATCGATGGTGGGTACGGTCAGGGGAATGACGCGCAGCACCATGCCAACCTTGCCTTGCTGGATGAAGGAATTGACGCGAAAGCGGCCAATGCCGGGCGGCGAGATGGCAAAGTTGCATTCCTTGGTGCGCTCAAACTCGGCCACCTGCTTGTCATTCATGACCGAACGCGCCAGCGCCATGGTGTGTGCTGCGTTGAGTGGCTGCGGCGAGACCTTGGTTACTTTGCCGTCCACCTTCATGGCTGGCGGAAAGTCTGCGGTGATGAACAGGTCACTGCCGCCGCGGCTGACCATCAGCTTGAGCAGATCGTTAACAAATTTGGTGGCTTGATCGCGTTCCATGGCTTGCAGTGCTCCCCCGGGTCATTTCTTTTCGCTAAGGCGGGCGCTGACCACACGAAGCCGCATCGAAAGCCTGCGCGCCAGTATCGTGACCAGACTGGCGGTCAGCGCTGGATCAAAGGCCAGCATCTGATCCATGGCGTCGGCGCTCACGACGGCAATCTCGCAATCGGTCAGTGTGGTACACACAGAAAACCTCGCCCCTCCGTCGAGCAGCGACATCTCGCCCAGCATCTCTCCCGGTACTGCTTCGGTCAGGTGCATCCGCTCGCCCCAGGGTTGCAGACGGTCCACCGCGATGCTGCCGGTGAGCAGAACGACCATGAAGTTGCCCTGCTCGTCCTGACGTATCAGCTCGCGTCCCGCAGCGACGCTGGCGTAATCAATGAAGGGCTCCATGCGGCTGACCGCATCCAGATCAAGCCGGGACATGTGTTTGTCTTTGGCCCAAAGTGCCTGCAGCAAGCGGGTGCCGCGTTCCGCATTCAAGCGCGTCGCACCGACCTCAACCGCGCGCGCCTCCCACGGCACCAGCAGACTGTTCTCGCCACCGCCGAGAAAGGTCGTGGTAAACAGCTTGGAGTCCAGATGGCCTTCCACCGGATCGGTTTGAGTTTTTTGCTGGAGAAGTCCGAGGATTCCCTTCATGGTGTGGTGTGCTCCGAAGCGTGTTTGTGGTGGCTGGACTGCGATCAACCCGGGAAGTTCTCGGGGATCTTGGCTTTGGAGCGCGCCTCGGCCGGACTGATGATGTTGCGCTTGACCAGATCGGTCAGGTTCTGATCGAGTGTCTGCATGCCCACGCTGTTGCCGGTCTGGATGCTTGAATACATTTGTGCCACCTTGGCCTCGCGGATCAGGTTGCGGATAGCGCTGGTGCCCAGCATGATTTCGTGCGCCGCCACGCGGCTCTGGCCGTCCTTGGTCTTGCACAGGGTCTGCGAAATCACGGCCTGCAGCGTCTCGGACAACATGGCGCGGATCATTTCCTTTTCTTCGCCCGGAAACACGTCAATGATCCGGTCAATCGTCTTGGCGGCGCTCGAAGTGTGCAGCGTCCCAAACACCAGGTGCCCGGTTTCTGCCGCAGTCATGGCGAGGCGGATCGTCTCGAGATCGCGCATTTCGCCCACCAGAATGGCGTCCGGGTCTTCGCGCAGCGCCGAGCGCAGGGCGGCCGAGAAGCTGAGCGTGTGGGGTCCGACTTCGCGCTGGTTGACCAGGCACTTCTTTGACTCATGGACAAACTCGATCGGGTCTTCAACCGTCAGAATGTGGCCAAACTCGGTCTCGTTGAGGTAGTTCACCATGGCGGCCAGCGTGGTCGATTTGCCCGAACCCGTGGGGCCGGTGACCAGCACCATGCCACGCGGCTTCAAGGCCAGCTCAGAAAAAATCTTGGGTGCGTTCAATTGCTCCAGCGTCAGGATCTTGCTGGGGATGGTACGGAACACGGCGCCGGCACCGCGTTGCTGGTTGTAAGCGTTGACCCGAAAGCGCGCGAGCCCTTCGATCTCGAACGAAAAGTCGATTTCCAGGAACTCTTCATAGTTCTTGCGCTGGGTATCGTTCATGATGTCGTACACCATGGCGTGCACCTGCTTGTGGTCCAGTGCCTCGACGTTGATGCGCCGCACATCGCCGTGGACACGGATCATCGGCGGCAGCCCGGCCGAGAGGTGCAGGTCGGACGCTTTGTTCTTGACGCTGAAGGCCAGTAGTTGGGTGATGTCCACGGAGTTCTCTTGTGCTTTGTTACGCTTGGGCCAATTATGACCATGATTGAGAAAAATTTACAAACCGTTCAGAGCCGCCTGGCTGCCGCCTGTCGCGAGGCCGGGCGAGCCGGCAGCGAAGTGGCCTTGCTGGCAGTTTCCAAGACCTTTGGCGCTGACGCGGTGACGCAAGCCCATGCTGCCGGCCAGAGTGCCTTTGGCGAGAACTACATCCAGGAAGCAGTGCAGAAAATCACCGCGCTGCGCCACCTGGGCCTGCAGTGGCACTGCATTGGCCCGATCCAGAGCAACAAGACCCGATTGGTGGCCGAGTACTTTGACTGGGTGCAAACCGTGGATCGCCTGAAAATTGCGCAGCGCCTGAGCGAGCAACGCCCCGGTCACTTGCCACCTTTGCAGGTTTGCATTCAGGTCAACGCCGATGGCGGCGCCACCAAGTCTGGCGTGCTGCCGCAGGAGGCGCTGGCGCTGGCTCAGCAAGTGGCAGCGCTGCCGAAGCTGCGCCTGCGCGGCATCATGAGCATCCCGGAGCCGGAACCGGACTTTGCCGCTGCCTGCGCCGTCTTTGCCAGCATCAAGGCGGTCTTCGACAGCCTGAACGCCGCAGGGTTGGCGCTCGATACCCTGTCGATGGGCATGAGCGCGGATCTGGAAGCGGCCATCCACTGCGGCAGCACCATGGTGCGGGTTGGGACGGCTATTTTTGGGGGGCGGGTGAAGATCCCGTAGAGCACGGCAGCATCGACCAAAGTGGTACAGCCTCTATCCCGTCGGCAAGTCTGAAGCGGTGCAGACCCGGGTAAACAACATACAGTGTGTCGAGCTTCAGGTCATTCATGGCAATGCGCATGCTGGCGGTCACACGCGGTACGTCGGCGCGCTTGAATTCGACACCTACGCGCTGGTTACCCTTGAACATCAGAAGATCGAGTTCGGCCCCCTGGTGCGTTGCCCAGAACCAGGCCTGATCGGGCTGGGCGATACGCAGCACTTGCTCCAGCGCAAAGCCCTCCCAGCTGGCGCCGCTGTGTGGATGGGCGAACAGTTCCGTCGCGGTCTTGATGCCCATCAGCGCATGCAGCAGTCCGGTATCCCGAAAATAGATCTTGGGTGCCTTGACCTGACGCTTGCCCAGATTTTCATGCCAGGGCTGCAACTGACGGATCATCAGTGTCTGCGTCAAGGTATCGAGGTAGCGGCGAATGGTGGGTTCGGAGACGCCCATCGATTGCGCAGATGGCGCGGCCGACCAGACTTGTCCGTGGTAGTGCGCAAGCATGGTCCAGAAGCGCAGCATCGCGGGTGCGGCGATGTTGATGCCAAACTGGGGCATGTCCACACGCACATGGTCCGCCACGGCATGGGCGCGCCAGACCATGCTGTCCTCATCCGAGGCTGCCAGATAGGATCGGGGAAAGCCGCCGCGCAACCACAGGCGTGTGCTTGCGTCTTCGTTGTAGCTGCCTTCATGGGAGATGACCTCTTCCAGGTCGAAGCCGCCTACTTCAACGGTCTCGACGCGACCCAGCAAGGACTCACCGGCCTGGCGCAGCAAGGCGGGTGAGGCGCTGCCAAGCAGCAGGTACTGGCCTGGTGCATCGGAGCGGTCCATCAACACCCGCAACAAGGGGAACAATTGAGGCTGAAGTTGCACTTCATCAATGACGACCAGTCCCTTGAGTGACTCCAGCGTTTGCGCGGGCTGCTCGAAGCGCTGCGCATGCGGTGGGTATTCCAGATCGAAGTAGTTGGGCGACTGGCGGCTCAGAAACCTCTGGGCCATCGTGCTTTTTCCAGACTGCCGGGGACCGCTGAGCACGACGCCACGAGAGCGGCCAAGGGCTTTGTGGATGGCGAGTTCAAGGGCGGTACGGTCCAGCATGACCGAATGGTAGCACCAAACCATGAAAATCCAACATGCCATGTTCGAATTTCATGGTCGTTTGCCCGGCGTACCTCAGCTATAGTGACTCCCGTGCCCACCCAAAAACCCAAATCCGTCAGCCTGATCGGCGTCCCCACCGACGTTGGCGCCGGCACGCTGGGTGCCCGTATGGGGCCCGAAGCCTTGCGGGTGGCGGGTATTGCGCAGGCAATTGCGCGCTTGGGCCTGGATGTCAGGGATTGCGGCAACCTGGTGGGTCCGGCCAATCCCTGGCAGGAAGCGGTCAATGGCTTTCGGCACCTGAGCGAGGTGGTGCAGTGGAGTCAGTTGTTGCACGACGCCACTTACGCCGAACTGCAGCAAGGGCGACTGCCCATCATGCTTGGCGGCGACCACAGTCTGGCCATCGGTTCCATCAGTGCGGTGGCACGCCATTGCCGCGACGTGGGCAAAAAGCTGCGTGTGTTGTGGTTTGACGCGCATGCTGACTTCAATACCGCCACACTCACGCCCAGCGGCAACCTCCATGGCATGCCGGTGGCCTGTTTGCTGGGCATCGGTCCGCAGCAACTGATTGAAATCGGCGGTCAGGTGCCAGCGCTGCGCCCGAAAGAGCTTCGCCAGATTGGCATCCGCAGTGTGGATGCCGGCGAAAAGCGTCTGGTGCACGACATCGGCATCGAGGTCTTCGACATGCGTTACATCGACGAGATGGGCATGCGCAATGCGATGGAGCTGGCCTTGGCACTGGTGGACGCCAACACCCATTTGCACGTGAGTCTGGATGTGGATTTTCTGGACCCCGATATTGCACCCGGCGTCGGTACCACGGTGCGCGGCGGCCCGACCTACCGCGAGGCGCAGCTGTGCATGGAGATGATTGCCGACACCGGTCATCTGGCGTCACTTGACGTGGTCGAACTGAACCCTGCGCTGGACCTGCGCAACCGCACTGCCGAGTTGGCGGTGGACCTGATCGAGAGCCTGTTTGGCAAGAGTACGTTGATGCGTCACGCTGGGGGCTAGGGCTTGGCAACACGCCCTGAAACTTTGGCTGGGGCAGACTCGCATCGGCAGGGGCTGCTGGCACTGCTGCTGGTGACGCTGGTCTGGGGTACCACCTTCCCGGCCATGAAGCAGATCAGCGCGGATCTGGGCGCGCTGGAGATCATTCTGCTGCGCTACCTGATTTCGAGCGTGGTTCTGCTGCCCTTGCTGCGCGGCCTGAGCTGGTCCGAACTGCGTTGGGGTGCGGCCATTGGCAGCGTTCTTTTCTGCGCCTTCTTCCTGCAGGTGGCCGGACTGGCGCTGACCAGCAGCAACCGCAATGCCTTTGTCACCGGCCTGAATGTGCTGTTTGTGCCGATGCTGGCCTATTTTTTGGGTCAGCGCATGCGTTGGCCGGTGCTGCTGGGCGCGGCGCTGGCGGTGCTTGGGCTGGGCGGCATGTTTTATGAACAGACGCCCTGGTCCAACGGCGATACCCTGACCCTGGTCAGCGCCTTGGTTTACGCGGTTTACGTGCTGCTCTTTGAGTTCAGCGCCAAAGCCGCAACCAGACCGCGTCCGGAGCGACTGGCAGTGATGCAATCGCTCACCATGCTGGCACTTTCCGCGTTCGGATTCGTGTTGCTGGAACCGGCATCGCTGGGCAGTTTGTGGTCCCGCGCGCAGCTCCACAGCGCTTCCCTGATTTATCTGGGGCTGTTCGCCAGTGCCCTGATGGTCTGGCTGCAGGCCTGGGGACAGCACCGGGTGCGCGCCGTCGAAGCGGCTATCGTCTACGGCCTGGAGCCGGTGTTTGCTGCGATCGCCGCCGTCTGGTGGATTGGCGAAGTGCTGCAGGGTCGCGCGCTGCTCGGCGGTGCGCTGATTGTGCTGGGCGTGCTGATCTCGCAAATCGATCCGCGGTGGCGCCCCGGTGCAAAGTCGGCCAAAGAATAAAACACCAGACAATGGCGAAATTTGGTGAAACATTCGCCAATCAAAGCCTGATGATTGCCAGTATTGTGAAATGTTTGGGAGATTGCCGTGCACTTGCCTGTTCCTTATCGCGTTGAGGCCGACATCGTTTCGGCTCAGCTGTTGCGCCTGGCGGGCGCGCTGGATTGGGCCGCGGTGGCCCGTGCTGCCACACCCTGGGTGCAGGCAGTGCGCAGCAACCCGCCGCCGTTCTGGGCGCTCGAGAGCCTGCTGCAGGAGTACCCGATTTCCAGCGCCGAAGGGCTGGCCCTGATGCGTCTGGCCGAAGCGCTGCTGCGCGTGCCCGACGCCGAGACCGCGATTGCGTTGACCGCCGATCAGCTGGGGCGTGCCGACTTTGACGGCGCTGGTGACAAGACGCTGGCACGACTGTCGAGTACCGCCATTGCCATGAGCAAGAAATTTCTGCCCGACAGCGAAGCGCCGAGCGGCATGTTTGCCAAGCTCGGTGCACGTTCGGTGGTGGCTGCCACCCTGCGGGCCGTGCAGTTGCTGGGCCGCCAGTTTGTGCTCGGGCAGACCATCAACGAGGCGATGGCTGAAGCCGCATCGGCCAGGCGCAAGATGAAGAACTTGCGCTACAGCTATGACATGCTGGGCGAAGGCGCGCGCACCGATGTCGATGCGCTGGCGTATTTGGCCAGCTACCAGCACGCCATTAAGGCGATCGCCGCCAACAGTGATAAGGCCGGTGCCTGCGAACCCAACGACGGCATTTCGATCAAGCTTAGCGCCTTGCATCCGCGCTTTGAGGAGGCGCAGAAAGAGCGTGTGCTGGCCGAACTGGTGCCACGTGTCTGGAGTCTGTGCGAGCAGGCGGCACGCGCCAACATCAACCTGACGATGGACTCCGAAGAGGTGGACCGGCTGGAACTTTCGCTGGATGTATTCGAGGCGCTCGTCAGTCAGGTGGCGCAGCATTTCCCGCAGTGGGGCGGCTTTGGCCTGGCGCTGCAGACCTACCAGACACGTTCGCTGGAACTGGTCGAGCACGTGATCGCAGTGGCGCGGCGCTACCAGGTGCGCCTGATGTGTCGGCTGGTCAAGGGCGCTTACTGGGACGCCGAGATCAAACGTGCGCAGGAACTGGGCCTGCCCGCCTATCCGGTGTTCACCCACAAGCAGCATACCGATGTGTCTTACCTGGCCTGCGCCCGCACCCTGCTTGATGCGCCGGATGCGGTCTACCCGCAATTTGCCACGCACAACGCCGGCACCATTGCTGCCATCCTGCAGATGGCGAGCATGGCCCCCACGCTTGCCGCTTCGCCTGCTGCGCTGCCCCCCGAGGGGGCCTTCGCGCCTTGGGGCGGCCCGGCGGCGCTCAAACGTGGCCCCCAATTCGAGTTGCAGCGCCTGCATGGCATGGCTGAAGGCGTTTACCGCGAGGTGCTGAAGAACCCCTTGGTCGCCTGCCGCATTTATGCTCCGGTCGGTGCGCACAAGGACCTGCTGGCCTACCTGGTGCGCCGCCTGCTGGAAAACGGCGCCAATTCGTCCTTTGTGCACCAGCTGGCAGATGAGAGAGTCGCTCTGCCCGACCTGCTGATCTCGCCGCTGCGCCTGGAGCCACAGGCGTCGCTGCCGCTGCCGCCTGAACTGTTCGGTGCTGCGCGCAAGAACAGCGCTGGCCTGGATTTGACGGTCGAGGCCATGCGGGAACCACTGTTCAGCGCGTACCGGGAAGTGACGGTTCCGCTGGTGCCGCTGTTCGATCTCCGCCTGCTCGGTGCTGCGATGGAAAAAAGCGGTGCGAGTTTCAGGAAGTGGAGCAAGACCGATCCTGCCCTGCGCTGTGCGGCTCTGCGTCGTGCAGCGGACGCGCTGGAACAACAACTGCCGAAATTTTGCGCGTTGCTGGTGAAGGAAGCTTTCAAGACCTGGGGCGATGCGGTCAGCGAAGTGCGCGAAGCTGTGGATTTCCTGCGTTACTACGCCGTTGAGGCTGATCGCATCATGGCGCCGATCGCCATGCCCGGTCCCACCGGAGAATCCAACGAACTGCGCCTCATCGCGCGCGGACCCTGGGTTTGCATCAGCCCGTGGAACTTTCCACTGGCCATTTTCATGGGCCAGGTGGCAGCAGCATTGGCCACCGGCAACACGGTGCTGGCCAAACCGGCCGAGCAGACGCCGGGTGTGGCGCTGGAAGCGGTCAAGCTGCTGCACGCCGCGGGTGTACCTGAGGCTGCGCTGCAACTGTTGCACGGCCCCGGCGAAACCGTGGGCGCTGCGCTGGTGGCGGCGCCGGGTGTGGCGGGCGTCGTGTTTACCGGTTCCACTTCGGTTGCCAAAATCATTCATCGGGCGCTGGCCGCCAAGGACGGACCCATCGTTCCCCTGATTGCGGAGACCGGTGGCATCAACGCCATGCTGGTGGACAGCACGGCGCTGCCCGAGCAGGTCAGCGACGCCGTCATGCAGTCGGCCTTTCGCAGCGCCGGCCAGCGCTGCTCGGCGCTGCGCCTGCTGTGCGTGCACGCCGAGATTGCCGACCATGTGATCGAAATGATTCAGGGGGCGGCGAAGGAACTGGTGATCGGTGACCCGGCTGATCTGGCGACGGACTTGGGGCCGGTCATAGACAAGGAGGCTTTTGACAATATTCAGAAGCACCTTCAAAGATTGCGCGCCACAGCCAGGTGTTGTCATGCCGTCCCCGGATCAGGTCCGGGGTTACAACATCCGGCATCCATGCAATTGAGCAAACCCTGGATCCCGGCTCAAGGCCGGGATGACAAATATCGGGACCGGGATGACCAATATCGGGACCGGGATGACCAATATCGGGGCCGGGATGGCATGTATTTCGTCTCGCCGCAAGCTTTCGAACTCAACTCCATCGCCGAGTTGCAGCAGGAAATCTTCGGGCCGGTGCTGCACATCGTGCGCTGGAGTGGCGACCCGCTGGCCTTGATCGACCAGATCAACGCCTTGGGCTTCGGTCTGACACTGGGCATCCAGACCCGCATCGACAGCCGGGCACAAGCGATGGCGCGACGCGCCCACATCGGCAATGTTTACATCAACCGCAACCAGATTGGCGCGGTCGTTGGCGTTCAGCCCTTTGGTGGCGAGGGCCTCTCGGGCACCGGCCCGAAAGCCGGTGGCCCGCATTACCTGTACCGCTTTTGCGCGGAGCAGACCATCACCGTCAACACCACCGCAGCAGGTGGCAATGCCGCCCTGCTGGCGGGCTGAACAAAAAAGAGCGCCCTGTCATCCGACAGGGCGCTGTGCGTTGGGGCTTGAGTGATCAGGCAGCGTAGGCCGGGGTGGCTCTCATGAGCGCCGGAACTTCAATCTTCGCCACGGTGGCGGTCAGGGCTTCAACCGCGGTCCAGAGCAGCATGGCGATCCCGACGAAGGGGAAAGTCACCGCATAGACCAGACCGATGAAGGGAGCAGCAACCAGCAGGGCCACATTCTTCACGAGGCGTCCTGCATAAGCCAGCGCCCCAGCGGCGACGAGCGCCTTGGTACCAGTTACCAGCAGCATGGCCATACCGACGAAGGGCAGCAAGACGGCGTAGACCAGACCGATGAAAGGAGCTGCCAGGAAGAGCGCGACGTTCTTTGCTGTGTTTTCGTTGGCAACTGCTTCTGTGCGGGTGATGTTGGCGTTTGTCATGATTTTCTCCAGTTGGATTTGCGATTCAGATGTCTTTAGCTACGCATAGCGCGTGCCAGGTTCTGACAAATCAGAAAAGTTGTTTGTAATCAACAGCTTGGAGAAACAGACGGTCCGGCGAGCGGGTTTTCCAGCGAGCCGATCAGCAGCCAAAGTACATGGGTTTTGTGCGCTTATTCGATGAATTTTAAAAACATCAACAAAATCAATGAGTTACGAATATTTATGGAAATAAGTTTTATATACATTCGTCCTCACCTTGATTGCTTTGGAAACGGCGGGGGATCTACACCTCGACCCTTTGGTCAAGGGTAAACACCTAATATTTCCCTCGAAATCCGTCTTTGTTTAATTATTATTTATAACCATAATTCAGCAAAATACAAATGGTTTACAACAGGAGACAACATGAAATTGAAGAAGCTCGCGCTGGCGCAAGCCCTTGCATTGGTTTTGGCGACGGGGTCGGCTCTGGCCGATGTCACCATCGGCGTCATCGTTTCGGCCACCGGGCCGGCGGCCTCTCTGGGTATTCCGGAAAAGCAGACTTTTGCCCTGCTGCCGGCCACCCTGGGCGGCGAGAAGGTCAAGTACATCGTGCTGGACGACGCCACCGATCCGAGCACGGCCGTCAAGAACGCCCGCAAACTGACTTCCGAAGACAAGGTGGACGCCATCATCGGCGCCACCGCCACGCCGACTTCAGCCGCCATTCTGGAAGTGGCATTTGAGAGCAAGACGCCGCAAATTGCCATGGCGCCGACGGCACCCGCACCCGACAAGGCGCCCTGGGTCTTTATCACGCCGCAAAACTTCAAGCAGATGGCCATTGCGATTGTGGCGCACATGGCTGCCAACAATATCAAGACCGTCGGCTTCATTGGCTACGCCGACGCCTACGGCGAGCTCTGGCTCAAGGCCATGCAGGAAGCGGCTGCCGCCAAGGGCATCACCTTGAGTGCAGTTGAGCGTTACCAGCGCAATGACACCAGCGTTGCCGGTCAGGCACTCAAGCTGCTGGCGGCCAAACCGGATGCGATTCTGGTTGCTGGATCCGGTACGCCCGCCGTATTGCCGCAAGCCACGCTGATCGAGCGCGGCTACAAGGGCAAGTTCTACCAGACGCACGGCATTGCAAACCGCGACTTCCTGCGGGTTGGCGGCAAGAACGTCGAGGGCACGATATTTCCGGTGGGACCGATGTTGCTGGCAGAACAACTTCCCGACAGTCATCCTTCCAAAAAGCCGGCGCTGGAGTACGTCAAGTTGTTCGAGGCGACTAACGGCGCCCACAGTCGCTCCACTTTTGGTGGCCACGGCTGGGACGCTTACCTGCTGCTCAATCGGGCGGTCCCGGAAGCGATGAAGAAAGCCAAGCCCGGCACGGCCGAGTTTCGCGTTGCCTTGCGCGATGCGCTTGAGAACGTGAAGGAACTGCCCGCGGTGCATGGCGTGTTCAATATGTCGGCCACGGACCACAACGGCTTGGATGGCCGCGCGGCCATCATGGCCACTGTGGAAAACGGCGACTGGAAACTCGCCAGGTAAGCAGCCCCTGAATCAGGGCTTGAAGTACTCCTGCACCGTCTCCCAGGCGCTGCTCTGGAGGTGCTTGGCTGTCGCCTCATCGAGCCCGGCCGTGTAGCTCAAGCCGACCGGGGATTTTTTGAACAGCGACGCATAGACGGTGCAGGCAGCCAGATAAGTTCCGGCGACGCTGGGATGGCGCTTGTCTGGTACATAAAGATTGAGATCGGGACGCTTGGCGATGGAACGCGCAAAAGCCAGCCCGGCCGGAATCACAAAAGCGTCGTTGTCGTTCGCCGCCTGGGTGTAGGCATCGGCCAGTTGCGCTGTCATTTCCGGCACATCGGAATAGGCCCAGGACATGAAGAACACCGGCTTGGTGCCATGCTTGCGCACCGTGTCGCTGTTCTTTTTTGCGTAATCGCGAAACACCGACTTGAGCTGCGGGTGAATCGGGCACTGGCTGCAGTCCATCATGATGGCGACGTCAAACAGGCGATCTACCTTGTTGAAGACGATATTGTTCCGGGAGTCGAATGAGTAGGCACTCACGGCGTTGGGCCGAAAGTAGGAATCGACGTCATGCCAGTCAAAGCCCGAGCCACTGATGGTGACCGAGACGCTGCGCAGGCGCTCCTTGCTGTCTGCCGCTCTGCGCAACTGACCGACATGATTGTGCAGACTGTTGTTGTAGTAAAAAAAGCTGTTGCCAACGTAGAGGATGGACGCCGGGTTTTCCATGCCGAGCTCCAGTACCTTGGGCCTGGTTTGCGCAAGCAAGTCGCCCGACCACAGGAAGGCCAGCAGCAGTGAAAACAGCAGACTGGCGAGTCGGCCATTGCGGTGGTGTTTCAGCATCGAGATACTCCTTTACTGTGTTTGCGTATCGGTCAGAACAGGGTTCATTGTCCAAGATACTTGAAAAATGCGCTGTTGAGTTTGGCTTCGGCGTCGATCAGGCTGACGTTGCGAGCGGCCAGCCAGGCCTTGTCTCGGTTAACAGAGTCGCGCGCCAGGCCGAGCATGCGTTTGACTTCAGCCGGTTGCGGGCCGCCAATACCGACCCGGCTGCGCACCATGTCGTCGGGTGACAGCGTCGCGCGGAACACCTGCTCGCTCAAAGGAAATTTGCCGTCGGTCAAACCGTCCTGCTTGATCGCTTCGGCGTACAGCTCAACTGCCCTGGCATAGGGAAACTGGCTCGGGCGCAGGTCCTTCTTGCGGGCATCGGTCACGACCAGACTGGCAAAGTGATGGCCAATGCGAAACGGTACCTGGTGCAGACGTTGCAGTGTCTCGGCCAACTCCATGGAGGTGGTCCAGTCGCTGTTGAGTTCATCCAGCGAACGCTTCGGGTCCACCCGCAGCGCCTTGAGCACAGTGACGAACTGACTGAGCATCTCTACGGCCGAAACATAGGTGCCGGGTACCAGTTCCTTGTAGTCGGTCATGCCCGGCGTCACATTGTGCGCGTGCAAGGTCGCCCATTGCGCCAGCGCCACCACATCCGTCGCCTTGGTGCGGGCGCCCATGATGAGCCCAGGATTCTGCTTTTGCGGCATTGCGCTGCTGGTGTAGGTCTGGCTGGTGTCAAGCAGGATCCATGGCTTGCTTTGGTGGTACTGCGTATGCAGGTCCTGCATCATCGCGCCGACCCGGATCGCGGTGGAACTGACGATGCTGGCAGCTTCAATCGGCACATCGTAGGAGATGACCTGGCCGGAGTCGTAGGAGTTGAGCACCAGGCCGTCAAAGCCGAGCAGCTCAGCGAGCCGGTTGCGGTTCAGCGGCCAGCTTGAATTGGCCAGCACGGCCGTGCCCATCGGGCTCAGGTTCAGCCGCGCGTACAGCTCCTTGAGGCGCTGGCTGTCACGCGCAAACGAATCGGCAAAGGCCAGCAGGTAATGTGCGTAGCTCACTGGCTGCGCTTGTACGCCATTGGTATAGGCCGGCACAAAAGTTTCGGTGTTCTTGTCGGCAAAATCGATCAAGGCCGAGCGCGCAAGCAACAGTGCGTCCGCCGTGTCAAGCACTGCTGTGCGCAACTGGGCTACCCGGAAGGTAGCCAGCATGTCTTGCCGGCTGCGTCCGGAATGGATCAGCGTGGCCTCGGGACCGGCTTTTTCGGAAATGATTTTCTCGATCTGCAGCACGTCCTTGGGGCGCTTGCCCTTGGGCTCATCCGCCTGACGGATCGAATAGATCACGCCTTCGGCAATCGGCCTGGCCAGCTTGGCAGGAATGATGCCCTCTTCAAGCAGCATCGCGGTCGAAGCCATGTTGATCCGGCCCAGCCAGTAAAACTGATCCTGCGCCTTGGCCCGTGCGCTGGTTGCATCCTTGGTCACGGTGCCGCGCAGACGGTCGGCTTCGGCCTGGCATTCTGCCGTGGTCTTGCACGCGGTATCCCGAATATCGGCTGCGTGGCTGAAGCCAGACGCCAGAGCCATTGCCAGCAGCGCCAGCGGTTTCAGGGCGAAAGCTTTCATATCGATCTACTCCTTGAAAAGAATTGTTATGACGTGGCAAGCTTACAGCTTGAGCTCCAGCCGCAACTGCAGACTGCGCCAGGACGGTGACGTGTTGGTGACGCTCTCGCGCAGCGCCTGAGCGGAGGCGTTGCTCGAATCCAGCGTGTTGCTCGTTACATAATCGCGCGCTGCCAGATTGCCCAGCGAGAAGCGCAACTGGCTGGTCGGATTCAGCACCCAGAGCACGAAGGCGTCGAGTACCAGTTTGGCGCTTTGCACCACGCGCTGGTCGTCACTCAGGCGCGTGGTGTAGCCCGGCGTCCAGTTGAGGTTGCCACCAAAGCTCAGTGGCATGTCGCGCAGCCGGTAATCGGCGCCCAGGTTGGCCGTGCCATTGGGCTGCTGCGAGAGTCGGTTGTCGGGCGCCGGCACGCCTTGCACGCGCGAAGTGAACAGGCTGATGTTGCTGCGCACGTCAACGCGTGGTGCCTCTGGCCACAGGTCGCTGGCGCGGAACTTGGCTTCCAGTTCCAGACCCTGGGTAATGGCATCACCGATGTTTTGCAGTCGTGCCACCCAGCGCGGCGAATCGGCCCAGGAGACCGTCTCCAGCGTTGTCTGGCTGCGCATCAGGTTGCTGATGTGGCGGTAGAACAGGTTGGCGCTGAGCATGCCGCTGCCGGGCAGGAAGCGCTCCATTGCAATGTCCAGACCGCTGGCCAGTTCCGGCTTGAGCTCCGGATTGCCGCCACGATCCGGGTGCAATTCGTCATTGGGGCCGCGTCCGGGGAACATGCCGGAGATGCGTGGCCGCGCAATCAGGTCCTGCAAACCGGGTGAGCGGTAGCTGCGCGTCAGGCTGGCGCGCAACTGGTCCCGGTAGGGCGAATCGAACTTCCAGACCGCATGCAAGAGCGGTGTCCAGACACTGCTCTGGTTGCGTGCTTCGGGCATACCCGTGGCAGTGCTGCCCTGGGTGCTGATGCCTTCCCAGCGCAAGCCGGCGTGCGCAGCCAGCTGGCGTGTCACCGACCATTCGTCCTGCGCGTAGAGGGCTGCACGCAGACTCGACGCCGTGAGATTGCCATCGAACTCCGTCAGGGGCGACTCACCATCCTGCAAGGTCGTCGCAACTTCGCGGCGGCGGTTGCTTTGCAACTCGGCGCCGGTTACCAGGTTGTGGTCGTTGGCCAGCGTCTTGGTCAGTTTGGCACTGGCGCTGAAGTTGAGGTCATGCTGCTCGGAGCGGTTGTCCGATTGGCCGACGGTAGGACTGGAGCCAAAGTACTGACGCAGCGAAGCATTGTCCCAATCGCTTTGTCCCAGCGTGGCGCGCAGTTGCCAGTTGCCGCCGTCCGGTAGCCGGTGCATCCATTGGGCACCCAGGCGCAGGCTGCTGAAGCGGTTGGCGCCGGAGCCGCTGGCGCTGTCAAAGGGTGCCGTACCACCGATTTGCGTCAGGCTGCTGCTGCTCAGGCTGGAACTCTGTGATTGCACCAGCATGGGCGTCAGCACCAGGGTGTCGCCCTGTTCACCGCGCCACTGCAGGCGGCCATTGGCCTGGATGGCGTCGCGCTGGCTGGATGACTGTGTGCGTTCAAGCCGGTCAATCAGCTCGCCGCTGTCCAGGTTTTCTATGGTGGTGTGGCTGCTGCTGTCGTTGCTGCGCTCGCCGTGCTGGGCCGACAGCGAGACGTTGTAGATCCAGTTGCCTGCCACTTCGTTGTGGATCCAGGAGACGCCGGGCTGCTGGTTGCCGTTCTCCAGGCCCAGCCCCAGGCGCAGATCATTGAGCCGCTTGCTGTAGCCGCCGCGCGTCACGATGTTGATGGTGCCGCCGATGGCGCGGGCACCGGTTTCGGCCGTGGGTGCGCGCAGGATTTCGATGCGCTCAATCTGCTCGGGCGAGAGTTCGTCGAGCGAGAAGCCACGCGGCGCCGGCTCGCCGTCAATCAGGATCTGGGTGTAGCCGCCGCCCAGCCCACGCATGCGGGGTGCGCCGCCGCGCCCAGGCCTGCCGGGCATGGTGACGCCCGGCAGGCGTTTGAGCAACTCCCCCACGGTGCTGTCGCCAAAGCGTTCGATTTCGTCACGCCCGACAATGATCTTGCTGGCGGTGGACTGACGTCGCGCTTCGGTGTCGTCGATTGCTGCGCCGACGATGGTGACTGGTTTGAGTTCGCCGGTACTGCGTTGGGGCGACGCGGGGCGGCCTGATTCCATCAGAGCAGGGGCAGAGTCCGGCGTCTGGGCCTGCGCCGACAGGGTTGCGGCGAGTATCAACGGGCCGAGCCAGCGCTTGACTGCACTCATCATGGTTCAGACCTGGCTTTTTCGATGATGAATCAGGAACGGGGGTTGAATTGCCGGATTATCGATGCAATGACGACGGCTTGCGCTGAGGTGGGTATTGCAAGGTCCGCCGCGCTTGGACGCCAGACAAGAGCCGTTTTCATTTGACTTGGATCAACAACTGCCAAACCTGCAGTCCATCTAGGTAGTTACCACATTGTTAAGCATTTGCTTCTTCGGTAGTCTGACGTCACATATTTTTCAGGAGTTGTGCGATGAAACGTTTATTGGTTCTGGCCGCCGCCGTAACGGCGTTGTTTGCGAATGCACAGAGTTTTCCGGGCAGCAAGCCGATCACCTTCGTGGTTCCGTTTGCTGCCGGGGGTCCCACCGACCGGGTCGCACGTGACTTGGCGGAAGCCATGCGCAAGACCCTGCCCGGCGGCAATTTTGTGGTGGAAAATGTCAATGGTGCAGGGGGCACGATCGGGTCAACCAAAGTCGCCAAAGCCAGCCCCGATGGGCATACCCTGCTGTTGTGGCATATCGGCATGGCTGCCACAGCGGGCTTGTACCGCAAGCTGCAATACAAGCCGCTGGAAGACTTTGAATACCTTGGTATGGTCAACGATGTGCCCATGACCCTGATTGGCAAGCCTCAATTGCCAGCCAACACTTACCGTGATTTTGAGAACTACATCAAGGCCAATAGCGGCAAGCTCAACATTGCGCACGCCGGTCTGGGTTCGGCCTCCCACCTGTGCGGCCTGATGTGGCAGTCGGCAGTCAACGCCAAAGAGGCGATGACGACCATTCCTTACGGTGGAACAGCGCCCGCCATGACGGCCTTGATGGGTGGCCAGGTGGACGTGATGTGCGATCAGACCACCAACACGGTGACGCAGATTGAGGCGGGGCGGGTCAAGGCCTTTGCCGTGACGACCCCAACGCGCCTGTCATCGCACAAAGTCCTCAAGGACTACCCGACACTCGACGAGATGGGGATGCGGGGCTTCAATCTGACGATCTGGCATGGACTGTACGCGCCCAAGGGTACACCGGCGCCGATACTCAAACAGCTCAATGACGCCATGAAGCTGGCGCTCAAAGACCCGGACTTCATCAAGAAACAAGAAGGTCTTGGTGCGGTTGTGGTGACCGACGCTCGCATGGAGCCAGCGGGTCACAAAGCCTTTGTCGCCGCTGAAATCGCGAAACTCAAACCCGCCATTGAAGCTGCAGGAAAGTTTGCCGACTAAGGCTTGTCTGCGCGTCCCGAGAAGGCCTGAGCTGCGGCTCAGGCCTTTTTTTGTAGCTTGAATACCGGCAGCCGTTCCCCGACCGGCAAGCCGCGCACGTTGAGGATGGTCTGCGCCCGCCAGGGCTTGAGTTCCTCGCGCTGCGCGTCGTCGAGCCAGCCCAGTTGCTCCAGCACTTCGACACTGGCGGCGAACAGCGCGTCCTTGTTGGCATCGATGATCTTGATGGTAAAGGCTTCGCCCCGGCTCTTGCTGCCCAGCACCTGCACGCCGTCAGCGCCGACCTTGCTGACCCAGTCGCCGCGTCCGGCACGCATGAAAGCCAGGTCGTTGCGGCCAGTACCCGAGACCAGATCCGGGTGCGCTGTCATGGCTTCACTGAGCGCCGTGAAGCTCTCGCCAAATTCACTGTCTCGTGGCCCGCTGGCCAGCCGCGCATAACCGTAAGCCAACCTTGAGAGCGGCATGGCGTAGTTGGGTGCAGAACAGCCATCGATGCCCATCTTGAAGTCGTTGGCGTCCATGCCGACCGCGCGTGCCACGTCACGTCGTATCGCCTGCTGCACCGGGTGCTGCGGGTCCGTGTAGTCGTCCAGGCTCAGTCCGTGCTGCACGCAGTAGGCCAAAAAACCGGCGTGCTTGCCGCTGCAGTTGTTGTGCCGGTCATCAAACACGGCGTCGGCCGGCGGTGTTTGCCCGAACAGGCTGTAAAAACGTGGCACGTGGCAGCCGCAGCGCAGCGCCTTGTAAGTCAGACCCGCCTGATCCAGCATGCCCTGCACCTGGGTGATGTGTGCTTCCTCGCCGTTGTGACTGGCGCACATCAGGGCAATCTGCTCTGGCGAAAAACCAAACTGCTTGGGGCCCTGCGCCTGCATGAAGGGCAGCGCCTGCAAGGCCTTCAGGGTTGAGCGAGAAAAGGTCAGCCAATGCGGGTCGCCGCTGTGCGCCAGCAGTTTGCCCTGGGCGTTGACAACGGCCACGGCGCCGAAGTGCAGGCACTCCAAAGTGCCGCCGCGATTGAGTTGGATCAGAGGTGCAAGGTTCATGCGGCTATTGTGCCGCAGGCTTTTGTCGCAAAATCCGGCCATGATTGAAATCCGCTCACCCCTGCAAGCCCAGATCGTTGCCTGGCATGTTCACACCGGTGCTGATGTCAAGGCGGGCGACCTGCTGCTCGTTCTGGAAGCCATGAAAATGGAGCACGAAGTGCGGGCCGAACACGACGGTCGGCTCGCCGAATTTTTCCTGGAAGCGGGCGCGCTGGTGGCGGAAGGCGAGGTCCTGGCTACGCTGCAGCGAATGGCGCCGGGTGCTCTGTCGGACTCGACGCCAGCGAGCGACGCCATCAGACCGGCGGCCAGCGCAGCAACCGTGCGCGCGGACCTGCAGCGTGTGCTGGACCGTCATGCGCCCACGCTCGACGCCAACCGGGTAGAGGCGGTGAGCAAGCGCCACGCTCTGGGTCAGCGCACGGCACGCGAGAACATCGCCGACCTGTGCGATGCCGGTTCCTTCATGGAATACGGCGCGCTCGCCGTGGCAGCGCAGCGCACTCGGCGCTCCGAAGAAGACCTGATCAAGAACACGCCGGCTGACGGCATGGTGACCGGCATTGGCAGCATCAACCAGGGCTTGTTTGCAGCGGAGCGCAGTCGCGCGGTCGTCATGGCTTACGACGCGACCGTGCTGGCCGGAACGCAGGGCATGCGCAACCACCAGAAGACGGACCGGCTGCTGGGCATCGCCTTGCAGCAGAAACTGCCTGTCGTGCTGTTTGCCGAAGGCGGCGGTGGTCGTCCGGGTGATGTGGACATGCCCATCGTGGCTGGCCTGCATGTTTCAAGCTTTGCCAGCTTTGCGCGCCTCAATGGCCAGGTGCCGGTGCTCGGCATCGTCGCCGGGCGCTGTTTTGCCGGCAATGCGGCCTTGCTGGGTTGCTGCGACGTCATCATCGCAACAAAGAACAGCAACATCGGTATGGGCGGCCCGGCGATGGTGGAGGGCGGCGGACTCGGCGTTTACAAGCCGGAACAAATTGGTCCGAGCGACGTACAACATGGCAACGGCGTGATCGATATTCTGGTGGCTGATGAGGCTGCAGCGGTAGCTGCAGCAAGGCACTACCTTTCGTTCTTTCAGGGAAGTGTCAAGGACTGGCAGGCGCCCGATGCCCTGGCCTTGCGTGACCTGGTGCCGGAAAACCGCCTGCGCGTTTACGACACGCGCGCCGTCATGGCCGGACTTGCCGATCAGGGCAGCCTGCTGGAACTGCGCAGCGGTTTTGGCAAAGGCATCCACACGGCTTTGGCGCGCATCGAAGGTCGCCCGGTGGGCTTGCTCGCCAACAACCCGCTGCACCTGGGCGGCGCGATTGACGCCGACGCCGCTGACAAGGCGGCGCGTTTCATGCAGTTGTGCAACGCGCACGGGTTGCCGCTGGTGAGCCTGGTAGACACACCCGGCTTCATGGTCGGCCCGGAGATCGAAACCCAGGCTCAGGTGCGCCATGTGAGCCGCATGTTCCTGGCGGCGGCGCACCTGCGCGTGCCGTTCTTTAGCGTAGTGCTGCGCAAGGGCTACGGACTGGGTGCCATGGCCATGACGGCGGGCGGTTTTCACTCGCCGCTGTTCACCGTGGCCTGGCCGAGCGGCGAGTTTGGCGCCATGGGGCTGGAAGGCGCGGTGCGCCTGGGTTACCGCAAGGAACTCGAAGCCCTGCCCGAGGGACCGCAGCGCGATGCCCTGTTCGAAAGCCTGGTCGCCACCGCCTACGAAAAGGGCAGTGCCCTCAACATGGCGGCCACGCTGGAGATCGACGCCGTCATCGATCCGGCCCAAACCCGTGACTGGTTGGTGCGCGGCTTGCAGACGCAGCGCGAGCTGCCGGGGGCTGGTGGTCTGGCGATTGACGCCTGGTAGGTCGATCGTCACACAAGTCGTCATCCCGGCGCAGGCCGGGATCCATGTCTCCTTGCCAAATACGTTCTGGGCAGAGCCGCGGTACCTGACCATTAATGCATTACGGTCATAATCATCCGCAAACCATCTCAGGGACGGGATAACAACAATGGCAACCCTCATTCCGGCGCTTGGCGCCTGCGTGTCGCGCATGACGGCGGGCGAGCGACGGCTGGCTGAGCGGCTGGAACAGAAGCTCGACGCCGACTACCTGCTTTGGTACGACGTGCCGATCGGCCCCAAGCAAACGCCCCCCGACTTTGTCGTGATGCACCCTCGGCGCGGCCTGCTGATTCTGGAAACCAAAGACTGGAAGCTCGAAACCATCCAGCGTGCCACGCGGCAGGTTTGGGACATCGCCCCTGACGGACAACCCAAGGTCGTGATCAACCCGCTGGCGCAGGCGCGGCATTGCGCCATTCAGGTGGTCAACGCGCTGGAACGTGACCCGCAACTGGTGCAAGCTGCTGGCGCGCACCAGGGCAAGCTTGCGTTTCCGTGGGGTCACGGTGTGGTCTTTACCCGCATCACCCGCAAGCAGTTTGACGCAGCAGGATTGGGTGATGCCATCGAGTCGCACTACGTGATCTGCTCGGATGAAATGGAGAAGTCTGGGGACGCAGAAGAATTTCAGCAACGCTTGTGGAACATGTTTCCCCATGCGTTTGGCGGCGTCATGTCGCTACCGCAGCTGGACCGCGTGCGCTGGATCATGTTCCCCGAGGTGCGCGTGCAAACGCAGGGTTCCTTGTTTGACGACAGTGATGCCGAGGCGCAATTGCCCAGCATCATGCGCGTGATGGACTTGCAGCAGGAGCAACTGGCTCGGTCTTTGGGCGACGGCCACCGTGTGATTCATGGCGTGGCCGGTTCCGGCAAAACCATGATCCTGGGCTACCGCGCCGAGTACCTGGCCAAGGCCAGTACGGCCACAAGCAAACCCATCCTCATCCTGTGCTTTAACGAACCGCTTGGCGTCAAGTTGCACAGTGTGATGGATGCCAAGGGCTTGAGCGACAAGGTGCATGTGCGGCACTTTCATAAGTGGTGCCGCCAGCAACTGGTCACCTTCGGTCAGAGCGTTCCGCAGCAAGGCCCGCACCTGTTTGACAAGATGGTGGACGGCGTCATCCGCGGCGTGGAGCGCCAGCAAATCCCCAGCGGCCAGTATCAGGCCGTTCTGATCGACGAGGGTCATGACTTTGCGCCCGAGTGGCTCCGACTGGTCACGCAAATGGTGGACCCCCGCACCAACTGCCTCTTGTTGTTGTACGACGACGCGCAAAGCATTTACGAGCGAAGCCGAAGCAAACAGTTCAGCTTCAAGAGCGTGGGCGTGCAGGCGCAAGGTCGTACCACGATTCTCAAAATCAACTACCGCAACACACGGCAGATCCTGCAAACCGCCAGCCTGATTGCCGCAGACTTGTTGACGGCCGATGAGCAGGACGATGATGGCATCCCGTTACTCAAGCCGATCAGTGGCGGACGTGATGGTGAGCCACCTGTCATCATCAAACTGCCCAGCCTGCGCGAAGAGGCGTATGCGATTGCCGACCACCTGAGCAACGCCCACCAGGAGGGCCACGCTTGGGGCGACATGGCCATCCTGTGCGCGGACTGGAAGACCATGGACCTGTGCGCCGACGCGCTGCACCAGCGCAAGCTGCCGTTCAATGTACGCAAGCGCACCGGCGAATACAAGCCCGCAGACGACACCATTCAGATTATGACCATGAAGGTCAGCAAAGGCCTGGAGTTCCCCGTAGTGGCCCTGCCCGGTGTGGGGCACATGCCCGCGAGCGGCGAAGACGAGGCGGATGCCGCGCGGGTGTTTTATGTGGCGGCGACGCGGGCGACGCAGAGCTTGGTGATTGGTGTGAGTGGGGAGTCCGTATTTGCGGGCAGAATCACAGGCGGTCTGGCCTTAACCCCTGCACACATGGACCCGTGACCTCGCCTCATGGAAAATAACATCCGCTCCAACTTTGACATGCTGCGTGCCTATGAGGCGCAGCTCTGGCGTTTGGGTGCCTTGGCCGAGCGGTACTTTGCTGAAGACCCGAACACCAGCCTGCTCAAGTTACGCCAGTTCTCGGAGTTGTTGGCCCAGTCATTGGCGGCGCGCACGGGCCTCTACATCAACCCGGAGGAGTCGCAATACGAGCTCATTCGTCGCCTGCAAGGCGAAGGCGTGTTGCCTAGAGAAGTCAAGCAAGTCTTTGACCAAATCCGTGTCAATGGCAATGCGGCAAACCATGCGTTGCAGGGCGATCATGCGGCCGCACTGTCAACGCTCAAACTCTGCTGGCAACTCTCCCTGTGGTTTCACCGCACATTCAAGGACACAGCCTATCGGTCTGGCCCCTTTGTACCGCCACAACCACCGGCTGATGAAAGCACCGCCTTGAGGGCTGAGCTATTCGAGTTGCGGCAAGCGGTTGCTTCATTTCAGTCGCAGCAAGAAGAAGTCAGCAAGGAACTGCAGTCCACCAAAACTCAGTTGTCGTCCCTCAGTGAAGAGCGTGGCGTTTGGGAACAACTCGCTACGGAGGCCGACAACGATAAAGCACGACTTTCCCAGCAATTGGCTGCGCTGCAAACTGCCGCCGAGACGGCACCAACGACCCAGTTCAAATACTTCCTGCAGTCTGGCGTAACTGCTGCCACCCAAGTGCAGCTGGATGAGGCCGAGACCCGCCGCATCATCGACGAACAATTGCGCCAGGCGGGCTGGGAGGCCGACACCCAAACCCTGCGTTACAGCAAAGGTACGCGTCCGCAGCGCGGCCGCAACATGGCGATTGCCGAGTGGCCATGCGATGGCTACTCGGCCGACTACGTGCTGTTTCAAGGCCTCACGCCGATGGCGGTCGTCGAAGCCAAGCGCAAGAACGTGGATGTTTCCGGCGCATTGCAGCAAGCCAAGCGCTACAGCCGCACCTTTTCTGCCAGCGCAGAGACACTGCTCCATGAGCGTAACTGGGGTGCGCAGTCGGAGCACCGCATTCCTTTTGTTTTCTCCGCCAACGGCAGACCCTATTTGCGTCAGCTGGCCACCAAGAGCGGCATCTGGTTTTGCGATTTGCGCCACACGGAAAACCGCAGCCAGGCACTGGACGGCTGGTACAGCCCTGACGGCCTCAAAAGCCTGCTGCAAACGGATGAAGGCCGCGCGCATACGCAGCTGGACAATGCGGCTTTCAACTTTGGGTTTCCGTTACGGCCCTACCAGCAAACCGCCATTCGCGAAACCGAGAAGCGCATAGGGCAAGGACAACGCCAGATTTTGCTGGCCATGGCCACCGGCACCGGCAAAACCAAAACCTGCATTGCGCTGATCTACCGCTTGCTCAAAGCGCAGCGCTTTCGCCGCATTTTGTTTTTGGTTGACCGCTCCGCCCTGGGTGAGCAAGCCGCCAACTCGTTCAAAGACACCCGCATGGAACGCCTGCAAACTTTTGCCGACATCTTTGGCATCAAAGAGCTGGAGGCGCAGTCACCCGATGACGACACCGCCGTCCACATCGCCACCGTACAAGGCATGATGCGCCGCGTATTGTTCCCCGCTGACGGTGTGGCCCCGCCGACGGTGGACCAATACGACTGCGTGGTAATTGACGAATGCCACCGTGGCTACACGCTGGACCGCGAGATGTCCGACACCGAACTCAGTTTTCGCAGTTTTGACGACTACATCTCCAAATACCGCCGTGTGCTGGACTACTTTGACGCCGTGAAGATCGGCCTGACCGCAACCCCCGCCCTGCACACCACCGAAATTTTTGGCCCGCCGGTCTATACCTACAGCTACCGCGAAGCCGTGGTGGACGGCTACCTGGTGGACTACGAGCCCCCCATCCAGATCTATACCGAGCTCTCGCAAAACGGCATGCATTGGAAGGTGGGCGAAGAGGTCAAGGTCTTCGACTTTGCGCGCAACCAGATCGAGCTGTTCAAAGCGCCGGACGACATCAATTTGAATGTGGAAGATTTCAACCGCAAAGTCATCACCCGGCCCTTTAACAAAGCCGTTTGCGAATACCTGTCCCAAGAGATAGACCCCAACGGCCAACGCAAAACACTCATCTTCTGTGTCAACACCGACCATGCCGATATGGTGGTGGACGTGCTCAAGGGCGCATTCGTTACCCAATACGGCAGCGTGGAAGACGACGCCGTCATCAAGATCACCGGCAACGCCGACAAACCGCTGGACCTGATTCGCCGCTTCAAAAACGAACGCCTGCCCAATGTGGCTGTTACCGTGGACTTGCTCACTACCGGTATCGACGTGCCCGAGATCTGCAATCTGGTCTTCCTGCGCCAGGTCAACAGCCGCATCCTGTTTGACCAAATGCTGGGCCGTGCCACACGCTTGTGCGACTTTGACGGCGACGCCAAAGACAGCTTCCGTGTGTTTGACGCCGTGCGAATCTTTGAAGCCATTGGCAACATGACGGCCATGAAGCCGGTGGTCGTCAACCCCAACATCAGCTTTGCCCAGCTGGAGCAAGAAATGGTGAGCGTGACCGACGCGGAAGCCCGCGAGCTGGTGCGCGAGCAGTTTCTGGCCAAGTTGCAAGTCAAGAAGCGCCACATGGACAGTCAAGCCGCCCAAGACTTTGAAACCAAAGCCGGCATGAGCCCCGACGCTTTCATCCAAAAGCTGCGCACCCTGTCGGTAGCAGCGGTGGCAGACTGGTTCATCAATAACCCTCAGCTGGGCGAAATACTGGACCGCAAGCGCGAAGCCACTGGCCTGCCCATGTATGTGTCAGACCACCCGGACGCGCTGCACCACATCGGCCGTGGCTACGGCAAGGCCAGCAAGCCCGAAGACTATTTGAAGGAATTCAAAGACTTCATCGCCAGCCATGGCAACGAGCTGCCCGCCCTCATCACCGTGCTGACTCGCCCGCGTGACCTCACGCGCAAGCAACTCAAAGAACTGGTGCTGGCGCTCGACCAAGCTGGCTTTACCGAAATGCGCCTGGCCACCGCCTGGCGCGAGCTCAGCAACCAGGACATTGCCGCCCGCATCATTGGCTACATACGCCAAGCCGCCATTGGCGATGCGCTGTTGCCCTATGCCGAGCGCGTAGACCACGCATTGCAACACCTGCTGGCCAAGCCACTAGCAGGCAAGCCCTGGACCCAACCGCAGCGCGACTGGCTCAAACGCATTGCCGCCCAGACCAAAGCCAACCTGCTGGTAGACCGCGACGCGCTGGACGACCCAGACCTGATCTTCAAGCGCGAAGGTGGCGGCTTTGCGCGTCTGGATAAACTCTTCAACGGCCGACTCCAGCCCGTGCTGGAAGCCTTTAACGACGCCCTTTGGTCAGACAACCCAAAAGCCGCTTGACTTTTGTTGAGCCACGAAGAACCCATGAATCAAATCAACCCCGCAGCGTCAGACATCGTCGCCAAGCTCTGGAACCTGTGCAACCTGCTGCGTGATGACGGTGTTACCTACCACCAGTACGTCAGCGAACTCACCTACCTGCTGTTCCTGCGCATGATGCAAGAGACCGGCCAGGAAGACGGGCTGGTTATCTACAAAGCGCCAAAAAAAGGCGTACCGGTTGAGCAGATGGACGGCGCGCGCTGGGCCGACCTGATGGCCGCCTCCGCCCCCGAGCGGCTCGACCTGTACAAAGAGCTGCTGTTGGACTATGGCCTGCACGGGCGTGGCAGCGTGCAGCAAATTTATGCCAACGCCAGCACCTTCATCACGAAACCCGCCACCCTGTCCAAGCTGGTGGTCGAGATAGACAAGCTCGACTGGTACAGCGTGCAGCGTGACGATCTGGGTGACCTGTATGAAGGCCTGCTGGAGCGCAACGCCAATGAAAAGAAGAGCGGCGCCGGCCAATACTTCACCCCGCGCGACCTGATCGACAGCATCGTCACCGTGCTGCAACCCACGCTGGGTGACGTGATTCAAGACCCGGCAGCAGGTACCGGTGGCTTCTTGATTGCGGCCAACAACTATTTGCGCGCAAAGTACAAACCCGAAAACCGCACAGAAGCGCAGCAGCGCAAGTACCGCAGCAGCACCTTTTACGGCATGGAGCTGGTGCAGGATACGCATCGCCTGGCGCTGATGAACATGCTGCTACACGGCATTGAGGGCGGCATCCAGTTTGGCGACACCCTGGGCGAAGAAGGAACGCGCCTGCCTGGGGCTACGCTGACCCTCAGCAACCCCCCATTCGGCACCAAAAAAGGCGGCGGTCTGCCCACCCGCACTGACTTTACCTACCCCACCACCAACAAGCAGTTCTGCTTTTTGCAGCACATTTACCGCAACCTTAAACCCGGTGGCCGCGCCGCCGTGGTGCTGCCGGACAACGTGCTGTTTGAGAGCAACATCGGCGCAGACATTCGCCGCGACCTGATGGACAAGTGCAACCTGCACACTGTTCTAAGACTGCCCACCGGCATCTTCTACGCCCAAGGCGTCAAGACCAATGTGCTGTTCTTCACCCGTGGCAAAGCCGACAAAGGCAACACCAAAGAGGTGTGGGTGTACGACATGCGCGCCAACATGCCCCAGTTTGGCAAACGCACCCCGTTTACCCGCGACTACTTCCGCACCGCTGAAGATGCCGCACTCGACGTGCCGCGCGACAAGTTTGAAGACGTGTTTGGCGCAGACCCCTGCGGCGGCACCACTGCCCTGGCCCAGCGTGTAGACACCGGCGAGGCTGGCCGTTGGCGCTGTTTTTCACGCGAGCGGATCAAGGCACGCGGCGACAACCTGGACATCAGCTGGCTCAAAGACGACAACGCCGAGACGGCAGAAGCCCAGCGCGACGAACCCGCCCTGGTCGCCCGCCTGGTCATGCGCGAGCTGACCGGTGCTATGGCCGACCTGCGCAGCCTGCTCGAAGAGCTGGGCGAAGACCCGGATGCGGTGCTGGAAGATTTGTTGATGGATGCTGAAGATAGCGACGCTGAGGTGAGCGCATGAGTGAGTTGCCACAAGGCTGGACATCCACGACCATAAAAGAACTGGCTGGCACCACGGGTCTCTTTGTTGATGGGGATTGGGTCGAAAGCAAAGACCAAGATCCGGATGGGAGCATTCGTTTGCTGCAATTGGCCGACATTGGTGACGGCGCTTTCTTGGACAAATCCAACCGATGGATCAACGAGGATGCCTTCGTACGACTTCGATGCACTGCATTGACAGCCGGGGATGTTCTGGTTGCGCGTATGCCAGATCCATTGGGCCGCGCGTGCTTAATGCCTGCACTTGAACAACGCTGCGTCACAGTGGTAGATGTGGCGGCACTGCGTGTCGATTCTGAAAACATTGATAACCGCTGGGTCATGCAAACCATCAACTCCCCGCAAGTGAGAGCGGAGATTGCGGCTCAATCGTCAGGCACAACTCGCAGGCGAATTTCACGCGGGAGACTGGGAGAAATGGAAATTCCGCTCCCACCCAAAGCTGAACAAACCCGCATCGCCAACCAACTCGACACCCTGCTCGCCCGCGTCCAAGCCTGCAACGACCGCTTCGATGCCATCCCCGCCTTACTCAAGCGGTTTCGGCAGACGGTGTTGGATGCGGCGACGACGGGTCGCTTGACCGAGGATTGGCGAGGGCTCGATGAATTGAAGCAGGATGAATGGGAAACAGTTGCCTTGCAGGATGTGATTACTGAAATGAGAAACGGCTTGGCGCAAAAGCCCACTGAAAGTCCACCGGGTTCCAAAATTCTCAGGATTGGTGCGGTTCGGTCTGGGCAATTGAATTTGGACGATCACCGCTACCTTGTTGTAACTGACAAAGAGGCAGGGCAGTACGCATTGAAACAGGATGACCTCCTGTTCACTCGATACAACGGCAGTCTTGAGTTTGTAGGCGTATGTGCAGCATTGACGCACGATGCACCGGGCTACGTCTATCCCGATAAATTGATCCGTGTCCGTATTCGCGCAGACCGCGCAATTGCGAAGTTCATTGAAATTGTTTTTGGTTGCCGTAGCATGCGCACGCAAGTGGAAAGCTTTGTGAAATCCAGCGCTGGCCAGCGGGGCGTTTCTGGCGCAGACCTGAAAGCCGCCAAGTTTTCTCTCCCGCCGATTACTGAGCAAACCGAAATCGTCCGCCGCGTAGAAGCCATGTTCGCCCTGGCCGCCCGCATTGAAGCCCGCTGTGCCGCCGCCCGCGCCCAGGCCCAGCGCCTGACTCCGCTGGTACTGGCCAAGGCCTTTCGCGGCGAGTTGGTGCCGCAAGACCCCAACGACGAACCTGCCAGCGCGCTGCTGGAACGTATCGCGTCGTCAAATACCGCTATGGCTGGGAAAAATAAGCGAAAAGTGCCTGTAGCCCCCAAGGAACGTGCGCAAGCAGCTATTAATTTATGAGCGACATCCAACATGAATTCCGGTGAACTGACGTTATTACTCGACCGCCTGCTGCCCCAAGCGGGTGAACATGAGTGGCTTGAGTTCAAACACAACGACGATCCTCACGCCATTGGCGAGTACGTCTCGGCCCTGGCCAATGCGGCGGCGTTGGACGGTGAGCCTTTCGGTTACATGGTCTGGGGCATTGAAAACGACACCCGCCGTGTAGTGGGAACCCGCTTTAAACCTGGCTCAGCCAAGGTGGGGGCACAAATTCTGGATTTGTGGTTGCACCAATACTTGCGTCCCAAGCTGGATTTCCGTTTTGATGCGTTTGACTATCAAGGCCAGCCCGTGGTGGTGCTGCGCGTACCTGCGGCAGTGGCGCAGCCGGTGAGTTTTCATGAGGTGGAGTACATCCGCATCCACAGCGCCAAGGTCAAACTCGCCAGCCATGCCGACAAGGAGGCTCGGCTGTGGGCAAGGCTGAATACGCGGGCCGATTGGTCCGCTGAACTGGTGAGCAATGCCACCGTGGCCGACCTGGACGCGTCCGCACTGGCCGTGGGGCGGCAACGTTTTGCGGAAAAGAACCCGCATCTGGCGGGTGAGGTGGCCGGTTGGGACGTTCCCACGCTGCTGTCCAAGCTCAAGCTCAGCCGGGGCGGGCAATTGACGCGGGCCGCGCTGCTATTGTTTGGCAAAGACGAGTCGGCGCAGTTTTTGCCCCTGCCGTCACAGGTGTCGTGGGTGCTCAAGGATGCCGATGGCACGGTGCTGGATTACCAGCACTACGGCTTGCCCCTGCTGCTGGCCCCTGACGCACTGTTTGCGCGGGTTCGCAACCTCACGGTGCGCTACTTGCCGCCGGGCACGCTGTTTCCTACCGAGGTGCCGCAATACGATGCCTGGGTGATTCGCGAGGCTTTGCACAACGCCATCGCCCACCAGGACTATGCCGTCGGCGGGCGGGTCAATGTGATCGAAAAGCCAGACGAGCTGATTTTCAGCAATGTGGGGCGCTTTTTGCCGGGCAAGGTGGAGTGCCTGTTGACCCAAGACCAGTCGCCAGAACAGTACCGCAACCCGTGCCTGACGCAGGCGATGGTGGCGTTGAAATTGATCGACACGGTGGGCAGTGGCATTCGGCGCATGTTCATCGAACAGCGCAAGCGGTTTTTCCCACTGCCGGACTATGTGATTGAGGCCGAACAGCAGCGGGTGGAGGTGCGCATTACCGGGCGCATTCTGGGTGAGCAGTACACACACGCACTGATGCAGCAGCCGGATTTGTCGTTAATGGATGTGTTCTTGCTGGACAAGGTGCAAAAGCGCCTGCCTATCAGTGCAGAGGATGCCCGGGCACTACGCGTACGCAAATTGATTGAAGGCCGTACACCCAATATCCATGTGTCCGCCAAGGTCGCGCAGGTGATGGGTGAGCAAGCCCAGCACACCTTGAACAAGGGGCTGGATTCAGCCTATTACCGGGAGCTGGTGTTGCAGCACTTGCGCAACTTCACCGCGTGCAAACGTGAGGAGCTGGAAGCGGTGATGCGGGCCAAGTTGCCCGATGTGTTGAGCGATGCACAAAAGCGCAACCGGGTCAAAAACCTGCTGGCCGACTTGAGCCGCCGTAACCTCATTGCGCCAGAGCGCAAGGGGCCTGGCGCACGTTGGCGGCTGGTGATTCAAAAATAGGATAAGTCGGTGCGATTAGTCGTTGGCTAACTTTCTTTTTATCCTATTAGGCTAGGTTAATCCTTTTTAAGTCATTGATTTATATAGGTTTTATATAGGATAGAACGCCCAGGCCGCCCCGAATTGGCGGTTCGGAACTTGGTGGCCGGTGCCTGCAAAAAAACGAAACGCATCCAACCCTGCGAGAAAATAGCCCATGAGCGACATCAAACTCTTCCGCCTCTCTGGTGGTACCGCCACCGAACTGCAAGGCAACGCGTCTGACCTCGAAAAGCCACTGCAAACGCTGATCGAGGCCAACCTGGCGCCGCTGCTCAACATTCGCTTCCTGGCGAGCGAGCACTCCACCGGCAAAACCCACGGCGGGCGTATTGACTCGCTGGGGCTGGACGAAAACAATTGCCCGGTGATTCTGGAATACAAGCGCTCGGTGGGGGAGAACGTCATCAACCAGGGCTTGTTTTATCTGGATTGGCTGATGGACCACAAAGCGGAATTCAAGTTGCTGGTGCTGGACAAACTGGGCGCTACAGCGGCTGACGCCATTGACTGGAGCGCGCCGCGCGTGGTGTGCATAGCGGCGGACTTCACCAAGTACGACGGTCACGCGGTGCAGCAGATTGGCCGCAACATAGAGCTCATCCGCTACCGGCGCTTTGGTGATGATTTGCTGCTGCTGGAGTCGGTAAACGCGGGCAGTGACTCAAACGGCAAGGTCACCGCGGCAAAGTTGGCAAAGGCCGGCGCCAGCAAATTCGAGGCAGCGGGTAGTTCCGTCACAGCTCCAACAGATCCAACGGGCGCCAAGGGCACGGGGCCCGACAAGTCGTTTGCAGATGTTTTGACCAATCTGCCAGAACCCATGCAGTTGCTATTGACCTCCCTGGAGGATTACACCCTCTCCCTGGGCGATGACGTGCAACGCAAAGAGCTGCGGCTGTATGCAGCCTTCAAACGTTTGAAGAACTTTGCAACCGTTGTACTCCACCGCAAGAATTGCCTGCTGCTGTATCTGCACGTGGACCCCGTCACCGCACTCCAGGTGTTGCCCAACGCACGCGATGTAACCTGCATTGGCCACTGGGGCACGGGTAACCTGGAGGTGCCGCTCACATCCCAAGCTGATTTGGATGCGGTCAAGCCATTCATCAACGCGGCATATGAAGGGAAGGGCTAGTCGGTAGGTGCTACTGTTTTAGTAGCTGCTTGCGCATATTTCGCCTGGGGTAAATACTGTTTTTGCACTTAAATCCATCCTCCCGCTGCGCCCGCGCCGCCAGCGTGTTTGTTCCATAAGTTCTCTAGTTGCTTGAATTTAACGCGAAAACGGAACATACTCCGGGTTCCATGCAGACAAACGACACCCAAACTCAACGCGTACTGGAGCTAGCCTGCCAACGGGGCCTGCTGCGCGCCAGCCATTTGCACGAGCTGGGTATTGCCCGCGTGGTGCTCTCGCGGCTGACCGCCAGCGGGCAGCTGGAGCGCGTGGGGCGCGGTGTGTACCGGCTGCCCGAGAGCGGAGGCTCTGAGCATGAGAGCCTGGCCACCATTGCCCTCAAGGTGCCACAGGCGGTGTTTTGTTTGCTGACCGCGCTGCAGATACACGAACTCACCACGCAGCTGCCGCGCCAGGTTTGGATCGCCATGCCACAGGGCAGCCACGTACCCAAGATGGACTACCCGCCGGTGAAGATGGTGCAGTCTTCCGGCGAGGCGTATGCCGCAGGCGTTGAGGTGGTGCAGGTCGATCAGGTGGCGCTGCGGGTGTACGGCGTGGCCAAGACGGTGGCCGACTGCTTCAAACACCGCAACAAGATTGGGCTTGACGTGGCCATCGAGGCACTCAAAGATGCCTTGGCTCAGAGGAAGGCCACGGCAGATGAGCTGTGGCGCTTCGCCAAGATCTGCCGGGTTGCCAATGTGATGCGGCCCTACCTTGAAGCCTTGGGGCACGGGGGCTAGATGGCCCACGACCTCGCCGCTTCCGTTCGGGCACGTCTGCTCAATATTGCCAAAGCCGAACAGACCGATTTCAACTCGGTACTGGTGGCTTTCCTGAAAAAGAACGTACTGCCTGCTGTGCCACTGACCAGCGCCAGCACCCCGCTTGAGCCGATTCAACAGAAATACGGCTCACAAAATGAGCCGTATTGGCTAGAATGCGGCTCATGACCACCCAATCGCAAACTGCGCAGCCCAGCTACATCTGGCAACACCCCGGCTGGCCGACGCTCGTGTTTGATGCCGGTGCCGTGGCACACGACTTGGACGTGGCCCATTTGCAGATGGGACGGGTGTTGGGTTTGCTGGACGCCATTGGCTTGACCGCCTCGCAGGAAATTACCCGTGAGCTGTGGGTGCAAGAGGTCATCGCCACGGCGGCGATTGAGGGTGAAAAACTTGATCTGACTGCCGTTCGGTCGTCGGTGGCGCATCGCTTTGGGCTGGTCGATGCCCCGACCGGCGACCGCCAGGTGGATGGTTTGGTGGCGGTGATGCAGGACGCCACCCGCGGCAACCAGTCGGTGCTGGACAGTGACCGTTTGTGTCGCTGGCAGTCCGCGCTGTTTCCGGGCGGCACGTCGGGTCTGCGTCGTATTGCCGTCGGGCGTTACCGCGACCACACCGACCCGATGCAGATTGTCAGCGGGCGGCAAGGGCACGAGGTGGTGCACTACACCGCGCCTGCGTCAGACCGGGTGGCGACTGAAATGGCTCGGTTTCTGGCCTGGTTTGAGGCCACGCGCCCCACCAGCAATGCCGCTCCCCGCCTCAACGGCCTGGCCCGTGCGGCACTGGCGCACTTGTGGTTTGAATCAATTCACCCGTTTGAAGACGGCAACGGCCGGCTGGGGCGCGCCATTGTGGACCTGGCATTGGCGCAGGCAGTAGGCCCAACCGCAAGACTATTGGGCATGTCGCGGCAACTGCTCGCGGTCAGGGTCGCGTATTACGACGCCTTGAACCGGGCACAGTCTGGCGCTCTGGACGTGACACCCTGGGTGCAATGGTTTGTGCAGGCATTGACGCAGGGTTGCATCCAGTCGCAGGCGGTGGTGAAGCAGGCGCTGGACAAGGCCAGCTTCCGGCAGCGCGCGGCCAGCCTGGCGGTCAACGAGCGGCAAAGCAAGGTGCTGAACCGTTTGCTGGAAGCCGGAAGCAGCGAGTTGGGTGGCGGCTTTCTCGGCGGCATGACGGCGGAAAAATACAGCCAGATCACTGGCAGCTCCAAAGCCACCGCCACCCGCGACCTGGCAGCGCTGCTGCGCCATGGTCTGCTCAAAGTTGAAGGCGTCGGCAAGGCCACCCGCTACGCCGTCAACGTCGAAGGTTGGAGTCAGCCCGCCACGAGTTGAACTGCCAACATTCATGTGTCGGCCAATCACAAAATTGGTGTGCACCTGAATCAGATCAATATCACGCGCGGCGGTACTGCCGGCGAACTCGATCGGCGTACGCCTGCGGCATGGGCCGGCTTCTACCGCTTTGTGACTTTAAGCGCCTTAACCGCGACTGGCGCCAAGTAGTTCTGCGCCGACACAACCGGCTTTCCGGTCTGGCTCTCCAACTGCCTGCGCGCTTGCCTGGCGATGCCGCCACCGGCTTTGGCGGCGGTCTTGTTGTCGGCCATCCCGGTGGCATCCGTCGTTTCGGCAATCTGCCGCGTGGAGAGTTCGGCCAGCGCGGTGAAGATCAGTTCGGCCTCGGTCATGTGGTCGCGCAGGTTGTGGCTGGTCAGCCCCTTAGCCTGCTTGTGGTCCTTGACGCTGACGCCGGTCCATTCCTGGTGAATGATGTTGGTCAGGATGGCGAACTCCTGGCCTGCCTTGATCTCGTGCTCGCGCCAGTAGTCGGTGAGCTTGTTGCGGGTTTCTTGCCCGGTCATGCGCTGTTGAATCCACTTGTCGCTGCGGCCATGCTGCTGCCAGGTCTGGCGGGCGCGGTCCAGCGTTAGCGCGGGGTCGGCCATTTCCTGCATGCGCTCGTAGCCCACTTTGGCCAGCCACAGTTTGATGGGTTCGGCTTTGGGGCTGGGGATGGATTGGATGACGCGCAGCAACGTGGCGGCTTTAGCGCAATCGGTTTCGCGTTGTTTTCCATCGGTGGCTGTCAATTTCAACCGTACGATTTCCTCGTACGGTTGCTCCGAAGCGGCCTCCAGAGCCAGTTTGCGCTTCAGGTCTGACCAGTAGCGCTTGGCGCTCTTGCTCTGCGTCAGCACCTGCACCACGTCAATCACCGAAAACCACCAGGTCTCGGTGTCTTCGTCGTAGACGCGGCGGATGGACTGGCCATCAAATTCGGCAGGCAAGATCTTCATGGACACGCTCCTGTGGCAGATGTGCTGGCATTGCACTTGAATAGCCACTGTATTTTTGCACAGTATTCTGGATTTGTGGTGGCCGCAAAGCGCAGGCTGACCGCAACGTGTTGACCAGCCATCAGGTACTATCTTCACGATTCAACTTCGCCCCAAGCCGGGCTCTAACGGAGAAAGCCATGTTCAGTCATGTGATGGTCGGTGTGAATGATCTTGAGGTCTCAAAGAAGTTTTACGACGCGCTGCTCGGCACGCTGGGCATTGGCCCTGGCGTAGCGAACAAAGAGCGCTATTTCTATCGCAGCCCCACCGGTACCTTCGGCATCACCAAGCCCATCAATGGCCAGCCCGCGACGCACGGCAATGGCAGCACCCTCGGGTTCACCATGCAGTCCCCGGAACAAGCCAACGCCTTCCATGCGGCGGGCGTGGCAAACGGCGGCAGCACCTGCGAAGACCCGCCGGGCTGGCGCGAAGGCGCGGCCGGCAAGCTCTATCTGGCGTATCTGCGAGACCCCGACGGCAACAAGATCTGCGCGCTGCACCGCCCCGCCAAGTAAGGCGTGTTGCTTTGGCTTAATTGACCGAAAGCTGAGGCAGGTACTTTTCGAGCAACTCCTGCACGGCGTCGGCCTGCAGCGCATCGCGGCGGCGCTTCATGGCGTCTCGTTCGGCTTGCGTCGACAGCCATCGCTTGAACGCCACGAACGTTACCGGATGCACGGTGTTCATGCGCGCCATAGTGCCGTTGCTGGCCACGATCACGGCCGAGAAGCCGGGCGAATCCAGCAGCACGTTGGCACGGCGCGCCTGGACTACCCAGAAGTCTTCGTCTTCATCGCTGAGTTTGATGGGGTGAGGGTCATCACCTGCGCGCTCCCGGCGGATGATGTCCACCTCAAAGCCTTCCTTGTTGACGGCGGTGTATTTCTGGCCTTTTCGGATGCGAAACGTGGCATCGACTTTTTTCAAGACACCGAGCATGGAGCTGTCCACGCGCGCCAACTGGGTGGAAAAGATAATGCGTTTACGCGTGTCCCACAGCAGGTCGATGTCGCGGGTGGCCAAGGCCTCGGCGTCCAGGCGCACGCCGGCGGCGGCCTCATAGGCGTAAAGCGCGTGGGTGCCCACGACGCGAAAGTGCTCGCTCAGTTTGGTGCTCGCCAAGCGGTTCAGTAACGCGACCACCAGCGGGTCAACCCGGCCCACGCGCAGGGCGCGATTGAGCCGCTGCTGTTGCATCAGCGCAGCTTGCAGGCCAGACACACGCTCGGCGCTTTCACGCTTTCTCTGGGTGAATCGTGTGTAGATGGCATCAAGCTCCGCAGTGCGTGACCCCAGGCTGGTTTCGGCACCCGCAGGGGTGGTGCGGACCAGGTATTTGGCGTCGGGCGAAGTGGGCGGGCCCGCATGCCAGTACATGCCGCCGCGCACCTGAGCCGCCTCTTCCAGAGCCTCTTCCAGGGCTTCGAAGACCGCGACAGCGTCGATGTATTGGCGCGAAATGGAGGCACTTGTTTCCAGCATTTCGGTATATTAATACGTTTTCTAGATTTGTACCGAGATTTGTTATACAACAACAGGTTACGTTGCTTTTTATAACCATTGATGTAGATTAAGGGGCACCACCCGCATCCACCCACAGCAAGCCCATGCCCAAGCTCCCCGCCTCTCCCATCACACTGGACGCCCTGCGCCGCTACGCGGTGGCGCGCACGCTGTTCACGCCCACCACCCTGGGCCGCGCGATCGAGCGTCTGGGCTTTGTGCAGGCCGACCCGATCCGCGCACCAGCGCGTGCGCAGGACCTGACCCTGCGCCACCGTGTCAAGGGCTATTGCGCTGGCGATCTGGAGCGGCGTTACCCGACGCTCGACATTGAAGAAGACTTCTTCGTCAACTACGGCTTCTTGCCGCGCGCCACGCAGGCGCTGATGCACCCCCGCACAGCGCGCGTGGCGTGGCCGGCAGCGCGTTTGAAGAAGGCTCATGCCGTGCTTGACTTTGTGCGCCAGCACGGGGTGGTGCACCCGCGCGAGGTCGATGCGCACTTTGCGCACGGCTCGGCCCGCAACTGGTTTGGCGGCTCGTCCAATGCAAGTACGCAGCTGCTCGACGACATGCATTACCGTGGCATGTTGCGCATTGCGGCGCGTGTCAGTGGCGTGCGCACCTACGCCGTCAGCCAGCCGCAGGAGCCGCTTGCAGCGCTGGCCGGGCCGACCCAGGCCATGGACGCGCTGGTGGATGTGATTGTGCGCAAGTACGCGCCCCTGCCGGAACGCTCACTGGGTGAACTGATCAGCCACCTGCGCGGCGGTGCGCCGCAATGGGCTGACCAGCGCCAGGCTGCCTTACAGAGCGCCAAGCTGCGGCTCGCTTCAAGCCGGATCGGTGGTGTGACCTGGTACTGGCCAGCGGACGAGTCGCCGGCCTCACGCCGCCATGCGGTGGGCGATGTGGTGCGACTGCTGGCGCCGTTTGATCCGGTGGTTTGGGACCGCCGACGCTTTGAAATGTTCTGGGATTGGGCCTACCGTTTCGAGGCCTACACGCCGGCTGCCAAACGGGTGCGAGGCTATTACGCGTTGCCGCTGTTGTGGCGGGATCAGGTGATTGGCTGGGGCAATGTGGCGCTGCGTGGTGACAAGCTTCAGGTCGATTTGGGTTATGTGTCGGGCACCGCGCCGCGTGAAGCCGCCTTTGCTCAGGCGCTGGAAGAGGAACTGGCGCGGCTGCATACGTTTCTCGCCTTGCCGTTGATCCAGAAGTGCCCATAATGCGAACTTGTCAACTCCGCAAGCACGATGTTCAAGAATTTATTTGGCAAGCAGCAAGCCGCAACGCTGGATTCCACCGGCCCGGCGGACTTTCCGGCGCTGGAGACGGCTGCCGAGTTGCTGACGGCACCGTCTGCCATGCTGCAACTCAGTCTGGCTGAAGCGCGCGTGGTGGCGCGTTACATGCGACCCCGCTTCATCCGCGAAGGCACCGTCTTTATTCGTGAAGGCGATGCTGAGGGCACCGGTTTCATGGCACTGGTTCTGGATGGTGAGGTGACAGTAGAAAACATTGTGGTCAGTCGCGTCTCGCCGATCACGGTGACGGTCCTGGGTGCCGGTAGCATGCACGGTGAGTTGGGGCTGATTGATGGCTTGCCGCGTTCGGCTTCGTGCACTGCAAGTTCGGATTTGCAGTGTGTGATCCTGACGCGCGAGGCCATGCTTCAATTGCTCACGGACGATCCCAAAATGGGCGCCAAACTGATGATGGCGATTGCGATGCGCGTTGCACAGAGGCTGCGCGATAACACCCAGAAGTTGAAAAAGTACGTGCAACTCACCAAGGCCATGCAGCAGGAAATCGATCACCTGATGCCGGGTTAGCGAAACAAGGAAGGACCTCTCCATGGCCCGTAATCGCCGAGCCAGCCGACGTTCTGGCAATTCAACGCAGGCTGCAGTGTATGTACTGCTCATTTGCAGCCTGCTTTATGCTGTGGCGCTGGCATGGGTTGGCTTTGGCAAACAAAGCAGCTTTGCATTTGATCCCTATGTGATTCGACAGTTGCGACTGGCCCAGTTCGATCAGTTTCAGCGCTGGTACCAGCGGCCCAGCGTCTCTGCGCCGGTCAGCGTGGTGGATATCGACGAAGCCAGTCTGAAAGCCTATGGTCAGTGGCCCTGGCCGCGCACACGTATCGCCGATCTGGTGCAGCAGCTGCACGTGGCGGGCGCGAAGGTGATTGCGTTTGACGTGCTATTGGCCGAACCTGATCGCACCTCGCCCAAAGCCATGGCGGCGCTTTGGCAGGACCCGCAGGCGAGCGTTTTTCTGAAGGGCTTGTCGGACCACGACGAGGTTTTGGCGCGGGTGCTCGTGGGGAAGGGCGTGGTGCTGGGAACGCTGTTCTCGGACAGCGGCTCTGCAGCGCCCGGCACAGCGCTGCCAGTTACCTTGCCAAAGCTGCCATATCGCGTCATCAACAAAGGACATGACGACTCCGAACAGGCTCCGACGCAACGGCTGCACAAGTTCGATACGGCTGTCTGGCCCTTGCCGGTACTGTCTGACAGCGCGAGTGGTTTGGGTGCCATCAACTTTGTCGCCGATGCCGACAGTGTGGTGCGCCGGGTGCCGATGCTGATGCGTCTGCGTGAAGAGGTGATACCGAGTTTGAGCGCCGAGGCATTGCGTGTCTACCAGGGGGCGGCCAACCTGTATGTGAGTACCAAGGGGCTTGAGAATCGGATGGAAGCGGGGATTCAGAGTGTTCGCATTGGTCAAGTGGTTGTGCCGACCGACGACAGGGGCGAAATCTGGTTGCAGTACAGCCAAGACCGCGCTGCGAAGTTCATCTCCGCGGCGCAGGTTCTCGATGGGACGGTTGGCGCAGAGCAGTTCAAAGGAAAGATTGTGCTGGTCGGCACCTCGGTGCTTGGCTTGATGGATTTGCGTTATGACCCTTGGGGAGAGTTGATGCCCGGTGTGCGCACCCACGCGATGGCACTGGAGCAAATGTTGACACGGCGGTATCTGGAGCGCCCAAGTGGGTCCAGTGCGGCCGAGGCCTTGCTGCTGCTGGCCGGGTCCTTGATCGTTGGTCTGTATGCCTTGCGTGCGACAGCGCGCCGGTCTGCTTTGCTGACCGTCGTGCTGTTGCTACTTTTGTGGGCTTGCGTCGCGTACGCCTATGTGGTGGAGCACTGGCTGCTCGATGCCATCAATCCGACATTGGCTATTGTGCTGAGCTTTGTCTTGACCAGCGCCGTGCACCACTTTGCCACGGAGCGCGAGCGGCGCTGGGTGCGTCAGGCTTTTTCACGCTATGTGTCGCCGAACCGGGTCGCGCATCTGATGGCGCATCCCGACCAACTGCGACTCGGTGGGCAGCGCCGGGTCTGCAGTTTTGTCTTTACCGATTTGATCGGATTTACCGCACTGATGGAAAAAACCGACCCGACTCAGGTGGTCGCGCTACTCAATGAGTACCTGGAAGGCATGCTGGTGATTGTCTTCAGGCACGAAGGCACGCTCGAGCGCATCATGGGCGATGCAGTGGCGGTACTGTTTTCGGCGCCCGTGACGCAGCCCGATCACTGCCAGCGCGCCCTTGACTGCGCGCTGGAAATGCATGTTTTTGCCACGGCTTACGCGGTCCGCCTGCAGGCGCAGGGTGTGCCATGGGGTCACACCCGCATCGGTGTGCACAGTGGTGAGGTGGTGGTCGGAAACTTTGGCGGCAAGACCCTGTTTGATTACCGTGCTTTGGGCGATCCGATCAACACAGCCGCGCGTCTGGAGAGCGTCAACAAGCATCTGGGAACCCAGGTTTGTGTGTCGCAGGCGATTGTGGATGGCTGCCCGGGTGCGCCGGCGCGCGTGGTCGGGCGGCTGGTGCTCAAGGGCAGGAGTCAGCCGCTGCGGGCCTACGAGCCGCTGGCCGTAATTAACACCGCTCAGTGCGCCAGCGTGGCTGACTACGCAGCGGCCATGCACTTGCTGGAGTCCGGCGATGCAAGCGCCGCATTGGCGGCTTTCGAGACTCTGGCCGCCAGTCATCCGAACGATCCGCTGGTGACACTGCACCTGCGGCGACTGCAGGAAGGTGCTAGCGACGATTTGATCGTGATGAGCGAGAAGTAGCGATGATCAGCGTATCGTGATTTCTACGCGGCGGTTAAGCGCTTCGGCGGTGTTGTCCGGCGTGCGCACCAGCAGGTTGCCTTCACCATGTGACTCTACGGAGATTGTGGTGTTTTGCAGGCCAAGTTGTCGCAGCTGTTCGGCCATGGCGGTGGCGCGCCGCAGACCCAGCGCCTTGTTGGCTTCGGCAAGTCCTGCGGTATCGGTATGGCCAACGACAGAGATGTCGGGTGAAGGGCGGGCTCGGGTGCGCTGCAAAACCCGTTCCAAATCCGCCTTGGACTGCGCCGTCAACACGGCGCCTCCGCTTTCAAAGTAAAGCAGAAACCGCTCCGGCGGCAGCGGCATCGCCGCCAGGGCGGCACCAAAGTCGCGCTGGAGCTGGTCCTGCATGACAAAGAACGGTTCGCGTTTGCCGTCCAGCGCTGTCCCTTTGAAGACCTCGGTCAGAGTCTGCTCGCCCTGCGGGGTTTGCACAATCACCTTGCCCGCGTTGCCATCCGGGTCGCGCAGCAGCACCACGTAGGACCCCGTGCCCTTCTTGGAAGCGCAGCCGCCCAGCACGGCAAGCAGCGTCAAGGTGGCGGCAAGAAGAAGGGTTTTGCTGGTGAAATTCATTGCTCATCCTCCACCTTGACCAGAAACTGGGTCCCGCGCACGCCAATCACACCCATCGGTGTCCTGACGGAAACCGCATCGGGCTTGAGCTTGGCGATCACACCCGCAATGTAGTTCAGTGTGCCCCGCATCAAGCGTGTACTCAGTTTGAGCTGGTCGTCCGCCGGGGAGTAGAGATACTCGTCAACGGTCAGCTCGGTGTCCGGTCCGAAGGACATCAGGGTGTTGTCCTTGAAGCTGACACCCAAGGAAGCCCCCGCTTGAGTTCGCAACTGACTGCCAAGCAGGATGGGTGTGCCGCGCTGCGCCCTGACACGCTCTGCGCCGTTGCTGACCCAGGCCTCGCCGGTGACGGTCTTGACGTAGCCTATGGGCTCGGTCTGGGCTTGCGAGAACAGGGGCAGAGTCGTCAGGACCAAAGCTGCCAGTGCTTGCCGGAAGTTGAATCTTCTTTTCATTGCAGGCTCCGCAAAGACCACATTCTCGTTGATTTCTTGGACTGGCGGGTGCGTTCACTTCTCAAACCGGGCAGGCCGAAATTCGGTGCTCGCTTGCCACGCATCGGCAGAAGTTTTCGCCAGAAAAACGCGCCCGAAGGCGCGTCTTGCATGTACGCCGCAGGCGACTACTTGCTGATCAGGCGCGCCATTTCCAGACACTTGCTGGAGTAACCCCACTCATTGTCGTACCAGGCGATGATCTTCATGAAGGTGCTGTCCAGCGCCATGCCGGCGTCTGCGTCAAAGACCGAGGTGCAGCTTTCGCCACGGAAGTCGGTCGAAACCACTTTGGCGTTGGTATAGCCCAGCACGCCCTTCATGGCGCCCTCGCTGGCAGCCTTCATGGCAGCACAGACTTCCGCATAAGTCGCCGGCTTTTCGAGTTCGACCGTCAGGTCCACCACCGACACATCGCTGGTGGGAACGCGGAACGAGATGCCGGTGAGCTTTTTGTTCAGTTCGGGGATCACCACGCCTACCGCCTTGGCCGCGCCGGTGCTGGAAGGAATGATGTTTTCCAGAATGCCGCGACCGCCACGCCAGTCCTTGTTGGACGGGCTGTCCACCGTCTTTTGCGTTGCCGTGGCAGCGTGCACGGTCGACATCAGGCCGCGCTTGATGCCCCAGTTGTCGTTGAGCACCTTGGCCACCGGGGCCAGGCAGTTGGTGGTGCAGGACGCGTTCGAGATGATGGTTTGTCCAGCGTAGCTGCTGTCGTTGACGCCAAAGACAAACATCGGTGTATCGTCCTTGCTCGGCGCCGACATGATGACTTTCCTGGCACCGGCGGTGATGTGTTTCTGTGCCGTTTCCTTGGTCAGGAACAAGCCGGTGGCGTCGATCACGATGTCGGCGCCAACTTCATTCCACTTGAGCTCGGCCGGGTCCTTGACTGCGCTCAGGCGGATCTTCTTGCCGTTGACAATCAGGTTGCCGCCTTCGACGGCAATGTCACCTTTGAAACGGCCATGGACTGAATCGAACTGCAGCATGTAAGCCAGGTATTCGGGCTCCAGCAGGTCGTTGATGCCGACAATTTCAATGTCCTTGAAGCTCTGTGTGGCAGCGCGAAACACGATGCGTCCGATACGGCCAAAGCCGTTGATACCAATCTTGATCGTCATGATTTCTCCAATGTTAATACTCAAAACTCTTACTTGCGCAAAACCTTCTGCACCGTGTCTGCCACGTTCTCGGGCGTAAAGCCAAAGTGCTTGAACAGGACCGGCGCCGGCGCTGATTCGCCAAAACTGTCGATGCCAACGACTGCTGCGCAGCCGTACTTCCACCAGCCCTCAGTGACGCCCATCTCGACGGCGATGCGCGGTATGCCGGCTGGCAGAACAGAACTCTTGTAGGCGACGCTTTGTCGGTCAAAAGTCGTGTTGCTTGGCATCGAGACCACACGCACGGCAATCTTTCGACTGGCCAGAAGCTCCTGCGCCTTCAGCGCCAGTTGAACTTCGGAGCCGGTGGCGATGATAACGGCCTGGGTTTTCTTGCGCAGGCCGACCTCGCTCGGTTCAGCCAGCACATAGGCGCCCTTGCTGATGTCGCCCAGGCTGGACTTGGGTGCGTAATAAATGTTTTGCCTGGACAGCAGCAAGGCGGTGGGCCGGTCCTTGTTCTGCAGCGCAACGCTCCAGGCAACGGAGGTCTCGGCCGTGTCACCCGGGCGCCAGACATCGAGGTTCGGGATCAGGCGCAGCGAGGCGGCGTGTTCGATCGACTGGTGGGTCGGGCCGTCTTCGCCCAGGCCGATCGAGTCGTGCGTAAACACATGCACCACGCGCAGCTTCATCAGCGCGGCCATGCGGATGGCGTTGCGGCTGTAGTCGCTGAAGGTCAGGAAGGTGCCACCGTAGGGGATATAGCCACCGTGCAGGGCGATGCCGTTCATGATGGCTGCCATGCCGAACTCGCGTACGCCGTAGTTGATGTGGCGCCCGCTGTTTGCTTGACCGGTAAAGTCAAAGCGCAGATTCGGTGTGCACCTGGTGTTGGTCAGGTTGGAGCCAGTCAGATCGGCCGAGCCGCCCAGCAGTTCGGGCAGGGCTGCGGTGAATGCCTCCAGTGCCAGTTGCGAAGCCTTGCGCGAGGCTGCGGTTTCCGCCTTGGTATGGGCAGCCACCGCGGTGTCAACGGCTACCTGGTTGAAGTTTTTCGGCAGCTCACCCTTCATGCGCCGCACCAGTTCTTTGGCGAGTTCCGGGTACGCGGCTTTGTAGGCGGCGAACCTTTCGTTCCAGGACTTCTCTGCCGCCGCGCCCGCGGCCTTGGCATCCCAGGCTGCGTGGATCTCTTTCGGAATCACAAAAGGCGCGTGCGTCCAGCCCAGCGCAGCGCGGGTCAGTGCGATTTCTTCGGCACCCAGCGGCTCGCCGTGCGCTTTGGCGGTATTGGCACGGTTCGGGCTGCCCTTGCCGATGCTTGTCTTGCAGATGATCAGGGTCGGCATGTCAAGCGACTGTTTGGCCTCGGCGATGGTGCGAGCCACCAGATCGGCGTCATGGCCGTCGATCGGGCCCAGCACGTTCCAGCCGTAAGACACAAAGCGCAGGGCGGTGTTGTCGATAAACCAGGGCGCCACCGGGCCGTCAATCGAAATTCCGTTGTCGTCGTACAGGGCAATCAGCTTGCCCAGTTTCCAGGCGCCGGCCAGCGCGGCGGCTTCGTGGCTGATGCCTTCCATCAGGCAGCCGTCACCCATGAAGGTGAAGGTGTGGTGATTGACCACTTCATGGCCGTCACGGTTGAATTCCTTGGCCAGCAGTTTTTCTGCCAACGCCATGCCCACGGCGTTGGTGATGCCCTGGCCTAGCGGTCCGGTGGTGGTTTCGACGCCCGGCGTTACAGCCACTTCGGGATGACCGGGGGTCTTGCTGTGCAACTGGCGGAATTTCTTCAGCTCAGCGATCGGCAGCTTGTAACCCGTCAGGTGCAGCACAGCGTACAGCAGCATTGAGCCGTGGCCGTTGGAGAGTACAAAGCGGTCGCGGTCAAACCAGTGGGGGTTGGCCGGATTGTGTTTGAGCTGTCTCTGCCAAAGCGCTACGGCCATGTCGGCCATGCCCATCGGTGCGCCGGGGTGGCCCGAATTGGCGGCCTGCACCGCGTCCATGGCCAGGGCGCGAATCGCGTTGGCCAGGGCGGCAGGGGTGGCGCCGCTTCGTTGTTCTGTATCAGCCATCTGTGCCAACTCCGGATTTATATAGGGGATAAGGGTAAACGCGGTATTTTACCGGGGCGCAGGGCGCTCTTGGGCTATGCTAGCAATCCTTCGACGCACCGAGGCTAACAATTCAGCTTGTCATGCCGGCCCCGGATCAGGTCCGGGGTTTCAACATCCGGCATCCAGTGCTAAGCCGTACTGGATTGCGGGTCGGGGCCCGCAATGACAAAACCGGGGCCCGCAATGACATTACAGAGGCCCGCGATGATTATTCTTGAAAGATTTTTATGAGCCTCCTTTTTTCGCCCTTGACCTTGCCCTCGCCACGGGGTGGGCTGACGCTGCCCAATCGCATCGTGGTGGCGCCCATGTGCCAGTATTCGGCGCAGGAAGGCGTCGTGGGCGACTGGCATTTGATGCACTGGGGCAACCTGTTCAACAGCGGCGCTGCCCTGTTCACCATCGAGGCGACCGCGGTGTTGCCCGAGGGGCGGATCACGCCCGGTTGCATAGGCCTGTGGGATGAGCGCACCGAGACAGCGCTGGCCGATACCCTGCAGCGCGCGCGTCAATTGGCGCCGCCGACGGTGGTGTGCATCCAGCTGGCCCATGCTGGCCGCAAGGCTTCCAGCGCCCTGCCCTGGCAGGGGGGGCAGTTGCTGAAAATCGAGCAGGGCGGTTGGGAAACCTTTGCACCCTCAGCCCAGGCCTACCTGCCCAGTGAACCTGCGCCTACCGCTTTGACGTTAGAAAAGATGGCTCAGATCCGCGATGCATTTGTCGCAGCAGCCCAGCGCGCCGAGCGCATGGGCATCGAAGCAGTCGAAATTCACAATGCGCACGGTTATTTGCTGCACGAGTTCCTGTCGCCGCTGGCCAATCAGCGCAGCGACAACTATGGCGGCAACTTCGAGAACCGGATCCGCTATCCGCTGGAAGTTTTTGCTGCCGTGCGCCAGGCATTTGATGGCGTGCTGGGGCTGCGTCTGTCGGCCTCGGACTGGGTCGATGGCGGCTGGGACGTGACGCAAAGCGCCGAGTTCTCGAAGCGTTTGAAGGCTGCCGGCTGCGACTTCATCCATGTCTCCTCCGGCGGCATCTCACCGGCGCAGAAGATTAGCCTGGGCGCTGGTTATCAAGTGCCGTTTGCGCGCGAGATTCGCCAGGCCAGCGGCATGCTGACCACTGCCGTCGGCCTGATCACCGAAGCGCAGCAGGCTGAAGCCATTTTGCAGGCCGGCGACGCCGATCTGATTGCCTTGGGCAGGCCTTTTTTGTATCAACCGCGCTGGGCCTGGCAGGCGGCAGCTGCCTTGGGAGCCGAGGTCAGCGCCAATCCGGTGTACTGGCGCTGCCTGCCGCGCGAGGCGCAAGCGGTGTTTGGGCCGGTCAAGATTGGCATGCGCTAAGGTGATGTGGCCCCCACGCTCGGCACTGCGTGTCCTCGCTGCCCCCCGAGGGGGCTGTTTCCCCTTGGGGCGGCCCGGCGGGGAAACTGCTCCCGGCACTCGGCAGTGTGTGTCCAATGTCTGACATGAGAGTTCCCGCCATGTTGCTCTGCGCGGGTCGCGGCGAGCGCATGCGGCCCCTGACTGATGCCGCGCCCAAGCCTATGCTGGCGCTGCGCGGCAAGCCTTTGATGCAGTGGCCGATGGAGGCGCTGGTGCGCGGTGGATTTACCCGGTTGGTGATCAATACGGCCTGGCTGGGCGAGCAGATCGAAGCGGCATTTGGAACTGTCTTTTCACCCTTGGCCGCGCAGACACCAGTGCAGATTGCCTATTCACGTGAGGGCACCGATTTTGGCGCTGCGCTGGAAACCGCCGGTGGGATCGTGCGCGCGTTGCCGCGCTTGTTTCCGGTTGACTCGAGCGGTCAGAGCGCAGAACTGTTCTGGCTGCTCGCCAGCGACGTCTTCGCCCCGGACTTCTGTTTTGAGCAGGCGGCTGTCGAGCGTTTTGCTGACAGTGGCAAGTTGGCGCACCTCTGGTTGGTGCCCAATCCAGAGCACCATCCGCTTGGTGACTTTGGCATCAGCAGCGACGGCCTGGCGCTGAGCCAGGCCACGGTCCAATACACTTACTCGGCCATGGGCCTGTACAGTCGCAAATTGTTTGCCCCGCCCTGGTGTGACATCGTTTCAGGTAACCCGCAAGGCGTCAAAGCCCCTTTGGCGCCACTGCTGCGCGCCGCCATGGACAATGCGCAGGTGAGTGCCGAACTGTACCGCGGCGTCTGGGCTGACATCGGTACCCCAGAGCGACTGCAAGAGCTCAACCAAACAGGAAAAATGGATCAACCATGAACACGTCTTCCACAACTCCCTACGCGCAACGCCGCACCCGACTGGCTGCCCTGCTGGGATCCAAGGGCATCGCCATCATCCCGAGCGCGCCCGAGCAGCAACGCAACCGGGATTCCGACTTTTTGTATCGGCACGACAGCTACTTTTACTACCTGACCGGCTTTGCCGAGCCGAAAGCCTGGCTGGTTGTCACGGGCGACGGCAAGAGCACGCTGTTTTGCCAGCCCAAAGACCTGGAGCGCGAGATCTGGGACGGTTTTCGACTCGGTCCCGATGCGGCACCAGCGCAAGTTGGCGTCGACGCGGCATTCTCAGTGGCCGAAATGGATCAGCAACTGCCGGCGCTGCTCGATGGCCGCGATGCCGTCTGGTATCCGTTTGCCACCCACAAGGCGCTGGAAACACGCATTGACGGCTGGCTTGGCAGTTTGCGCGCGCGGGTGCGTTATGGCGCTCTGTGCCCACAGCAGCTGCGCGATCTGTGCGTGCTGCTTGATGAAATGCGCTTGTTCAAGGACAGTCATGAGCAGGACATCATGCGCCGCGCCGCGCAAATCAGCGCTGGCGCCCACGTTCGCGCCATGCAGCTGAGCGCTCGCATGCTGCGCGCTGGTGAGCCGGTGCGTGAATACCATCTGGACGCGGAACTGCTGCACGAGTTCCGTCGCCATGGCTCGCAATACCCTGCCTATGGTTCCATCGTGGCGGCCGGCGCCAATGCCTGCGTATTGCACTACCGGGCTGACGCGGGTGAGGTGCGTGACGGCGAACTGGTGCTGATAGACGCCGGCTGCGAGTTGGACGGCTACGCCAGCGACATCACACGCACCTTTCCGGCCAACGGCAAGTTCAGCGCGCCCCAGCGCGCCCTGTACGAACTGGTGCTGGCGTCGCAGGAGGCGGCCATCGCAGCAACCCGTGCCGGTGCGCGCTTTACCGACCCGCATGAGGCAACGGTCAAGGTGCTGGCGCAAGGCATGCTGGACCTGGGGCTGCTCGACAGCAACAAGGTCGGCAGCCTGCAGGACGTGATCGAGAAGCGTGCCTACTTTCAGTTTTACATGCACCGCACCGGCCACTGGATCGGTATGGATGTGCATGATTGCGGCAGCTACATTGAACCCTCAGAAGTGGGCACGGTGAGCGAGCGCAAGGATCCGCTCAGCGGCGAACTCATCAAGGACCGGCCGGCGCGCATCCTGCAAAGCGGCATGGTGCTGACGATTGAACCGGGCATTTACGTGCGCGCCGCCGAAGGTGTGCCGGAACAGTTTCACAACATCGGCATCCGGATTGAGGACGACGCCATCGTGACCGCCACTGGGTGTGAACTGATCAGTCGTGACGTGCCGGTGACGGTACAGGAAATTGAGGCGCTGATGCGGGGGGTGATTTGACGCAGGGATTGCTTAGAATATTTCAGTCCGGCCAGGCGACGGCTGCTATGGATGGGTACTGGAGAGATTGTTTGGACCAAATAGTTTTGGCGGTGAGGCAATCTTCTTCAGCTGCAACTTTGCACAGTTTTTTTAGCCACCTCTGCGCTTCTTCCGGACGTTGATTCAAGGCCAAGACAGATGCCATCTTGTGGATAAGAATAGCGCTGGGATACAGACCGGTGACGTTGCGCATCCACTCAAGTTCACCATCGGTGATGCCGGGCTTAGGTTCAACCCGGGCAAATTTTATGTAATCCCGCCATTGTGTTAACAAGATCACATCCGGTGGACCAACTGGCATCGTGATTTTGATGCGGGCCCATTCCATGCGCAGGGTCTGGTAGCTTGGTTCAATGTGTGTGTAATCGCGAATGATGGTAACCAGCAGCGTTGTCGCGCCGAACCAAAATACAAACAAAACCCAGCGCCCGGTCAACAAGACAGGACGAACGTCCAGTCGGGTGTGGAGCGATCCCATGACCAAACCGGCGGGCAGCAAAAAGTAGGCGTAATACAAAGGAAGTTCGAACATGGCGTGATTGGCCAGCAGCAGCAGAAAGAGCAGGAGGATTGCGTTTTCTGCGTTCTGAACCGCGTAAAGGCGCTTCAACAACCACCAGACCAGGGCAATGGACGTAAGCAAACCCAATGGGATGCCGCACCACAGGACCAGATCAAGAAATAGATTGTGCGAATACGTAAAAACCTGGTGCAAGGGTGCAAATTCCGAGGTGACCGCCATGTGGGCCAAAGCAACCTGGTTCCATCCATAGCCAAACCATGGCCGCTGCCACACAGCATCCAGCAGCATAGTCCATGCAAGTGGGCGCATTTCGCCGCTTATTCGGGTGATGTCATGCGGGACTGTTTGCAGATTCCCCTGTGAAAATACTTGCCACCAGCCTAGAGCAGCCACGCAAAGCATGAAGTACAAGCCTAATCCACAAATGGCCCAACTGACGCGTGGGTTGCCCCAAAGGCGACGCCAAAGCAGGCAAGCGCCGACCAGTAAGGCGACGCCCAGCCACGCCGTGCGCGACCCGGTCAAGGCAATTCCGAACAGCAGGTAAAGGGCTGTGAGCAGTGCGGTTCGTATACCGATGTACTTGCGAATCAGCCCCCATCCGCTGGCCAATAGGCCCCACAGCAAAAAAGTTGCCAGTTGATTGGGCTGCCCGAAGTTGGCGTGTGGCCTGCTCGGGCCGCCGCCCATGGTCCAGAGCTGGATTCCATCCAGTTGCAACCATTGTTGTAATTGCAGCCCAACCGACAGGAGTGCAGCAATCCCGATCGCCAGAAACAGGCCATCACCAAGCTGGCCAGGGGTGCTCGATTCCCAACGTGCACCGCTAAGCAAGGCCATCAGCAAGCCAGCCAGGTAGGCTAAAGAGATCCAGAGATTTCCAGCGATTGGCATCATGCCAGAGGCAAATTGAACGCAGGGGACGCACATCAGTGCCGCGGCCAACAGGGTGAGGCGGTGCCAGGCGACAGGACTGTTTGAGCGCCAGACTACTGCCAATGCCGCGAGGGATGCCGTCAGCGCAACCCAGGCATCGGAATGGAATGACAACCAGGGCCAGTAGTGATTCGGTAATAGCCAGCCGATTGCCAAAGTGCAGGACCAAAGGACCAGCCAGAAAGGTGTCAGCGCTGGTTTGTTCAATGCCATGGGTCTGGTACTCATTCAAAGCGCAATGAAAAAAGGCACCCTCACTGGGTGCCCTTGCTTGGACTGCCTATCCCCTGTGGGGAACGGCAGCGCCAAAAGTTTAAATCAAGCTGTGGTCAATCAGGTCTTCGGAAGATACTTGGCATCGACGGTTCCTGTGACCGCCCAAGTGATGCCCGACGCGCCGCAGGTTGCCGTGTAGATGATCGTTTGGCCCGCAGTTACTGCGGAGCCGATGGCCTTCATTACTACAGTCACGGTACCTGCCGTAGCAGATGTGCCCGTTGCAGTTACCGATGTGACGTAGGTTGAGGTGATAGCGGCCGCGGCCGGGAGGCCCAATGATGCGTTGGTGGTGCCATCGAGGGTGGCTTCACTGCATGCCAAGCCCATTGCGGTACGTGCGGGGGATGAAACGCTGATTCCTTCCGATACTTTCGCTTTCGTCGTGTAATCCTGATAAGCCGGCAATGCTACTGCGGCCAAAATACCAATAATCGCAACGACGATCATCAATTCGATCAGGGTGAAACCCTTTTGCAGAGAACGTTTCATATCAAACTCCATTTATGTGACAGTAAAACCAGGGATTGGTAAGTATCAGAAGCAGGTTTTGTGCCAGGCTCATCCGGCAGCGAAATCGCCCGTTTAGCAGGTGAATTCAGGAAAAAGTGGAAAAGTCCAGAGGGGCGAACCAAAAATTGTCCCAAAAGTGACAATTTTGTCAGGTCATTTTTGTCGTTTACTTGATGCAAACCTGCCTGACCATCTTGATGTCGGTCAGACCCATCATGATCTTTTCCATTCCATCCATCTTCAGTGTACGCATGCCGCCTTCTACCGCCGCAGCAAAAATGGCCGCCACGCGGGCGCGCTCCTGAATCAGCCGCTTGATGTCGTCGGAGGCGATCAATAACTCGTGCAAGCCGATGCGGCCCTTGTAACCGGTCAGGTTGCACTTGTCGCAACCGACGTGGCGGTAAAACCGGATTTGACCGTCCTGAGCATAGGTTTTTTGCCAGCTTTCGATCAATTTTTTTGTTTCGCCAGCGTAGTCGCTGGTCCAGGCGGCAGAGTGACTCAGTTCTTCGGCATATTCAGCGGCAAACTGCTGCAATTCCTGTTCGCTGGGAACATAAGATTCCTTGCAGTCACAAAGTTTCTTGGCCAAGCGCTGCGCCAGAATACCGAGCAGCGCATCGGCGAAGTTGAAGGGGTCCATGCCCATGTCGAGCAGCCGCGTGATGGATTCCGGTGCCGAATTGGTATGCAGTGTCGAGAACACCAGATGCCCGGTCAGCGAAGCTTCGACACCCATGGCGACGGTTTCCTTGTCGCGCGACTCGCCCACCATGATGATGTCGGGGTCGGCGCGCAGAAAGGCCCGCATGACGAGCGCGAAGTCAATGCCGGCTTTGCGGTTGATCTGAACCTGGCGCAAACCCTTTTGCGTGATTTCAACCGGGTCCTCTGCCGTCCAGATCTTGGTATCGGGCGTGTTCAGGTGCTTCAGGATGGAATGCAAAGTCGTGGTCTTGCCGGAGCCAGTCGGGCCGCAGACGTAGAACAGGCCATAAGGCTTTTCAATGGTCCGGATCACCCGCTCCTTGTTGTGCGGGGTCAGGCCCAGTTTGTCCAGTGGGATCGGCTCGCCGGCAGCCAGAATACGCATCACCACATCTTCGACGCCGCCGGCTGAAGGAATGGTCGCTACGCGCAACTCGATGTCCAGTGGCCCGTATTTCTTGAACTTGATCTTGCCGTCCTGCGGTTTGCGACGCTCGGAAATATCGAGGTCGCACATGATCTTCAGACGGGTCACCATGGCCTGGCGGAAATGTGCCGGCACCTCGATATAGGGTTGCAGCGTGCCGTCAATCCGAAAACGAATACCGGTTTTGAGCTTGCCGGGCATGGGCTCAATGTGGATGTCTGACACTTTTTGCTGGTAGGCGTCGATGATGACCTTGTTGACAAACTTGACCAGTTCGTTGTCCGCGGCCGCTGATTCCAGTGAATCGTCATTGCTGCCATCATCGAGTGCGCCAACGTCCATGTCGGCCAGCAATTCGTTGATCGTACCGCCCTCGACACCACCGGTGAATATTTGCCCCAGCGTCTGGGCAAACTCGGTTTGGGTAGTGACCCGGTAGGCAAAGCGGGTCATGCGCGAAAAGACCTGCGGCACGACACGGGAGTTGCGCACGGCCTCCGGGTCGGTGCACATGATGACCAGGCCCTCGGGTGATTCCTCCAGAGGAATCCAGCCCTGGGCCTCAAGAAACTCCCGTTTCAGCGAGCCGTGCAGTGCTTCGGACCGAATGCGCGTGGCGTTCAGTGGCTCGTAGGGGACGCCGAAAAACTTCGCCAGTGAAGGTCCAATTTGTGCCGGTTGAACCTTGTACTGCTCAATCAGCATCTGTTCAACCGGCACGCCTTCGTTGCGCGCGGCCTGCAGGCACTGCGCCAACTCGTCTGCCGTCATGATGCCGTCGGAAACCAGACCATCGAACTTGGTGGCCTTTCGCCGCAAATTTTCGGCGGCCTTCTGTACGCGTTGCCGGATCGCGATCGCAAGTGTCTTGCAAAGTTGCGAGACGCCTTCGACCTCGAGCTCGCTGAAGGCCTGGTTGCTCTTGTTGTTGATGATCTGCAACACACCATGCAGTGTGTCGCCCTCAAGAATCGGGGCCGCCAGCATCTGGCGCGTTCGGTAGCCTGAGCGCTTGTCAACCTCCTTCAGAAAAGTCAGCGCCGGGTGGATTTTCTTGAGTGCCTGATCGTCATAGACATCGGTCAGGTTGACCAGTTGTTTGCTGACGGCTGCGTAACCGGCGATGCTCTGTGGTGTGATCGGAAGCTTGAGCTCGCGGCTGCTTTTCAGACCGGTCTTGACCTTCGAAATAATGGCGCTGCGGTCTTCGTTGACGGCGTACAGGGTGAGTCGATCTGCATTGAACAGCCGGCAGATATCGTCGCTCGCCTCGAGCATGATCTGTTCAAGATTTTCGGTCTCGTGAATGCGCGCAGTCACCTGCTGCAACTGCTTGTAGAAAAGTGCCTCAAACTGGATGCCACTTCGCTCAGGCAGGCTTGCCAGGGCTGCTGGTTGTGTCACTTCATCCATAGGGCGAACTCCTGACGCAAGTGCATTGGACCCATGTCGTGTGGAAGGTCAGTCAAGTTTCGACAAACTGCATTTGCGTGCCCGCCAATTCGATCAGGTCACCATTCTTCAGTGGGACGGGTTCGGAACCAAACGGCCTGCCATTGAGCGAGGGGTTGCCTGCGCCTTCCACGTGGATCACAAAACCACGCTGTTGACGGGTGATGGCTGCGACCGCAATGCCGGGCTTGCCGATCGTGGTGACTGCTTTGGTCAGCGGCACCTGCCGGCCGGCAGCTGCTCCCGAGAGTACCTTGATGGCGGCTTGCGGAACATTGGGTGCATCGTCGTTCAAGCCAGCGGGGGCAGTCTTCGGTGAGGGGTCGTCGACAGCATCGCTGATAAATTTGATCTTGTACTTGCCGACCTCGACCGAGTCGCCGTTTCGCAGCATTTGCTTCTTGGCAGCTTTGCCGTTGACATAGGTGCCGTTGGTGCTGTTAAGGTCTTCCAGATAGACCTCGCTGCCAGAGAGTTGCAGTACGGCGTGCTCACCACTGATGGCGAGATTGTCAATCACGATATCGTTATATGGCCGCCGACCCAGGGTTGTCCTGTCCTTGGTCAACTGCACTTCCTTGATCACGACGCCGTCGATCGAAACAATCATTTTCGGCATGACTGACTCCTGTTACTGAACCTGACTATGGATGCTCTCATGAATTCAATGTTTCCCCAGCCATCTTGACATCAGGCCGCTCCTTTCGCGCCCACTGACTGCTTGCGTCAGCAGTACAGTGATGTTATCGCGTCCGCCATTCTTGTTGGCAAGGGCAACCAATTCATCTGCCATTTGCGTCAAAAGTGAGGCATTTTTCAAAATGCCGGCAATAGCAGCGTCGTCGATCATGTCGGACAAACCATCGGTGCACATCAAATAGATATCACCCGTCTCGACGTGCAGTTCATTGACCTCCAGCAGCACCTCAGCCTCTACCCCCATCGCTCGGGTTACCAGGTTTCTCAGTGGTGACTGTGCGGCCTGCGCTGGCGTCAGCATGCCTGCATCCATTTGCTCTTGCAGCAGGGAGTGATCTTTGGTGACCCGCAGAAATTGATCGCCACGCAAGCGATAGCAGCGGGAATCTCCGACGTGCCCCAAGAGCAGTTTGTCCCCGTGAAAAACACCCGCTACGAGCGTCGTTCCCATCCCGGAATAGGCCGGATTTGCACGTGCTTCCTGGTGGATAGAACGATTGGCATTGTCAACAGAAGTCTCCAGGGCACGCCTGACCTCGCGGCTGCTGGCTTGCTCGCCCGCCTTGGCCAGCCAGTGCGTCAATTCAGTCTTGATCAGCGAGGTCGCCATACTGCTGGCAACTTCACCCGCGTTATAGCCCCCCATGCCATCAGCCAGAACGGCAACGCCTGTCGCATCATCAAAAGTCACCGAGTCTTCATTATTGGTGCGGGACCGACCGGGGTGAGTGAGCGAACAGAACATGTAATTCATGGTGTGTCCCACCCTATTCCCAGGTGTCTCGCAAAGTGTTGATGGCTGCGCGCATCAGTTGCCTGTGCTCGATTCCTTGCCGTGGCGCCGCTGCAGCAAGCGCCCCAAGCCCAGTACCAGTCCGGCACCGGCGGCTGCCGCAGCGTAGTGCGCCCAAGGGTAGGCCGCCATCAAGTCCTTCAAGGCGATATCGCTGACAATGGTTTCACCGCCAACCCAACCAATCAGCGTCGCGCCGAGCGTCACGATGATGGGGAAGCGCTCCATCAGCTTGATCATCAGCGTGCTGCCAAAAATTACCAGCGGGATGCTGATGGCCAAACCCAGAATCAGCAGCACCATGCTGCCTTTGGCAGCGGCCGCAACGGCAATCACGTTGTCCAGACTCATCACCAGATCGGCAATCAGGATGGTGCGCACCGCCGCCATCAGACTGCCGTGTTCCTTTCCGCCCCCTTCCTCTTCCTCTTCTTCGCCCAGCAGTTGCACACCAATCCACAGGAGCAACAGGCCTCCGACGATCTGCAAGTACGACATTTCCAGTAGTTTCGCGGCCACCACCGTCAGGACGATGCGCAGTACCACGGCCGCACCTGAACCCCAAAGAACAGCCATGCGCTGTTGCGCCGGTGGCAGGGACCGGGCGGCAAGCGCAATCACGACGGCGTTGTCGCCAGATAGAATGATATTGATCCAGACAATCTTGAGCAGACCGATCCAGAAATCAACGCTTTGCAGCAATTCCATCTGCATTCTCCTGTTTTGCTAATGAAAGAAGCGCCCAAAACACGGTGTCCGGAGCGCTTCTTGTTGGATTGAAGTGTAACGGCCTCGGGGCCGTCTGCGAGATTCCCGCGAAACCTACAGCAAAGCTTTCAGCAATTTTGCCATTTCGGAAGGATCTCGCGTCACCTTGAAGCCACACTCTTCCATTACCGCCAGCTTGGCTTCGGCCGTATCAGCGCCGCCGGAAATCAGGGCGCCGGCGTGTCCCATGCGTTTGCCTGCCGGTGCCGTGACGCCAGCGATAAAGCCGACGATGGGTTTCTTCATGTTGGCTTTGCACCAGCGTGCTGCGTCGGCTTCGTCCGGGCCGCCAATTTCGCCAATCATGATGACGGCATCGGTATCCGGATCGTCATTGAAGGCACGCATGATGTCAATGTGTTTGAGGCCATTGATGGGGTCGCCGCCAATGCCGACGGCAGTGGACTGACCCAGACCAATTTCGGTCAATTGCGCTACGGCTTCATAGGTCAAAGTGCCTGAACGGCTGACCACGCCAATGCGACCCTTGCGGTGAATGTGACCCGGCATGATGCCGATCTTGATCTCATCTGGCGTGATGATGCCCGGGCAGTTGGGTCCGAGCAGCAGCGTCTTTTTGCCACCGGCGGCTTCTCTGGCCCGCATCTTGTTGCAAACTTCAAGCATGTCACGCACCGGAATGCCTTCGGTGATGCAGATCGCCAGATCGAGATTGGCTTCGACCGCTTCCCAGATCGCTGCCGCGGCGCCTGCGGGTGGCACATAGATCACCGATACGGTGGCGCCAGTTGCTTGCGCGGCTTCCTTTACCGATGCGTAGATCGGTATGTTGAAGATCGACTCGCCGGCCTTTTTGGGGTTGACGCCAGCAACAAAACAGTTCTTTCCGTTGGCGTATTCCTGGCACTTCTCGGTGTGGAACTGGCCGGTCTTGCCAGTGATACCCTGGGTGATGACTTTGGTGTCTTTATTGATGAGGATGGACATGATTCACTTCCAAGGTTTATGACTGAAGAGCGGCAATCACCTTTTGCGCCGCATCGGCCATGGTGTCGGCGCTGATGATGGGCAGACCGGAATCGGCCAGGATTTTCTTGCCCAGTTCCTCGTTGGTGCCCTTCATGCGCACCACCAGGGGCACATTCAGATTGGTTGCCTTGCATGCGGCAACCACACCGGTGGCGATGGTGTCGCATTTCATGATGCCACCGAAAATATTGACCAGAATCGCCTTGACCTTGTCGTTCTTGAGCATGATCTTGAAAGCTTCGGTGACTTTCTCGGGTGTAGCGCCGCCGCCGACATCAAGGAAGTTGGCTGGCTCCCCGCCAAACAACTTGATGGTGTCCATGGCCGCCATCGCCAGACCTGCGCCGTTGACCAGGCAGCCGATGTTGCCGTCCAGACTGATGTAGGCCAGATCAAACTTGCTGGCTTCGACTTCGGCTGGATCCTCTTCGTCGAGGTCCCGGTAGGCGACGATTTCAGGATGCCGGTACAGCGCGTTGGAATCAAAGTTGAACTTGGCGTCCAGCGCCTTGATATTGCCGTTGCCTTCGAGAATCAGGGGGTTGATTTCCACCAGCGAAGCGTCGGTGTCCATGTACACCTTGTAGAGCTTTTGCAGCACGTCCACACACTGTGCGGTGGACGCCGCCGGAACACCGATGCCGTTGGCCAGTTCCGTCGCCTGGGCGTTGGTCAGGCCGGTGGCCGGATCGACGAAGGCCTTGATGATCTTCTCAGGCGTCGCATGCGCCACTTCTTCAATGTTCATGCCGCCTTCGGACGATGCCATCAGGGCGACACGCTGACTGGCGCGGTCGGTGACTGCCGAAACGTAATATTCCTTCTTGATATCGGCGCCGTCTTCAATCAGGAGGCGCCGCACTTTCTGACCCTGCGCTCCGGTCTGGTGCGTCACCAGTTGCATGCCCAGAATCTCGCCAGCCAGTTGTCTGACCTCGTCAATGGAGCGCGCCAGCTTGACGCCGCCGCCTTTGCCGCGGCCCCCGGCGTGAATCTGCGCCTTGACGACCCACACCGGGCCGCCCAGCTTCTGCGCGGCTTCTACCGCTTCCTGAACCGTGAATGCGGCAATGCCACGCGGCACCGGCACACCAAATTGAAGCAAGATTTCCTTGCCTTGGTATTCGTGAATTTTCATAAAATTTCCTAATCAGTTGGGGATAGAACTGAAGGTCTTTCCCCACGACAAAACTTGGATGCTCCGCAGCGGGCCTGGACAACGCGGTCCCAGACTGTATCATGCTGCAATGCACCAAACTGTAGTCAGTCTTACACGGCACAGCCAGACCTATTGATCAGGAACAAGTCAATGCAAAAGATATTCATCGATGGCGAAGCCGGCACCACCGGGCTGCAGATCCGGGAGCGTCTGCGGGACATGGCGGGTATCGAGCTGGTCAGCATCGCTCCGGCTTTGCGCAAGGATCCCGTGGCCAAGCGAGACTTGATGGCTCAGATGGATCTGGTGATACTTTGTCTGCATGACGAGGCTGCGCTGGAGTCGGTCGCGATGATCGATGAAATGGCGCGCGCCAGTGGCCAGCCGGGTCCGAAAATCATTGATGCGTCGACGGCGCACCGCACTGCTGCTGGCTGGGTGTACGGTTTTTCCGAACTCACTCCCGGACACCAGCAGTTGGTCGCGCAGGCGCGCCGCGTTTCCAATGCCGGCTGTTACGCGACCGGCGCCATCGCCTTGCTTCGCCCCCTGCTTGATGTGGGTCTGATTCCCAAGGACTTCCCCCTGATCCTGCCTGCCGTGAGCGGTTATTCGGGTGGTGGGCGCAGCATGATCGAAGCCTTTGAGCGCAATGAGGCACCGGCTTTTGAACTGTACGGACTGGGCCTGAAACACAAGCACCTGCCGGAAATCATGAAGTACAGCGGCTTGCAGCGGCGACCTGTCTTTGTGCCGAGCATCGGCAATTTCCCGCAGGGCATGCTGGTGCAAGTGCCACTGCATCTGGACCTGTTGCCGGGCCATCCCAGCGCACAGGATCTGCGTGATGCGCTGAGCCGGCACTACAGCGGCAGTGAATGGGTGAGCGTCGAACCGGCGACGCCGGACGGCCGACTTGACGCTCTGGCCTTGGTAGGCAGCAACAAAATGGAACTGCGGGTTTTTGCCAATGAAGGCGCGCGCGATGGGTTCAGCCACGCTGTGCTGGTTGCCCGCCTGGACAATCTGGGCAAGGGAGCCAGCGGTGCCGCTGTGCAAAATCTCAAGCTGATGCTGGGCCTTTGACGATTTTGCGGATCGCCTCCGCACCGAAGCCACGCGCCGCCAGAAAGCGGATTTGCCGCGCCGCCTCCAGTGGGGTGGCTGGCGCCACGCCAAACTTTTTTTGCCAGACCGCCAGCGCCCGCTCGTTTTCGCTGAGTTTGAGTTCTGCCATCGCCTGGGCTACGGCTTGCGGGTCCAGGCCTTTGCCTTGCAACTCGTGCTTGAGGCGTGCCGTGCCGAGTTTGGCGGCGCGCCGATGCAGCACGGATTCGATCACCCGCTGCTCGCTGATGAAGCCCTTGGCCTGCAGTTGATCGAGCGCGCTTTTGAGCGTGCCGGGTTCCTCCTCGAATTTCGCAAGCTTGCGCTCGAGTTCCGTGCGGGAGTGCTCGCGGCCGCTGAGCAGCCGCAAGGCGCGGCCTTTCAGTGAGAGTTGGACCGGCGGCATAGGCCTTAGGCCTTGCTGATGGCCTCGGCCTTCTTGCCTGGCGCTTTGACTTTTGCCTCCGGCTCTGTCAACGAAGGCAGCAAGGGGATGCCCAGCGACAGGCGCACCTTGTTTTCAATTTCGTGTGACAACTCCGGGTTTTCGCGCAAAAACTCTCTGGCGTTGTCGCGCCCCTGCCCGATCTTTTCACCGTTGTAGGCGTACCAGGCGCCGGACTTGTCCAGGATGTTGGCGTTCACACCCATGTCGATGATCTCGCCGTGGCGGCTGATGCCTTCGCCAAACAGGATGTCGAATTCGGCCGTCTTGAACGGTGGCGCCACCTTGTTCTTGACGACCTTGACCTTGGTTTCATTGCCGATCGCATCGTCACCCTTTTTGATGGTCCCGGTGCGCCGGATGTCCAGACGAACTGAAGCATAGAACTTGAGCGCATTGCCGCCGGTGGTGGTTTCCGGAGAGCCAAACATGACGCCGATTTTCATGCGGATCTGGTTGATGAAGATCACCATGCAGTTGGTCTTCTTGATGTGCGCCGTGAGCTTGCGCAGGGCCTGGCTCATCAGCCTGGCCTGCAAACCGGGCAAAGAGTCACCCATCTCGCCTTCAAGTTCTGCCTTCGGCGTCAGCGCTGCGACCGAGTCGACCACAATCAGGTCGACGGCACCGGAGCGCACCAGGCTATCCACGATTTCCAGCGCCTGCTCGCCGGTATCGGGCTGGCTGATCAGCAGGTCTTGCAGATTGACGCCAAGATTTTGCGCATACTGGATGTCCAGCGCGTGTTCGGCGTCAATGAAGGCGCATTGACCACCGACTTTCTGCATCTCCGCAATGACTTGCAGGGTCAGCGTTGTCTTGCCGGATGATTCCGGGCCGTAGATTTCGACCACGCGGCCGCGTGGCAGGCCGCCGACCCCCAAAGCAATGTCCAGGCCGAGGGAGCCGGTCGAAACCACCTGGATGTCCTCAATCACTTCACCCTCACCCAGGCGCATGATGGTGCCCTTGCCAAACTGTTTTTCAATTTGGGCCAGTGCCACCTGCAGGGCTTTGGCTCTTTCGCTATTGGCGGGGCTTGGGGCTTTGACGGATGCGTCCATAAAGTACTCCTTGAATGGCAACGGGTTGATTTTGGCTTCGATCAGAGCACCTTCTGTTTTTAACAACAGGCTGGATGCTTGAACAGTAGTCTAATACAGTTATTGGAATCAGTAAACTACATTTTTAGTCAATTTGATTTACTATATGGAGCATGTCTGAAACAAGCGAAATGGTCCGCAGGCCAGGCTGGCGCCAGGCCCATCTGGGGCACTGGATGAACCTGGCTCTGCAGCGCTTCGATGAGCGGGTGCTGTTCCTGATGTCGCGCAACGAAAACGTCCCTCTGGCCTTGTCCAACCTGGCTGCGCGGGGTTGCCTGAGCGCGTCCCACATCCACATCACGCGCCATCTGGCACTGGAGGGGTCGCGCCTGACGGAACTGGCCCAGCGTGCCGGCGTCAGCAAACAGGCCATGGGCAAACTGGTGGAACAGTGCGAGGCCTGGGGTTTGGTTGGCAAAATGGCTGATCCCCGCGATGCGCGCGCGCGACGCATTGTGTTCACGTCGGTTGGGCTGGCCTGGCTGCAAGCCTTTGGCGATGCGGTTGCGCAGGCGCAGGACGAACTCAGGGCGGCCGTTGGGGCAGAGGTCGCAACCGTGATGGCCATGGGTCTGGAAGCCTATGCAGCGTGAAACCCTGCCAATTCTGTCGCGAAAATTACAGGCAGATTCGCGCACGCCTAGAATCGCTTGAAAAATGGAAATGCCGGCCTCCGGTTTTTACCCCCCTAGGAGACAGACATGCGAATTCTGATTGCGGAAGATGACCAGGTGCTGGCCGACGGTCTGCTGCGAACGCTGCGCAGTTCAGGTGCTGCTGTCGATCACGTTGCCAGTGGTGCCGAAGCCGACGCGGCATTGATGACCAACACCGAATTTGATCTGCTGATTCTGGATCTGGGCATGCCCAGGATGCACGGCCTTGAGGTCTTGAAGAAACTGCGGGCGCGTGGCTCTTCTTTGCCGGTGCTGATTCTGACCGCCGCCGACAGCGTCGAAGAGCGCGTCAAGGGACTCGACTATGGTGCCGACGACTACATGGCCAAACCCTTCAGTCTGCAGGAACTGGAGGCGCGCGTGCGCGCCTTGGGCCGACGCGGCATGGGAACGGCGAGCAGCATGATCAAGCATGGGCCCTTGATTTACGACCAGTCCGGCCGCGTTGCCACGATCGATGGAGCCATGATCGAACTGTCGGCGCGCGAACTCGGCCTGCTCGAAGTCCTGCTGCAGCGCGCCGGTCGCCTGGTCAGCAAGGACCAGTTGGTGGAGCGGCTCTGTGAATGGGGCGAAGAAGTCAGCAATAACGCGATCGAGGTCTACATCCACCGACTGCGCAAGAAGATCGAGAAGGGGCCGATCCGGATTGCTACCGTCCGGGGTCTGGGTTACTGCCTGGAGAAGATTCCCAACTAGGGACTTGATCACGCCTCGTGAACATTTTTCATCAGGAGCAACGCTCGCTGTTCGGGGAAATCCTGGACTGGATGCTCACGCCCATGCTGCTGCTGTGGCCCATCAGTCTGGTCTTGACCTGGCTGGTTGCACAAAGCATTGCCGGCAAACCCTTTGACAGGGCGCTGGAGTACAACGCGGGAGCGCTTGCGCAACTGGTCAATGTCAGCAACAACCGGGTGCAATTCAACCTGCCGCTACCGGCGCGCGAGTTGCTGCGCGCCGACGATTCGGACACGGTCTACTACCAGGTGTTGGGTACCCGCGGCGAATTCCTGAGTGGCGAGCGTGATTTGCCCTTGCCGGCCGAGGACGAGAAGGTCTTTTTTGGTGAAGTCCGGATCCGTGACGCCGAAGTCCACGGCGTGGATGTCAAGATTGCCTACACCTGGGTCAAGTTGCCATTGCCTGGGGCCAGACCGGCCCTGGTGCAGGTGGCCGAAACCCTTGAAAAGAGATCCGTGCTGGCGACCGAAATTGTCAAAGGTGTCATGCTGCCGCAGTTTGTCATCCTGCCGATGGCGGTGCTGCTGGTCTGGCTGGCTCTGGTGCAGGCCATCAAGCCACTCAATCAGCTTGAAGAGCGGATCCGTGCGCGCAAGCCCGACGACCTGAGCCCGATCGACGCGCGTGCCGTGCCGCTGGAAGTCGCGCCGCTGGTGTCCTCGGTCAACGACTTGCTGATGCGATTGAAAGACTCGATAGCGACGCAAAAACGCTTCCTGGCCGACGCCGCCCATCAATTGAAGACACCGTTGGCGGGTCTGCGCATGCAGGCGGATCTGGCGCAACGCGAAGGTGCCAATACCGAAGAACTCAAGCAGTCGCTGCGCCAGATCGGGCGTTCCAGCATCCGTGCCACGCACACGGTCAACCAGTTGCTGGCGCTGGCGCGCGCCGAGAGCAGTGGCTCAGCGATGCCGCGCAGCAGCTGCGATCTGGCCGAACTGACGATGGAGGTGGTGCGCGACTGTGTGCCGCGCGCCATGGAGAAGTATATTGACCTCGGTTTTGAGGGAACGCAGCCCGGCGCCGAAGGCGGACAACTTGCGGGCAATCCGACGCTGCTTAAGGAACTGATCCGCAATCTGCTGGACAACGCCATCAACTACACACCTTCCAGCGCCGAGCGGCCCGGGATCATCACCGCTCGCGTGCTGACCGATCCTTTTGGCAAGACTTTGGTATTGCAGGTTGAAGACTCCGGTCCTGGCGTCCCACTGGCGGAACGCGAACTGATTTTTCGACCCTTCTACCGCGCCCTGGGGACCGAAGTCGACGGTTCCGGTCTGGGCCTGCGCATCGTGATGGAAATTGCCTATCTGCACAATGCCACCGTCGCTATGGAGGATACGCGCCCCGGGCAATCGCCGCCCGGGGCGCGTTTCAATGTGCGCTTTGTCGCCGAATCCGGCAGCGCTGCCAGTGCGCAGTGATCACTTGCACGCCATCAACGCCTTGCCAGCCAAAGCTGCCTGCAATTCGCTCAGTCGAGCTTGCAGTGCCTCGTCCGCGGCGGGCAGTCGCAGCATGAAGCGGTTGGGCTGCGCACGCTCCTGCAGCACGCGCGCGGTGCGCACGCCGCGCTGACTCAGACCGGCCAGCGCGGCATCGGCCGCGGCCTGAGTCGCAAAGCCACCGAGCGACACTCCCCACTGCAGCGCCGGATCGGTCACTGGCTCAAAGAGCAGGTTCAGGGAGGCCAGTTCGGCGCGTTTCTTGGCCAGGGCCTCGGCGCTCGCATATTTGCCCATGTAGACAATCCAGCGTGCCGGCTCTGCTGTGTTGCTCAGGTTCCAGGATCCTGGTGGCAGCACGGCGGCCAAAGCCGTGCGCAAGGAATTGGCCTGGGCTTCTTCAAAAGGACCCGCTTGCAGGCAAGCACTTGATTTGCCCGCTGCCGCTGCCGTCTCCCATTGAAGCAACTCCTGGGCTGTAAGCAGATGCAGGGCCTCGGGCCTGATCTGTCGTTGCAGACGCTGTGGTTCCGTTTGCTGCTGCGGGCCCCAAGCTGGAAAGACGCGTTCGGTCCAGGCGAAATAGAGGCTATTGACCAGCAGCAAGCACAGGACCAGCAAACGCAGCATGCGAAGCCTCAGGAAGCGGCGCCAGACGATGCGCCGAGTGGGCGCACGCTGACCTCGGCGCTGGTCACAGCGATCAAGCCCTGCGCTGTTTCAAGCTGCAGCGCACCGCAGCGGTCAACCCCCTGAGCGATGCCAACGGTCCCGTTGCTGAGCGTCACCGACACGTTGCGCAACGCATCAAGCCGATTGAACTCGGCCTGAAATGGGGCGAAACCATGCTGCTCAAAGATCTTGATGGCTTTTACCAGCGGTGCTGCGATCTTCAGCAGCGCTTGCACCCTGTCCATATCGGGCCGCAGTTCCTGCAGCCATGCCGGTGCTGTGGCCAGGCCGGTGTCCTCGGGTGGCCGGATGTTGATGCCGACACCGACCACAACGTACCGGCCGCTGCCGAAACCCGCTGTTTCGATCAGAATCCCGGCCAGCTTGCGGCCTTGCCACCAGACATCGTTCGGCCATTTCAGGCGCAAATCAGGGTGCAGGCTCTGAACAATGCTTAGACCCACCGCCAGCGACAAGCCGGACCAATCGTCAGGTGCCAAAGGCAGGCCAAGGGAAAAAGAGAAGTCACTGGACCACTGACGTCCGAGGCGACCACGGCCAGCGCTCTGATGTTCGGCCAATAGCAGCACGGGCTGGATCTGGCCGTCGCGGGCACGGCGCATCAATTCGCTGTTGCTGGAATCAATCTGTGCCAGTACTTCGAAGTGAATGCCGGGCAGATCGGGCGCAATGGCCTGTTCGATCTGCTGCGCCGGCCAGTCCGTTGCGCTGCTCATGGCGTCTGCTAGCCGCGTCTGCGCTTGGGCGCCAGCAGTGTGCCGCGACAGTCCTGGGCACCACACCAGCAGGGGTACTCGGCTTTGAGCTTGGCTGTGTGGCGCTCATGCAGGATCAGGCCGTAGTCGTAGTTGAGCTCTTCGCCGGCCAGGATGTTGCGCAAGGCCTTGATGAAAATGCGCCCGTCCTTTTCGTCGGCTTCGCAGTTGGCGCTGCAGGCGTGATTGATCCAGCGCGATGAATTGCCGCCGACCTTGGCATCGATCACGCAGCTCTCATTGATGTGAAAATAAAACGTGTGGTTCGGGTCGGCCGGGTCGTGGGGATGGCGCTGCTGCGCCTCGGGCCAACTGATGATCTCGCCGACGTACTCAATCAGCACCTCACCCTGTGCGATATCCTGCAGGGCGAACACCCCTTTGCCATGCACGCCGGAGCGGCGGACCTGGATGCGGCGGCTGGCTAGGTTGGTGGTTTTTTTGGACACAACAAAAAATTTGGTATGGTGAACTCGTATGGGCGCGTGGGTGCGCGCTCACGTGTATGTGCGTGCGCTCGTGCGCCCGCGAGAAAACGGGATTGTAAAGTCAGATGAAGAATACAGTTTTCACCAAGACATTGGTCATTGCCGAAAAGCCTTCGGTCGCCCAGGACATTGTGCGTGCTCTCACCACGGCATCCGGCAAATTCGAGAAGCACGAGGAGCATTTCGAAAACGAGAAGTATGTCGTTACCAGTGCCGTCGGGCATCTTCTTGAGATTCAGGCGCCCGAGGAATTTGACGTCAAGCGCGGCAAGTGGAGCTTTGCCCACCTGCCGGTGATTCCGCCGCACTTTGACGTCAAACCCATGGACAAGACCAAGACGAGGCTCAATGCCATCGTCAAGCAGGCCAAGCGCAAGGACGTGGGTGCCTTGATCAACGCCTGCGATGCCGGGCGCGAAGGGGAACTGATCTTCCGCCTGATCCAGCAGTACAGCAAGGTCAAGCTGCCGGTGCAACGCCTTTGGCTGCAGTCGATGACGCCGCAAGCCATACGCGATGGCTTCGATACGCTGCGCAGCGACCAGCAGATGCTGCCGCTGGCTGACGCCGCGCGCTGCCGCAGCGAGGCCGACTGGCTGGTCGGCATCAATGGCACGCGCGCCATGACGGCCTTCAATTCACGCGACGGTGGCTTCTTCCTGACGACAGTGGGTCGTGTGCAGACGCCGACCTTGAGTGTGGTGGTTGAGCGCGAAGAGCAGATTCGCAAATTCATCAGTCGCGACTACTTTGAGGTGCACGCTGTCTTTGGCGCCAGCGCTGGAGAGTACAACGGCAAATGGTTTGATCCGGCCTGGAAAAAGGCTGCTGCCAATCTGGCGGCCGGCAATACGGAGGAGCCGGATGCCGAACTCAAGGCCGATCGCCTCTGGAGCGAGCGCGAAGCGCTCGCCATCGCTGATGCCGTGCGGGGTCAGAAGGCCAGTGTCACAGAAGAAAGCAAGCCGACGACGCAAGCCTCCCCCCTGCTGTTCGACCTGACCAGTTTGCAGCGCGAGGCCAACGGCAAGTTTGGCTACTCCGCCAAGACCACGCTGTCGATCGCGCAAAGCCTGTACGAACGCCACAAGGCGCTGACCTACCCGCGTACCGATTCGCGCGCGTTGCCGGAAGACTATCTGCCGGTGGTGAAACAGACCTTCGAGATGCTCGCTGACAGCCCGATGAAGCACCTGGCCCCCCATGCGGCAACGGCGCTCAAGAGTCACTACATCGTCAAGAGCAAGCGCGTTTTTGACAATGCCAAGGTCAGCGACCACTTTGCCATCATTCCGACCTTGCAGGCGCCACATGGTCTGAGTGAAGCCGAACAAAAAATCTACGATCTCGTGGTGCGGCGTTTCATGGCAGTGTTTTTCCCCAGTGCCGAGTATCAGATAACCACCCGAATTACGACAATAGCCCCCACGCTTGTCGCTACGCGTACTGCGCTGCCCCCCGAGGGGGCCGTGCCTAGCTTGGGGCGGCCCGGCGCGTCGGCAACCGCGCTCACGTACAACTTCAAGACGGAGGGTAAGGTGCTCGTCAAGCCGGGCTGGCTGGCCATCTACGGCAAGGAAGCCGCCGACGAGGTCAAGGACGGCGATGACCGGAGTCCGGGCAACCTGGTGCCGGTCAAGCCCGGCGAGCAGGTGAAAGCCCAGAGCGTCGAACCCAAAGCGCTGAAAACCCGACCACCGGCGCGCTACTCGGAAGCCACCTTGCTCGGCGCCATGGAAGGGGCCGGCAAGGCCATTGAAGACGACGAATTGCGCGCTGCCATGCATGAAAAGGGCTTGGGTACGCCTGCCACACGATCCAGCATCATTGAAGGTCTGATTGCCGAGAAATACATGCTGCGAGAAGGGCGCGAGTTGATACCAACAGCCAAGGCTTTCCAGTTGATGACCCTGCTCAGGGGCTTGGGCGTGGAGGAACTCTCCAAAGCCGAGTTGACCGGAGAGTGGGAGTACAAGCTGGCGCAGATGGAGCACGGCAAGCTCAAGCGCGAGACCTTCATGGCCGAAATCGCCGCCATGACCGAGCGCATGGTGAGGAAGGCCAAGGAGTACGACCGGGACACCATTCCCGGCGACTACGCCACCCTGCAGGCACCCTGCCCCCACTGCGCCGGCGTGATGAAAGAAAACTATCGTCGCTACAGTTGCACTGGCAAGAGCGGCAGCGAAGAGGGTTGCGGCTTTTCTTTTGGCAAGACGCCTGCCGGACGTACCTTTGAAGTCGCCGAGGTCGAGCAATTTCTGCGTGATCGGAAAATCGGCCCACTTGATGGTTTTCGCTCCAAAGCGGGTTGGCCCTTCACTGCCGAAATGGTCATCAAGTTCGACGAGGAGAGCAAGAATTTCAAGTTGGAATTTGACTTTGGCGACGACAGGAAGGGCGAGGAAAGCGGCGAACTGATCGATTTTTCGGCCCAGCAAACACTGGGTGCCTGCCCCAAATGCGGCGCCGCGGTGTTTGAGCACGGCAAGAGCTATGTTTGTGAAAAGTCAGTGCCCACACACGCCCAAGCCACGCCCAGTTGCGACTTCAAGAGTGGCCAGATCATTCTGCAGCAGCCGGTGGTGCGTGAGCAGATGAGCAAACTGCTGGCAACGGGCAAGACCGATCTGCTGGACAAGTTTGTTTCCATGCGCACGCGCCGCGGCTTCAAAGCCATGCTGGCGTGGGACGCAGCGGCCGGGAAAGTGAACTTCGAGTTTGCACCGAGCAAGTTCCCGCCGCGCAAGACCGCTGCCAAAGCCTTTACCGGCGCCGCCGCCAAGGCCGGCGTTGCGGTGAAGGTGGCGGCGAAAAAGGCAGCCGCCAAGAAGCCAGCCGTCAAGATCGCTGCCAAGAAAGTAGCGGCCAAAGCAGCCAAAGCGCCGCGCAAGACCACAGCCGGCACCGGACTGCAGCCCAGCGCGGCACTGGCCGCCGTGATCGGTTCAGATGCCGTGGCGCGGCCACAGGTGATCAAGAAACTGTGGGACTACATCAAGGCCAATGGCTTGCAGGACGCTGCCAACAAGCGGGCCATCAACGCCGACGCCAAGTTGTTGCTGGTCTTTGGCAAGCCGCAGATCACGATGTTTGAACTGGCCGGAATCGTCGGCAAGCATTTGGCATAACATCACGATTCTTCACACAGGAGAGTGTCATGAACCAAACCCTTTCTAGCGCAGGATTCACGCTGGTCAGCTCGGAGATCAAGGCCGATGCGCTGATTGAGCAACGTTTTGAATACAACGGTTTTGGCTGTACCGGAGAGAACCGGTCGCCGGCGCTCAAGTGGAGCGGCGCGCCCGCCGGCAGCAAAGCCTTTGCCGTGACCGTCTATGACCCCGACGCACCATCGGGGTCCGGCTGGTGGCACTGGGTGGTGATCAACATCCCGGCCGACGTGACCGAACTGGCGCCCAACGCGGGCGCCGAGGGCGGCGCCAATCTGCCCAAGGGCGCACGCCACGTGCGCATCGACTACGGCGTGGCGGCCTGGGGTGGTGTCGCGCCGCCACCGGGCGACGCGCCGCACCGTTATGTCTTCACCGTGTACGCGCTGAAAGAGGTTCTCGATATTCCTGCTGACGCCACCGCTGCGCTGGCTGGCTTCATGATCAACGCCACCAGCCTGGGCAAGGCCAGCTTCACGGCGCGCTACGGAAGGTAGAACCTTTTACTCTGGCATCTGGCCATCAATGTAATACCAGCGCCCATCTTCACGCACAAAGCGGCTGATCTCATGCATGCGCTGCGCGCGGCCATTTTCGCGGCAGCGCGCCACAAACTCGACCACGCCGGCATCACCCGACTGTTCGCTGTGGCGCACTTCCAGCCCCAGCCATTTGAGCGGTGACAGCTCCAATTCACCCGGCGCGGTGGCCGGGTGCCAGGTTGCCAGCAGGTAGTCGATCAAGCCCAGTACGTAGGCGCTGTAGCGCGAGCGCATCAGGGCTTCGGGTGTCGGTGCGTGGTGACCTTCGCGCAAACCGGTGTGCCACAGACCGCAGCAATCCAGACAAGTCTGGCCGCTGCCGCAAGGACAGGGCGCATGCGCCGCGAGCTGGTTCTTGGGTCGCCCTGTGCCAGGCAGCGCAGCCATCACATCGGAATGCGAAATGCCTTCGAGACCAGCTTGAAAGCCTGCGGGCTGTCCCATTCCTCGGCGCCGTAGTACTTGCCCAGCACCTTGCCGTTGGCGTCGACCAACAGCGTCAACGGCAGGCGCTCGGCGCCCAGCATGTTTTCCAGCAGCAGGCGCTGGTCGATGAAGTGGCTGAACGTGGTGCCCGTTTTTTTGACGAAAGACTTGGCCAGTTCCGGATAGTCGTCGGTCGAGATGCCGATCACCGTGAACTGTTTACCGATCTTGCTGCGCGAGAGTCGCTCCAGCGAGCCCATTTCCTGACGGCACGGGCCACACCAGCTAGCCCAGACGTTGATGATCAGCGGCTTGCCGCGAAATTCCGACAGCTTGCGCGGCGGACCTGAGAGGCCTTGCATGGTGGCATCCCTGAGCACTGCGCCGATCTCGACTTCGCCCGGGGTTTTTGCCAGCGTCAGCGATGAGGTGCTGACAAGGCAGAACAGCAGCAGTGACAGAAACGATTTCATTGGCAGAAGTCTACCAGCCGCCGGAACTTGAGGGTCGGTCCTTGCTGGCGCGTTCATAGAAGGGCATCACTTTGGGCAGATTTTTTTCAATCAGGGCAATGCGCGATTTGCCGGAGGGGTGGGTGGAGAGCCATTGCGGTGGCGCCCCCTTGCTGGCAGCGCCCATCTTTTGCCACAGGCTGACCCCAGATCGGGGGTCATAGCCGGCGCGCGCTGCGAGTTCCATACCGACCAGGTCGGCTTCGGACTCGTCCTTCCGGCTGAATTCGAGCGTCAGCAGGTTGGCACCACCACGCGCCAGACCGTCCGTCAGGCGCGGATCAACACCAAGAACACCGGCTGCAACTGCGCCGCCGATTCGCGCCGCGCCTTGTGTCACTGCACTTTTTCCCATCCGCTCGCGGGCGTGTTCGCGCAGTGCATGGGCGATTTCGTGTCCCATCACCATTGCCACCTCGTCATCCGTGAGCTTGAGCTGCTGCAGAATGCCGCTGTAAAAGGCGATCTTCCCGCCCGGCATGCAAAACGCGTTGATTTGCTGGCTGCCGATCAGGTTGACCTCCCAGCGCCAGTCTTTGGCGCGCGGATTCCAGGCGGCGGCAAACGGGATGATGCGCTGGGCAATCGCGCGCAGGCGCTTCAACTGGGCTTGCTCTTTACCCGCCAGGGCGTTCTTGCTGGCTGCTTGCTGCAGCATTTGGGCGTATTGCTGAGTCGCCGAGCGCTCCACGCTGTCGGCCGGGACCAGTCGGCTGAACGCCGAGTTGTTGCCCACCTCAACACCCTCACGTGCCAGCGCCCGGGGCAGGCACAAGCCTGACAGGACCAGGGCCAGGGCGGGCAGCAGCAGCGCCGGTTTGAATGAGTGGTGGTGCGCGCGGTTCGGTCGCGGTGAATCAAAGGGCATGCGGGACATCAGGTGGGGTAAGAGGCTGCGCGTATTATTCACGCATGACAGCAAGTGCGCCCAAGCTCAGTGAAATCAAGCCCGGCTGGCTCGCCAGTTTCAAGGTCTATCTGGAACCAGCCAGCCTGCGCATGTTGTCGCTGGGCTTTTCTGCCGGCCTGCCCTTGCTGCTGGTGCTCGGCACCCTGAGTTTCTGGCTGCGCGAAGCAGGTGTTGACCGCACCACCATTGGTTACCTGAGCTGGGTTGGCCTGGCCTACGCCTTCAAATGGGTCTGGGCGCCGCTGGTGGACCGGATGCCTATTCCCCTGCTCACAAGCTGGCTCGGACGGCGGCGCAGCTGGCTGCTGCTGGCGCAACTGGGCATCATGGCGGGTCTGGTCGCGATGTCCTTCAACGACCCTCGCGTTGCCCTGCAGCCGGTCGTCTGGGGCGCGTTGGCGGTGGCTGTGGGTTCGGCAACACAGGATATTGCGCTGGATGCTTTCCGCATCGAGTCAGCTGGCAGTGAACGTCAGGCAGCGCTCGCTGCCGCCTACCAGACCGGCTATCGCCTGGCCATGATCTGGGCCGGCGCCGGTGTGCTTTGGCTGGCTGCGCGTGCTGAAGTGGCTGGCGTCGCAAATTATCAGCATGGGGCCTGGCAGCGTGCCTATCTGGTGATGGCTGCCTCCATGCTGCTGGGCATGCTGACGGTGTTGCTCTCACCTGAGCCGGCACGCCGTGTCAGTACCCAAGCGAAAAATGTGCGGGCCTGGCTGCACAGTGCCTTGATCGAACCTTTTGCCGATTTTCTGCGACGCTATGGCAAGCAGGCGGCACTGATTCTGGCCTTGATTGCGGTGTACCGCATCAGCGATGTCGTGATGGGGATCATGGCCAATCCGTTTTATGTCGATATGGGCTACAGCAAGGACGAAGTCGCGGCGGTCACCAAGATCTACGGTGTGCTGATGACGCTGGCCGGTGCCTTCGTTGGCGGCGCCATGGCCTTGCGCTGGGGTGTCATGCGGGTGCTGATGCTGGGCGCCATCCTGAGCGCTGCCAGCAATCTGTTGTTTGCCTGGCTCGGCAGTCGGGGTCACGATGTGACGGCACTCATCTTCGTGATCTCGGCCGACAATCTGTCCAGTGGCATCGCGTCGGGCGCCTTTATTGCCTACATGTCGAGCCTGACAAACATCCAATATTCGGCCACGCAGTACGCGATATTCAGTTCCATGATGCTGCTGGCGCCAAAGTTTCTGGCTGGCTATTCGGGGCGTTACGTCGATGCTTTCGGTTACCAGGATTTCTTTGTTGCAACTGCCATGCTGGGCCTGCCGGTGCTGCTGCTGGTGGCGCTGGCTTCAAGAATCAAAACCCGCTAGCATGCGCCGGATTTCATTTACTTAACTTTACTGTTACTTCAAGCACTCGGGCGTGCGCTGCCCTAGACTGCAGCCATGAGTCAAAACTTGCTAATGATTGAGGACGACGCTCGCCTGGCCCAGATGGTCTGCGAGTACCTGGGCCAGTCCGGTTTTGCCATGCAGCATGCGGGCGACGGTCAAAGCGGCCTGCTGGCCCTGCAAGCAAGTCCACCCGACCTGGTGATCCTTGACCTGATGCTGCCGGATATGGACGGGTTGGAGGTGTGTCGCCGCATTCGTTCCCTGCCTGGCGCTCTGGCGCAAATACCGGTGCTCATGCTGACCGCCAAAGGCGATCCGATGGACCGCATCATCGGCCTTGAAATTGGTGCCGATGACTATCTGCCCAAGCCCTTTGAGCCGCGCGAATTGCTGGCGCGCATTCGCGCCGTGCTGCGCCGGCGCGGCGAGGGCCTGCCCCAGGTCAGCAAACAGCTGCGCTTTGGCACACTCGAAATCGACCGCGATGCCCGAACCGTGAACGTGGCAGGCCAAGTCTGCGATCTCACTTCATACCAGTTCGACCTGCTGGTGGCGCTGGCCGAGCGGGCCGGGCGCGTGCTGACACGCGATCAGATCATGGAGGCGGTGCGTGGCCGCGAGCTCGACGCCTTTGATCGCTCGATTGATGTCCACATGGGGCGCATTCGTGCTGCCATTGAGATCGACGCCAAGGATCCCAAGCGGATCCTGACGGTGCGCGGCGTGGGCTACGTGTTTGCCCGTCAGCAGGACTGAGCGCAGCGTGTTCCTCAAGCGCCTGTACACGCGGATCTGGCTGGCGGTGGTGCTGGCGGTGGCGGTGCTCACCTTTCTGGTTGGCTGGGCCTGGCGGCTGACCGTTGAGCCGCCGCTGCGTGACGTCGTCATTCGCAACGAAGCCGGTCAGATTATCGGCAACGGCCACTCGCGCCGGCGCCGGCCCCCGGGTGCCGGCATCGGTGCCCACCCGCAAGGCGAGCCGCAAGCACAAGCCCCCTCCTTTGGCCTGCAAAGCCAGAGCGGCAGCGGCCCCGAGTTTGTGGTGCTGATGCTCGATGGCCAGATCGTCCACATGCAGTTGCCGCGGGGCCCGCGCTCTCCCTGGAATCTGGCACCGTACGGATTTTTCTGGACCCTGACACTGGTGGCGCTGGCGGTCGCCCTGGCCACCTATCCGATCATTCGCAAGCTCACACGCCGCCTTGAACTCTTGCAAAACGGTGTCGAGAAATGGGGCGAAGGAAACCTCTCCGTCCGCGTCGCCGAGGACGGGCAGGATGAAGTGGCGTTTCTGGGGGCGCGTTTCAACCATGCGGCCGAGCGCATCGAGAATCTGATCAAGTCACATGAGTCTTTGCTGGCGTCGCAAAAGTCCTTGCTGGCCAATGCCTCGCATGAATTGCGCTCACCGCTGACGCGTATCCGCATGGGACTCGAACTGATGGGCTCAGGCTCTTCGCCAGCCTTCAAGAACGAGATTGCGCGCAATATCGGCGAGCTCGATCTGCTGATTGAGGAGATCCTGCTGGCCAGTCGGCTCGACGCGCGCGAAGCGGATCTGGGCACGATCGAGTCGGTCGATCTGATCGGCATGGCGGCCGAGGAGTGCGCCCGCGTTGGCGCCGAACTGGAGGTGTTACCCGGGCCGGAGCAGACCGATGCTGCTTTGTCGGTGCAGGGTGTTGCCAAACTGTTGCGCAGAGTCATGCGCAATCTGCTGGAGAATGCGCGCCGCCACGCGGCGGGCGAAATCACGGTGACACTGAGCCGAACCGATGCACGTGCAGTGATCCAGGTCTGTGACCGTGGCCCCGGCGTGCCGGCCGAACTGCGCGAGCGCATCTTCGAGCCGTTTTACCGTCTGCCGGGTGCGACCGAACGCGATGGCGGCGTTGGCCTGGGTTTGGCCCTGGTCAAATCGATTGCCATTCGCCATGGCGGCACGGTGCAATGCGAGAACCGACCCGATGGTGGCGCCTGCTTTGTTGTTTCGCTGCCACTTGGCGCGGGTGGTGCGAGCAAATTGTTGTCAAAAGCCACATAAATTCGAGTGAATTGCCGCCATATCCCCCAAATGGGGGATAGCGCCCTGACCTGATGCTGGCTAAAGTCGGCACAACTGCTGTCACAGTGATTCAAGCGAAAACTCCATCGAGTCCTCCTCGGGGGATTTTTCAAAGCCACCTTCGGGTGGCTTTTTTTCGTCTCGGATTGACGCCAACCAAGAAAGCCGTCGGCAGAGCTGGGGTAGGGGTCTGCGCCGATTTCTGGGCATTTGACAGCATGAGGCGCAGGCCCCTACCCCAGCTCTGCCACCCAGGGCTTCAGAGGCGCTTCAGGCGCTCTATGCCTTGCAACACCTGGTGGGCTGAAATGTCGCTCAAGCAGCGCGTGTGCCCGAATCGGCAGTTGCGCTCGAAGCAGGGCGCACAGTCCAGCGCGGGCTGGTAGGCGGGCTCATTCTTGAGCCAGAGCACCTCGGCCCTGGTGTTCAGAGGTGGCGTGTGCAGCGGACTGCTGGAGCCAAAAACTGCCACCTGGTTCACGCCCAGGGCAGCGGCAACATGCATCAGACCGGAGTCATTGCTGACGGTGCACAGGGACCCGGCGATCGCGTGGAAAGCTTGGGCCAGCGATGTCTTGCCGGCCAGGTTGAGGCACTTGTCGGCTTGCGAGGCGTTGACCGGGGTGGCGATTTCTTCGCACAGTTCGTGTTCCTTGGCTGAGCCCAGCAGCAGTACCGGATGGTCCAGACGGCGCGCCAACTCGGCAAAATGGTCGGTCGGCCAGCGCTTGGCCGGGCCGAATTCGGCCCCCGGTGCAAACACGTAGTAGCCAGCCGATGGCAAGCGCAGTGGCTGCAGCGTCTGCTCAACTGCGACCTTGTCGACCTGCAGCAGCGGTTGGTCCTGGTCAAGCTCGCGCTCGCCACTGAGCGCCGAGTAGAAGGCCACCATGGGGGGGCGCTGGTTCTTTGGCGGATTCCTCAGGCGCTGCGTCAGCAATCCGAAGCGCGCCTCACCCAGGTAGCCAATGCGATCCTGGATGCCCGCCAGCAGCGGCAGCAACGCACTTTTGAGGGAATTGGGACAGACATAGGCGGTATCAAAGCGGCCCCTGATCTGGCCCGCCACAGTGCGCCTGGCCTGCCATTGCAGGCCGCCATGGGCAAAAGGCAGTTCGATCACCTCGCTGACCTGTGGCATCAAGCGGTAGACCGCTGCCACCCAGGGCAGGGCAGCCACCGTCAGGCGCTCGCCGCGCGCGGCCAGACGACGCAGCAGCGGCTCGGTCATCACCGCGTCGCCTATCCACTGGGGCGCGATGATCAAAGAATTGGAATCTGACCCCAATTAGTGATGAGCGTCGAAGTGCTCGCCTTCCTTGAGTTGGTAGACGCTGCCGCAATACGGGCACTTGGCCTGGCCGCTGTGGGCCACGTCCAGATAGACCTTGGGGTGACTGTTCCAGAGTTTCATGTCGGCCAGCGGGCTCGGGCAGAACACGCCACCCTGATGGTTCAGGTCTTTGGCCGCCAGTTGAATGATGGACTTGCTCATGAGGATACCTTTGTCAGCCAATGTGAGTATTTCGGATTGCGGCCATTGACGATGTCAAAGAACGCGCTCTGGATCTTCTCGGTGATGGGGCCGCGGGAGCCGCAGCCGAGCTCAATCCGGTCAAGCTCACGGATCGGTGTCACTTCGGCCGCGGTGCCGGTAAAGAAAGCCTCGTCGCTGATGTAGACCTCATCGCGCGTGATGCGCTTCTGGATCACTTCGAGCCCCAGATCCTTGCAGATGTGGGATACGGTATTGCGCGTGATGCCGTTCAGGGCGCCGGCTGACAGGTCGGGCGTGTAAACCACGCCGCCCTTGACCACAAACAGGTTTTCGCCAGCACCTTCGGAGACGAAACCGTTGGCGTCGAGCAGCATGGCTTCGTCGTAGCCCTCGTCGGTGACTTCCATGTTGGCCAGAATCGAGTTGGTGTAGTTGCTGACCGCCTTGGCCTGCGTCATCGTGATGTTGACGTGATGCCGTGTATAGCTCGAGATCTTGACGCGGATGCCGCGCTTCAAGCCCTCTTCACCGAGGTAGGCGCCCCAGGGCCAGGCAGCCACCATCAGGTGAATCGTGTTGCCCTTGGGCGAGACGCCCAGCTTCTTGTCACCAATCCAGGTCAGCGGCCGCAGATAGCAGGACTCAAGCTGGTTCTCGCGCACCACCGCTTTTTGCGCTTCGTTGACCTGCTCCTTGGTGAACGGGATGTTCATGCGCAGGATCTTGGCACTGTTGAACAGACGATCGGTGTGATCGTCGAGTCGGAAGATCGCTGTGCCATCGACGGTGTTGTAGGCCCGTACGCCCTCAAACGCACCGCAGCCGTAATGCAAGGTATGGGTCAGAACGTGGATCTTGGCATCGCGCCAGTCGACCATCTGGCCGTCCATCCAGATTTTGCCATCGCGGTCAGACATGGAGGGGGGTATTGGGCTCATCGGTGTTTCCTTGTGAAGAGGTTCCTGCATGCAAAAGCAGATTTTACGGGGCTTGACCGCTGCCCGACTCCGGCGTCTCTGCCTCGCCTGGCGCCGGGCGTTGCAATTGCCATTTTCTCAGCTTGCCGTTGTGAAACTCACAGCTGACGTGGGACTGTGTTTCATCGGTCCAGCGAAAGACCTCAGGCTGCACATCCTTTGCGCTCTCAAGCGTCCCCAGCGCCTTGGTCATGGCCACCACATGCAGCAGGCTGACACCGCTTCTGAGTTTGGCGTTGAGCATGACGGCACTGTCGACGTAGCCGATGGGTCGATTCGCGGCGCGCTTGAGCACCTGCATCAGCCTGGTGAAATGCAAGAGCAACCACATTACCAGCAAGCCGCTGGCGATGGCGACACCGGGCCAGCCATACGAACTGTAGGCAGCCATCACGCCGGCAACAGCCGCCACAGGAACAAGAATTCTTTGGAATTGCATGGCACGATTCTGACCGATGTCGCGGCCCACGGGCGAAGCTTCAGGCCTGGGCTGCCTTCGGCCAACGCACGGTGACCGCCAAGCCACCCAGCATCTCTGAACGCTTGACCTCGATGGTGGCATTCAGGACGGCTGCGATGCGCGCAACGATGGACCAACCCAGGCCGTTGCCCGTCTGCTCGGTACCCAGAACCCGGAAGAAGCGCTCACCCAGGCGCGCCAGTTCGGCCTCGGTCATGCCCGGCCCGCTGTCCTGCACCCGCAGCACGGTTTGCCCGGATTCGCTCGCCACGCTGACCCAGATCCGTGCCTGGTCCGGGCTGTAGCGAATGGCGTTATCGATCAGGTTGCGCGCCATCACCGCCACCAGCATTTCGGCGCCAAGCACGGCGCAGGGTTTGACGGCGTCAAGCTCGATGGACTGTTGTCGGGCCAGGGCGGCCGGGGCCAGATCGGCCGCGACGCGGCGCACCAGCGCGCTCAGGTCGACGCTGGTCAGTGAGCTGACCGGGCCCTCCTCCAGCCGTGCCAGCGTCAGCAACTGCTCGACCAGTCGGGTGGCACGGTCACAACCGGCCAGCGTGGCGTGCAGGGCGTGGTCGCGTTGTGCCAGGTCGTCGAGCGCACCCATGGCGACCTGCGCCTGGGCGCGAATCGCGGCAATCGGCGTGCGCAGTTCATGGGCGGCGTCGGCGGTGAAGCGGCGCTCGGCAGCCACCATGTGTTCGATCCGGTCAAACAAGGCGTTGAGTGCCTGCACTACCGGCTCCATCTCGGAGGGCAGGTGTTCGATTTTCAAGGGTTCCAGGGCCTGCGGGCGCCGCTGACCGAGCAACTGACTGAGCTGGCGCAAGGGTGCCAGACCCTTGCGTACCGTCCACCAACCCACCAGTGCCAGCAGGGGCAAGGCATAAGCCAGTGGCCACATCACCCCCTGCAAGACGGCCATCAGAATCTCGTCGCGCGATTCGTTCAACTCGCCGACATAGACCTGCACATCGCTTTCAGTTCCCCTGGTAGCGAAGACGCGCCACTGTTTGCCGTCCAGCTGTTCCGTGGCAAAGCCAGAACCGTGGCTTGACATCGGCGTTGCGCCGGCATTGGCCGAGCGCAGCACCAGACGCCCTTCGTGAAACACCTGGAACATCACGCGGGGTGCGTACTTGTGCAGCGAGGGCGCATCCTCAACACCGTCGTGGTCGTTCCCGCCGGCCTGTTGCATGACCAGCAGGGCGGCCGCCTGCGCCAGATGGCCATCGAGCAACTCATCGAGTTCATGCTGCACGTCAAACCAGGTCAGCAGCACGGCGCCGAGCCAGACTGTCGCCAGCAGCGTCAGCAAGGGCATCAGCAGGCGAGTCTGCAGGGACTTCAGATGTCGAGACGCTGTCACGCCGGGTCCTTCGCACGAGCCACCGTGTAGCCGATGCCTCGAACCGTCTGAATCAGGTCGGCTTGCAACTTGCGCCGCAGATGATGGATGTGCACCTCGATCGCGTTGCTGTCGACTTCGTAGCCCCAGCTGTAGAGCTTTTGCTCCAACTGCTCACGCGACATGACGCGCCCCGCGCTGAGCATCAAGGCGTACAGCAAATCAAATTCACGCGTCGATAGCAGAACGGCCTCGCCATGCAGCGTGACCTGCCGTGCTGACGGGTCGAGTGAGACCGCGCCGCAGCGCAGCACATCCTGCAACTGGCCATGCGCCCGACGTGCCAGCGAGCGCAAGCGGGCGCCGAGTTCGTGCAGGTCAACCGGTTTGATCACGTAGTCGTCGGCGCCCAGGTCCAGACCACGGATGCGATCCGGCACCGCGTCACGCGCCGTCAGCACCAGCACAGGGGTGGCGATCTTGCGCGCGCGCAGGGATTGCAGAACGTCCATGCCATCTTTCACCGGCAAGCCCAGATCCAGCACGGCTGCTGCGTAGTCGCCAGAGGCAATTTCGCGTTCGGCAGCAGCGCCGTCGCGCACCCAGTCGACCTGAAAGCCGAGCTGGCGCAAGCCCGCGCGCAAGCCGTCGCCCAACATGGCATCGTCCTCAGCCAGCAAAATGCGCATCAGAAATCTCCGCTTTTCTCCAGCCCACCATCATGCCTGCAAAACCGGCGAAATACGCCCTTACTTCGGGATCTTGATTTCGCGTTCGCTGAAGTTGCCCTGCGCTGCATTGCCGTGGCAGGCGCCGCAGTTGGCAGCGCTGCCAACCGATGCGCGCTTCCAGACCTCTGGCGGCACTTCGCCCGGGCGGGGCTTTTGCAGGAACCAGGCAGACTTGGTGATGCGGTCCTGTGGCGGCTCTTCGCTGACACGCTTGTAGGTGCCGGCCTGGGTCTTGAGCCAGGCGCCGATCTCGCGCGTCGTCGCCTCATCGAGCGAGGCGTCGGCACCGTAATGCTTGCCCAGCGTACCCATCAGGCGCTGCCAGGAGGCCGCTGGCAACATGCCAGCCGGGTAGGCAATATGGCAGGCCGCGCATTCCTGCTGGTATTTGGCCAGGGGCGCAGCGCCGGCAGTGCTGGTCGCGCCGTGGGCTGCGCCCAGGCAACTTGCCGCCAGCAGGCCCATCAGAGCCGCTTGTTTGAAGGTGGAATGGATCATTTGGTGTTACCGAGAAGATGTGAATGGGCGGCTTGCAAGTTTGTCATTGCGGGCCTCAGGTGTGTCATTGCGGCCCCGGATCAGGTCCGGGGTTTCAGCACCCGCAATCCAGTGCATGCGTGGCACTGGATCCCGGATCGAGTCCGGGAAGACAAACAGGGAGTCCGGGATGGCAAACAGGGAGTCCGGGAAGACAAACTGGGAGTCCGGGAAGACAAACAGGGAGTCCGGGAAGACAAACGGCGAATCTGGGATGACAAGGGAACGGTTGAAATTTCCGTTTCCCTTAGCGTTTGAGCGTCAGCAGCCAGGCCAGAATGTCAGCCTTTTCGCCCGCTGTGCACTCGCGGCCCATCACGTCATTGCAGTTGCGGCGAAACCACTTCTCGGCCTTGGCGGCGTCGGCAAAGCGATCCGGATTGAAGGCGGGCGCCAGCGGCGCGATCGCCTTGCCGGTAGTGGCGTGTTTGCCTTCCACCGTGGGTGTGGCCGTATGGCAGGAGGAACAGCTCCATTCCTTGCCGTGCTTGCTGGTAAACAGGGTCTGACCACGGGCAGCCTGCGCCGGCGCGCCGGCCTGTGCCGTGTAGGCGGCAAGTTGTTCGGTGGCGGTGATGGCGTAGGTTGCAGAGTGAAGCGATCCAAGCAGCATGACGCTGGCGCCGAGGAATGAATATCTGTTCATGAAAACTCCTTAGGATGGA